>CAZNXK010000365.1:0-1008 GCA_964576835.1 uncultured Treponemataceae bacterium | reverse complement strand
CGCGTTACGAATTCTGAAGGTACTTCACCGCATGGGGTGCGCAACCAGCAGTGCGCATGACGACGAATGTCCTGGGTGCAGCGGGCGGCCAGGATTCGCAGAGTGCCCACCACGACCAGATGGACGGCTAAGAATTTATGGATTGCCTCCAAGGTGTTGCGGGTTTTCTCCGGATGGCTGGACACAGGAAGCACGTGTTGCTTTCTCACTGGACGGCGCGAGACCGGTTCAAGGTATTTGGACCAAAAGTGATAGGCCAAACCGCCGAGGAGGTTTTTCAGTGAAGCGAACAAGCATTCGATGGTCACCCGAGAAGTGTACAGCTGCAACGCATCTTGGACCGACAGACTCAGATCGGAGCTGAGCAGAATTAGGCGTCCCCGCGAACTCTCGATGAGGAAGAACCGAAGTAGCCCTTTGGTCGGTTTCCAGATCAGATCCTGCACAAGATAGCGCACGGGTTCTTTTCTTTGATAGACCTCAGCCTCGAAGCGTAGGAACTTTCCCGGCTGGGTATCGAAGAGAGATAGGAGCTTGAGTTTGTCGCCATACAGCCGGGGGCGACCGCGCCGTTTTGCATTCGAAGCGGGCAGAGTGTAGGCGACGATGTTTTTCTTGGCACGCGTGAGGATATGCAGACGACCCGCGGACTGGGCGGCGACCTGAAAGACAGGACCGACGGAGAAGAAGGCATCCAGCACGAGGTAGACGGAAGTTTGCATCCTCTCGGCTATCTGGGAAGCGACCTGCACAAGACGAACTGCACGCGAGTCGGGAAGATCCTCGGGATGGATTTCTGCCCATAAAGGCAGGGAGAAACGCTTGGAAAGGGACTGACCCAAGAGGCTCAAGCACGCCCAGTGATGCCCACGGAAGAAAGAGGGCTTGCTGGAGGTCTCGGAATCCTGGTGCATTGTGGTCACCTGCGGCATGCGGCGGGCATCCTTGGGTTGCTTGGTATGATCCCCCAATACGACCAACCGGCCGGCTACCCGCACGGGGATTTTC
>CAZNXK010000364.1:0-1010 GCA_964576835.1 uncultured Treponemataceae bacterium | reverse complement strand
CCCATGCCCACGAGCTCCCGGTAACGCCGGTGGAGGGAGTCGGGGGTCCCCTGCTGCATCTCCGAGACCGTGAGGATGTGCCATCCCCAGGGCACATCGGGACCGAGCTCGATCATGTCGCGCGGTGAGAGGTACTGGTCCTCGGCGAAGTTGAGGCCGGTGAGAGGGAGCTCCTTGAAGAGGGGCAGGTGTTCGCGTCGCACGAGCTCCGTGTGCATCCAGCAGCCGTCGGGTCCCAAGGCCTCGATGATCCGCCGATAGTACGGCAACACCAGATCGGGCCACATGTCCGGGCCGATCAAGCCGGAGTAGTCGTCCGCGATTCCCACGACACGCGGAGAGCTTCCCTCCACTTCGCGCGACGCACGGGTGAACGCGATGAAGGTGTCCGTTACCACCTCGAGCAGTCGATGGGCCCGATGCCGATCCATGGCACAGTCGAGGAAGAACCGTTCGCCCCGCAGGAGGCCCGCGGTGGTGATGGGGCCCTCCTGCCCGGCGATGCCGCCCACAGCTTTGTCTCCGAAGCGACGCCCCAGATCGCGGCGCCACTCCACAAAACGCCGGAAACGCTTGTTCTTCCAGGGATCGGGCACCGTCAGGCGATCCACGTCCTCCGGGGCAGCGAGGACGTGCCCCTGGTTCCTCACCATGGGCTGGTGCTCCGCCGGGAAGACGAGCTCTCCCCCCAGGGCGGCCACTCCCTCGTACGCGGTCACGGGGGTGGAGTAGCTCAGGGGTTGACGGAAGCCGGCGGCGGCCTCGAAAAGGTCCGGGAAGCGCGCGGAGACGTCGATGGCGCTCTCCAGATCCGTGAAGTAACTCCCCTGGGAGATCCCGGTGTACTCGCACTGTACCTCTGCCGGGATCAACAGGGCCCAGGACACGTGGGTCGCAACGCTCATGGCGCGCATCGTACGGGGCCCCCAGAGCGGGGTCAAGGAGCCGAGCAGCCGCCCCCCGGTCTTGCAGCCAGGCCGCGATTCCCGCATCCTTTCCACCGGAGGAAG
>CAZNXK010000363.1:0-1014 GCA_964576835.1 uncultured Treponemataceae bacterium | reverse complement strand
GAATCATCTCAAAGAACTGCATAAACCATGCGACAACTATCTTGACAGATTCCGTCCGGCCTTGCCGTGCCTATCGCACCCGAACTCAATCTCATCTTTGGCAATATGAAGATGAGGCCAAGCATGAAGAGTATCGGCATGGAGTACGCTTAACCTGCGCCGCCCGTTCCGCGAAGCGGATTGGCGCGGTTTGTGCCTTTCGTGCAAGGCTTCTTCAATTCGCTTATAGCTGCACAAACCGTGACAATAGCGCTATCCGGTTGAAGCGATTGTTAGAAATCTTATAGAAATCCTAAAATCATATTTATTCCATATTCTACTTCTCTTAAAATATTCGATTCTATTCTGCTTATTCGTTCTATCATTCTAGCTTTGTCTATTGCTGACAATTGTGATACAACTAGTATTGAATCTTTCGACAATCCAGATTCTTCTTTCTCAACTAAAACATTACCAGGAGCATTCTCTAATGCAAGATTGGTAGTTAATGGTATTACAATAATTGTGCTAATCTTACTCCTATTGAACGAATCATCTTGAATAATTAAAACAGGTCGTCTAAATCCAGTTTCACTACCAAATGGAATTCCAAAGTCAGCCCACCATATTTCACCACGCATCATCTTTGGTTAACCTTCGCATTGATTCTATCGAATTACTTAATATCTCATTATTCTGATCAATATTTTTATATACGGTATTCAATCTTTCAGTAATCGCTTCCTTCTTATGATGAATAATAAATTCCTCCAAAGCTTTCACAAATAACTGGCTTCTGGGAATTCCCATAGACTGAGCGATTTTATCCGCATCAGAATATAAAGTATCTGGTAGAGAGATTGCTGTCTTCATGGATTTGAGTATAACCTCAGTATAACCGTAAGTCAAGTAGTTTTTTGTGCGCACGAAGGTCGAGTAGAGGCGTGCCCAGCCCTTGGGTCAGCTGACATCAGGCTGGGCCGCCCCCCTCACGGAACCGTACGTGCGCTATTAACGCATACGGCTCTTCACTAT
>CAZNXK010000362.1:0-1025 GCA_964576835.1 uncultured Treponemataceae bacterium | reverse complement strand
GGCTCAGCCCCTACTTCCGCGCCTACCTGGCCTACGTTCTGAGTCTGTACGGCAGGGCGGACGATGCCCGCCTCAGACGGACCGAGGCTCTGCAGGACAAGCTCGGTCTGGGGGGATACGGACTCCTGGCGCAGGCCTACCTCGCGGCCAAGGACACGCGGAGCGCGAGGAGAGTCTACCTGCGCAGCAAGAATTTCGTGATGGTGGGGACCCAGACCGTGGACCTGAAGGAGACGTACGAGGTCGTCGATTTCTGGAGCTCCATGGTCGGGGAGCTGGCCCTGCTACTGAAGAACGCATACGCCCTGGGCGAGGACACGGAGCTCGTGCAGCGGATCGCGGGAAGCCTGAACCGGTCCGAGCGCAACTGGCAGACCCGAAACGACGATCTCTGGACGCTCCTCGCCTTCATCCCGATGCTGGACGCCGAAGGCCCCGAGCGGGGCGAGGGGTCGCTGGAGCTGCGGCTGAAGGACAGGCCCATCGGGAAGCTCACCCTGTCCGGGGCCGGCCCGCAGGAGCAGATGGTGCTTCCGTTCTTCGACGCGCCCCTGAAGGATGCGCCGCGCGACCAGACCCTGCCGCTCCGGTTCGTCAAGGGCGGGGACACACCCATGTACTACACCGCGATCCTCCGCTACGCGCTTCCCAACGAGACGGCTTTTGCCCGCGACGAGGGGCTGGGTGTGTACACCCAGTACGAGCTTCTGGACGGCACCCCCGTGAAGGAGGATTCCCTGACCCTGGGGGCGACGTACCGCGTCCGGGTGAACGTCTCCAGCCCCAAGCGGCGGGCTCACCTGGAGCTTCTGGTGCCGATCCCCAGTGGCGCGGAGATCGTCGATCCGTCCCTGGCGACCACCGGGCGGTTCCTGCCGGCCGGCGGCACGGGCTTGGCGAAGACCGACAGGGAGAGCGTGTACGGTGAGACCGTGACCGTGGTCGCCGAGGGGTACGGCTTCGGAAGCGACATGTACTGGTACCGGCCGGACTACTTCGCCCTGGACAACATGATGGCGTACCGC
>CAZNXK010000361.1:0-1026 GCA_964576835.1 uncultured Treponemataceae bacterium | reverse complement strand
TGGAAGCCGACTCCCGCCACCTCCAATAAAACGGCGACTGATCACCCTGATCGGTCGCCGTTTTATTTATACCGCGGGAGTCGAACGGTGCAATCCGAGCAGTGCGCAGGATTGCAGGGGTGAGAACGACGGTATTCCGCCGTTCGAGGGGGTATCCCCCTTCTTGCGCCGCGAGCCGGCGAGCGCGAGCGAAGCTTAGCGAGTTCCACGAGCGTTTGGCACAGGATGTGCCGAGAGCATCCGAGGCGGGCTGCAGGGAGCGCTCACGACGAGCGCGACCGGAAGCCGCTTTACGCAGCTACGCTCGCGGGTTTGCCCACATGCCAAAATTACCCAATGACCAAGCGACGTCTTTCAATAACAGGAAGTGTCGCCGTTCTTCGCCCGCCATCGATAGGAAAAACTCGCGAAGTTCCTTCATGTTCGTCTTTTCGGCGGCATGCTCGAATCCGTATTGGCTTTTCATCTCGAGGGCCGACGCCTCTTCCAAAGTCTTCATCAGGGATTCCCTGCCCGTAAGATCGGGCATGTCTATACGTAGATCGAAAGGCGTTACGTTTTGCGTAAAGCTCATGGCGCTCACGGTCTTTCCGTTCTTTAGCCGGTCCTCGGTCTCATCAAGCATTTTATGGTGTTCTTTTTCCATATCCGCCAAAAAATATAACAGTTTCTCGACCATCGGGTCTTTGGCGCGTTTCCCCGCGTCATGATAGAAGTCCATGGCGGCGACCTCGTTCTGCTTTAGTTGCCCTATCGCCGATAAGATTCCTTCTAGTTCCTTTTTCGCGTCGCCATGACCTGTGTTCATTATTTCACGCTCCCTTAAGCGAGAACGCCTTTCTGGCGTCCACGTTTAAAATACCATCGATCCATATCGCACGCAAGTATTTTCACTTATGAAAGCGGTTGAAGTTCGACGTTCGCCATCGCGATATACCAGGATAACGCCTTTGAATTTATCAAACCAGCTCGTACCGCCAGGTCTTCCCAGGCGAATTAAATCAACTCGTCCTTCGTAACGTGTTC
>CAZNXK010000360.1:0-1029 GCA_964576835.1 uncultured Treponemataceae bacterium | reverse complement strand
GGTAGGTCGGCCCACGGCGATCCAGGAGCTCGTCTACGAGATGAAGGTGGGCTCTGTGATGAGCCGGAAGGTGATAACTGTTTCGCCGTCGAGCAGGATGAGCGACCTCCGCGCGATCCTCAGGGACAACCGCATCTCGGGTGCTCCGGTGGTGGACGGGGATCGGCTGGTCGGCATCATCAGCGTGGAGGATTTCATCAACTGGCTCGCCCAGGGAGGCGGCGACTGTTCGGTGGAAGGCAGGATGTCGCGGACGGTGAGGAGCATCGCCGACGACGAGCCGCTCGTGCACGCCGTGGGGGAGCTCGAACGGTACGGGTACGGCCGTCTGCCGGTGGTCGATCGGGCTTCGGGGCGCCTCGTCGGGGTACTCACCAAGGGGGACGTCATCGAGGGGCTTCTGCGGGAGCTGGAGGTCAGTCACACGGCGGAGGAGCTCCAGTCCTACCGCGCGAGCCACTTCTTCGAGGACATGATCGCCGACCGCCTCGCGGTGCGCTTCGCGTATGACATACGGGATCGAACCATCGTCCAGGGCGGGATGGTAGCGAGCGGGCTGAAGAAGTCGCTCAAGCGCCTGGGCATCCATCCGGAGATCGTCCGCAGGGCCGCGATCGCCACGTACGAGGCGGAGATGAACGTCATCATCTACGCGCGCGTGGGCCGCGTGGCCGTCACCGTCCAGCCGGAGTCCGTCAAGATCGAAGTGCGCGACCGCGGGCCAGGCATCCCGGACGTGGAGAAGGCCATGGAGCCGGGCTACTCGACCGCTCCCGACTGGGTCAGGGAGCTCGGATTCGGCGCGGGCATGGGGCTGCCCAACATCAAGCGGTGCGCGGGACGCCTGGACATACGCAGCGCGGTGGGGCGGGGGACCACGCTGAAGATCACGATTCCCATGGAGAACGCGAGCTGATGCGCCTGCGAGAGCTCGTCGAGAAGCTGGAGCTGACCGTGCACGCCGGGGAGGCCGGACTGGACCACGAGGTCTCCGGCGGGTACGTGGGGGGCCTGATGAGCGACGCCATA
>CAZNXK010000359.1:0-1033 GCA_964576835.1 uncultured Treponemataceae bacterium | reverse complement strand
CCTTCCCCGTTTCCAGCCCGCCACGCTCGGCTCCCGCGCCAAAGCATACGGACTCACCCACGCGCAGAACGAGTTCCCGCCGGCCCCGGGCGATCCCACCGGTCAAGCCGCCGCGGTCGTCTCCTCCTACGGCAAGGGAAAGATCGCCGGCGTCCTCTTTGACATGGGGGGCTTCGTCCTCAGGGGCGGGAACTCTGTCTGCCGTCGCTTCCTCAAGAGCCTGGTGGACCAGCTCTTCCCGGATCCCGTGGTCCGGGTGACGGGCTCCTCCTGTGTGGACGTGACCCTGGCGCGCAAGGCCGGGAAACTGTGCGTCAACCTCCTGAACACCGCGGGGCCGCACAGCGATCCCGACGTCTTTGTCTTCGACGAAGTGCCGCCGGTGGGGCCGCTCCAGATCCGGGTCCGGGCCGCCGCCAAGCCCCGGGCCGTCACCCTGGAGCCGGGTGCGCGGAAGATCGCGTGGAGCTGGCAGAGCGGAGCCGTCACCGCGACGCTGGATCGCCTGGAGATCCACGACATAGTGTCGATCGAGTAGGGGGATCCCTCGTCATGCCCAAGAGACCCAACGTCCTCTTCATCCTCTCGGACCAGCACAACGCCAAGGTCCTGGGCCACCAGGGCCATCCGGACGTGAAAACCCCGCACCTGGACCGCTTGGCGTCGGAAGGGGTGCGCTTCGACAACGCCATCACCCAGAATCCCATCTGCACGCCAAGCCGGGTGAGCTGGCTCTCGGGTCAGTACTGCCACAACCACGGCTACTACGGCCTCTCCGGACCAAACCCGCGCGGGCTGCCTACGATCCTGGGCCACTTCCGCCGGCACGGCCACCGGACAGGCGCGGTCGGCAAGATTCACTGTCCTGAATACTGGGTCGAGGACGATGCGGACCTGTTCCACGACAGCTGCGGGACCTCCGTGGGAGGGCAGAGCCCGAAGTACGTGAGGTACCTGGAAGAGCGCGGCCTCACCCATCTCGAGGATCACGGGGCCATGCAGGAGCTTGGGAAGCGCGGGGTGCAGACCGTGG
>CAZNXK010000358.1:0-1033 GCA_964576835.1 uncultured Treponemataceae bacterium | reverse complement strand
TCGGCGATGCTCACGATGGCCGCGTCGTGGGTGGAGAAGATGAACGTCGTCTGCTGCTCCCGGTTGATCTTCCGCATGAGCTCGATGATGGCCTCCCCCGTCGTCGAGTCGAGGTTCGCCGTCGGCTCGTCGGCCAGGACGATTCGCGGCTTGGTCACCAAGGCGCGCGCGATCGCCACGCGCTGCCGCTGGCCTCCGGAAAGCTCGTTGGGCCGGTGCGCTCTCCAGTCCGTCAGCCCCACCTCCTCGATGAGGTAGTCGATCCACTTCCGTCTTTCCGCTCTGCTCGTGGTCTGCTTGCCCAGGAGCAGGGGGAACTCCACGTTCTCGAACACGTTGAGCACCGGCACGAGGTTGAAGGACTGGAAGATGAATCCGATGACCTCGTGACGAAGGCCGGTGACCTCCCTGTCCGACAGTCCCTTCGTGCGCCTGCCCGCGATCTCCACGCTCCCCTCTGTCGGCGTGTCGATGCAGCCGATCAAGTTGAGGATCGTGGTCTTTCCCGATCCCGACGGGCCGGCGATGGAGATGAAGTCACCTTCTTCTATTGAGAAAGCAACACCCTTGACGGCGTGCACCTCCACCTTCCCGAGCAGGTACGTCTTTTTCACGTCTTGGAGCGTGACGATTGCCATGGACTCTCCTTGGGACTCAAGCTATCGCCGGGTTTGGCGTGGGGCAATAAACGGAGGATAAACGTCCGCCGCCAGGCGCCTCGGGAAGCTCCGCCTGGAGCGCTTCACGAAGGCCGTCGATGAGGCGGACGCAGATATGGGAGTACTGTCGGACTCTGATGAGATCCTGGGAGAAGTGACACGAACACAGCATAGGCAAGGGCTTCGCGGGAGGTAGTGAAGGTGGTGATGAATCCGGACTGGCTTGACTCGGAGCTCATACCCACAGAATATGGGACTGGAAACAGGAGGATTCCTACCGAAGCCAGTATTGGCCGGCTATCTGGGAAATCCCGGCCTACATGACTGTCTTCCACTGCCATGCAACTGAAACATATCTGGAACTTCTAGGAGGA
>CAZNXK010000357.1:0-1034 GCA_964576835.1 uncultured Treponemataceae bacterium | reverse complement strand
CGTTTCTGGAGATATTGGTTTGAAGAAAAACGGACATTCTACTTTACAGGAGACACTGGATTCCCAAAGTACCAGGAAGAGCCCAGAAATCAGGCAGTCATCAGCATTAAGAAAAGTATGGACATACGGGTACGACTGACAACTATCACTTGGATCAAACCGGAGGATGGGAAGACCAAAGTTCCAGGTCAAATGCCATCCTGCAAAGCGCTTTCAGCTTCTCAGCACCCCCAGCGGCGTCCCATGTCCAGCGTGGCCAGGTAGTTGTCCACGGGCACACAATTAGCAACCAAGCCGTCAAAGGAGAAAGCAGGATGCAAATCAAGTGTATACTCAATCGGGTACAAAAATTCCAGTCCTTTGTCTATGAACGCGTTCGATTGGTAGAAGAAAGCGGGGATCTCATCCTCTTGGTCGACATCGCGCCCAGAGCAAATAGCTGGTTGAAATGTTCCAAATGTGGAAGGCTATGCCGAGGCTACGATACCCTTGGCCGCCGCCGATTTGAATTTGTACCGATGTGGGGGATTAAGGTATTTTTTTTGTATCTGATGAGGCGTTGCGACTGCCCCGATTGTGGCGTTGTCGTGGAAGCGGTCCCTTGGGCGGAAGGGAAACAGCAGCTCACCAATACCTACGCGTGGTTCTTGGCTGGCTGGGCAAAAAGAATGAGCTGGAAGGAAGTGGCGCGGGCCTTCAAGACGACGTGGGATCATGTGTTCCAGGCAGTGGAGATGGCTGTACGATGGGGTCTTGAGCACCGGGATCTAGAATCGGTCACCGCGATCGGTGTAGACGAGGTTCAGTGGCATCATGGACAGAACTATTTGACGGTAGTGTATCAAATTAACCGTGAGTGCAAGCGTTTGCTCTGGGTTGGGCGGGAACGGACGGAAGACACCTTGAAGGGGTTCTTCACTCTGTTTGGAACTAAGCGGAGTTCAGCGCTCAAATTCATCTGCAGCGACATGTGGCAGCCCTATCTCAATGTCATCGCGGAAAAGGCTGCGGGAGCGCTGCACGTACTGGACCGT
>CAZNXK010000356.1:0-1034 GCA_964576835.1 uncultured Treponemataceae bacterium | reverse complement strand
GTCACCTTGTCGATCCGCTCCCGCGGCTCGACGAGGGTCGCCATGCGCCGGACGGTCCTTACCCGCTCGTCGGTCTCCCTTCTGGAGAAGCGGAACTTGTCCTGCAGGATCCGCTCGAGCTCAGCCAGAATGAAGGGCGAGAGGAACAGATTCACCTCGCGTCGGCGGACGCGCTGCAGGATGTGATCGGGCTTGCTGCCCGCGAAGGCGAGCGCAGAGATCAGCACGTTTGTGTCAAGCACCACTCGCATGGGCATGGACGGCTACTTCCGACCGGCATGCACGAGACGAGTGACCTCCTCTTCGCTCCGCAGGCCGAGAACTTCGGCGCGGGCAGCGGTTTCGCGCTGGAGCTTACGCCAGCGGCGCTCCTCGATATACACCCGCAGAGCTTCACGGACCAGCTCGCTTTTCGTCCGGTCCTCTTCCTTTGCGGTGCGCTCTGCTTCCCGAATCAACTTCGGAGGAAGTGACACAGTCCAGGTTCGCGTCGTCCGCATGGTCTGAGCCTCCGTACGAATGGTCTTACCTAGTAAGGTAGCCCGGTCTCCTGAAGCCGTCAAGGTGTCGCCTCCCCCATTCCCAGCAGAAATCGCGCCAGCTCGGAAGGGCCGCCTCCCGCGTGCGACAGGGCTCGTCGACACCCAGGGCGCGGCACACGAGATCTGCCGCCTTCTCCGCGATCAGCCGCGCGAGCGTGGCCTTCCCGCCCACCACGGTGCAGAAGCCCTCCAGGCCGTCGCGCGAGGCGTGGTCGAGTACCGCGAGCTCGCGGCTCGCGGAGCGGCCCTCCGCGTCCCAGTGCCCGGCGAGTGGGCGCGCGGCGGTCCAAACCGCGTGGAGCGGCGCCGAGGAAAAAGCAGGAACCATGGCGTCGGCTTGTCGAAGGAGACGTACGGCTTCGCCAGGGCGCAGGAGCAGGCCGTCCGGCGAGGGCGCCTTCCACTGCGTGGAGCCGATGATAGAGAGCCCGCGCTGCGGCACGATGATGTCCCCGTCTCCGGCCGGATGGAGCCGGGAGATCACCGCGTTCG
>CAZNXK010000355.1:0-1047 GCA_964576835.1 uncultured Treponemataceae bacterium | reverse complement strand
CCCGTGGGGGCGGGGGCGCTCATGGTTTCCTGCCGACCAGCTGATCGTAGGTGACGGGCGCGAGTTGAACGGCTTGCTCCATGAGCCGATGGAACAGAAGGCCCCGAGCAAGCGCCGTCCGTCGGTTGAACCGGAAGGTGTACTCGTCGAGGTAGTAGTCGAGATGTTGGTGCCTGACAGCACCTTGGTGGGTGCCCAGCAGCCATCTCTTCAGGAGAGAGGCCACGCGGTGTGGTCCGGGCAGCACGGCGTGAGCCGCCTGGCCGCTGCCGGCCAGCGCGCGTCGCTCGTGTACGTATCCCAGCGCGGCAAGGCCGCCGTAGCCCGCCCAGCCATCGGTCGCCACGACGCTTCGGGGGGCGACCACGTCCTGGACGAAGCCAAGCAAGCTCGCCCCCGATGCGTCAGGTACCTGGCGCATTCGCACGCGCCCGAATCCCTTGGGGGAATGGATCTCGACTGCGATCACTACGAGGGCTTTCCCTCCCTTCTGGCGCCCGGAAACGCCCTTTTCGTCCCCGCCCACGTAGCTCTCGTCCACCTCGACGCGGCCAGAGAGCAACTCCCGGCCCGGCCGCACCATGGCCCGCCGCAGCTTGTGTAGCCAGTTCCAAGCGGTCTGGTAGCTGCCGAGCCCCAGAGCGCGCTTCAGGCCCAGTGCGCTCACGCCGAGCTTCTGGTTGGTCACGTACCACATGGCCTGAAACCACACGCGCAGTGGCTTGCGCGTGCCCTCGAACAGCGTCCCCGCCGTGAGCGAGGTCTGCCGCTGGCAACGCGCGCAGTGCAACAGGCTCCGAGCCGTCAGCCACGCCTTCTCGCCGCCACACCCTGGGCAGCGAAAGCCGTCAGGCCATCGCAGCCTCTGCACGTAGCGAGCGCAGCCCTCCTCCGTCGCAAACCACGCCTCGAACTCCTGCATGGTCCGGGGGTAGTCCACCCCGCCCACAGGGTTCCCTCGGCCCGCACCGGTCCGAGAAGAGCCCCCGGCTTCTCGAGCGCTCACCCGCGCAGGCTAACACAACTTGAGCGAACTGGATACCCCCT
>CAZNXK010000353.1:0-1049 GCA_964576835.1 uncultured Treponemataceae bacterium | reverse complement strand
CGCAGGACTTCCCGCACCCCGCCCCTTCTCATACCTCTTGTGCGAAGAACCGCTTTGAGTCGAAGGGCTCCTTTCTCTTGAGCATGAAGTACACCGTGCGCCCGAGCTTCTGCGCCATGATCGACAGGGCCTTGGCCTTGCCGTACTGACCGACGAGCTTGTCGTGCCAGTCCTTCGCGGCCTGGTGGTCCTTGAGGAACAGCACCGCAGCCTCGCTGAAGGCCCACTTGAGGTGGGCGTTGCCGATCTTGCTGTTGCGAGCACCGCTTTTCTTGCCCGCGGACTCCCGAGAGCACTTCACGAGCCTGGCATAGGAGATGAAGTTCCCGACCTTGGGGAAGCGATCCACATCCTCGATCTCGTAGAGGATCACCAAGGAGATGATCTTGCCCACCCCCGGGACACTTTGGAGCAGCTGCAGCGCCACGGGATCCGCCTCTCGCGCCTGCGCCAGTACCGTCCTCTCGATCTTCAGGAGAACCTCGTGCAGCCGCTCCAGCATCGCGATGTCGGCTTCCATGCTCGTGCGGACCATGGGCTCCTCGAAGTGCTCCGCCAACGTGGTGCGGTTGGAGGGGGAGCCGATCCGCTTCTCGATAGCGGGCAGGTTGTACTGGATGTTGGTGTTCTGGATGTGGGCCAACAGCTCGCTTTGCTGGTGCATCAGGTACATCCTCCGTCGCAACAGGTCACGGGTCGAGCGGTGCTTCTGCGGATAGGCATGGGCCATCGGGAGCATGCCGCCCCGCAACAGGCCGGCGATCTTCTGGGAGTCGATCTTGTCGTTCTTGGTCTTCCCGCCGTGGATGGCCTTCATGTACAGCGCGTGGCCCAGGACGAAGGCGATCTTGAGATCGGAGCACAGGTCGGCGATCCAGTACCAGCTGAAGATGCACTCCACGCAGACGACGACTTCCCCGCGGAAGGGGCCGATCACCCCCTCGAAGGCCTCCCTCGTCGTGGGCAGGTTGCGGTGGATGATCACCGCCCCGGCTTGGTCAAGGACACAGACGTACATCGTCCTTGCGTGTAGGTCGATGCCGCAGTAG
>CAZNXK010000352.1:0-1055 GCA_964576835.1 uncultured Treponemataceae bacterium | reverse complement strand
GGCGAACCGTCAGGCCGAGGTGACGAAACGATGGGGCATCAGGACCGCGCTGCACGATCACCTCGGCTCCCCAGTGGAGTCGAAGGGGGAGCTCGAGGAGTTCCTGAAGCGGTGTCCCGATGTCGGGCTCGTCCTGGACAATGCCGCGGTCCTCCGGGAGCTCCGCGCCGTGGGCTACGATGGCTGGATCCTCGTGGAGCACGACACCCACCTCCGGGACCCGCGACTGGACCTTGCGGTAAGCCGTAGCGGGGGCAGCGCTCCCCAACTCTCGGCGGCTCCGGAGCGCCGTCCAGCCCTCGCTCACCGCTTAACCCACTATCCTGCCGTCCTCCATGTGGATGCGCCGCCTGCCGTAGGCGGCCACGGACTCGTCGTGCGTGACTATGACGAACGTGACCCCGGCGTCATGCATCTCCATGAACAGCTTGAGGATCTCCCTCCCCGTGCCGGACGGGAGATTGCCCGTGGGCTCGTCGGCCAGCACCAGTGACGGTCGCCCCACAAGCGCGCGCGCGATGGCAACCCGCTGCTGTTCGCCCCCGGACATGGTGGAGGGGTAGTGCTGCGCGCGGTGCGTCAGGCCCACGGTCTCCAGCATTCGGCCGGCGCGCTCGCGCCTCTCCGGCCGGGACACGCCCGCGTAGATCAGGGGCATCAGCACATTCTCCAGGGCAGTGCAGTCCGGTAGCAGGTTGAAGCTCTGGAACACGAAGCCGAAGTGCCGGTTCCTGATCCTCGAGGTCTCTCTGTCTCCAAGCCGTGTGATGTCGTGACCTTCCAGGCTGTACGTTCCGTCATCCGGCGCATCCAGCGTGCCCAGGATCTGGAGGAGTGTGGTCTTGCCGGACCCACTGGGACCGGTTACGGTAATCAGCTCCCCGCGGTCCACGCGCAGGTCTATGGATCGCAGCGCCTCCACCGAGGTCCCACCGGCCTGGAAATGCCTGCTGACCTTCTCCAATACGATCATTCACCGCCCCCTCTTTGCGAATCCAAGGCGATCACCTCCTGGGTGATGTACTCCGTATATTCCGATGTGATGATGCGGTCCC
>CAZNXK010000351.1:0-1071 GCA_964576835.1 uncultured Treponemataceae bacterium | reverse complement strand
GACCGGCTGGTCCTTGACCTCCAGCAAGGCCAGAGTGCCAGGGTCCGGGACAAGGATGTCGAGCTTATTCACCCCGGCCCCCACCAGAAGTTACCCTCCCCTGCGGGCACGGGTGACTTCGAAACCGCCTGGGAGATGACTGCCGGTACGGAAGTGGGCCTGGCCGAGCTGGCCGAGCTTGTCTTCGGGGTGGATGGTGCTGCTGAGCGGCTGGCCTGCCGCCTGGCAGCGATGGACGGCGAGCTGTTCAGGATGGAAGGCACGGCGATCCTTGCCCTTAGCGCCGAGGAGCGCGGACGCCTTGCAGACAAACGCATGAAAAAGGAAAACGAGGCTGCTGACCATGCTGCGTTCATAAGCAGGGCCAAAAAAGCCAAGCCAGAGCCCGGTGACGAACGTTTCTGGGGCGAGGTGGAAGCCTTTGCCCTGGGCAAGACCCAGAAATCGAAGATGGCAATTGAAATAGGTCTGGGTGAGACCATGGAAGCAGCCCATGCCTGGCTCCTGCGTGCCGGTCTGTGGACTTCTAACACCAATCCACACCCATCCCGGGCAGACCATCCCTCTAAGGCCCCTGAACTGGAGCTGGGCGACGACGACGATAGTGGCCGCATGGACCTGACAGCCATGCAGGCCTGGGCCATAGACAATGCCTGGAGCCATGACCCCGACGATGCCATTTCTTGGGACGGACAAGCGGTCTGGGTACATGTAGCCGATCCTGCCAGCGTGATCTGCCCGGGCTCCAGGGCCGATGTGGAAGCCTCCAACCGATCTGCTACCCTGTACCTGCCGGAGGGCACCATACCCATGCTGCCCGACACAGCCCTTGAGCGCTTTGGTCTTGGCCTGTCGGAAAGGTCCAGATCCCTGTCCATCCGGATAGCAGTTGACGAAGGTGGCCTGATTTCAGACGTAGCCATAAGCCCGGCCTTTGTGCAGGTAACCAGACTTTCGTATGCAGATGCAGACGCTACCCTGGAAATCGGCCCCCTGGCTGAACTGGCCAGTCTGGCTGCCATCCGCAGGACGTACCGCAGCAAAGCCGGTGCGGTTGACATAGCCATACCC
>CAZNXK010000350.1:0-1080 GCA_964576835.1 uncultured Treponemataceae bacterium | reverse complement strand
CTGGAGCGACTGGAGCTGGGAAACCTTCCTGGGCCACAGCCGGGTCTTCCACGTCATGTCCGCCGACAACGGCAGGAGCTGGTCGCGGGTTCAGCTTCTGCCCTGCGGCCATGACTACGGCGGGATCCAGTCGGCCATCCACCTCAGGAGCGGTCGGATCCTCGCGCCCATCTGGCATGCCCGCACGGACAAGAACGCGTTTGGCACGATCTGCTCCATCTCGGACGACGGCGGACAGACCTGGCGCGCAGGCCGAGAGCCGATGTATGCGGATGTGGGCACCGATGAGACCCCGATCGTGGAGCTCAAGGACGGCCGGGTCTGGGCGCTGTGCCGCAACAGCAGCGGCTGCCAGTACGAGGCGTTCTCCCGCGACGGGGGTGAAACCTGGTACGATATCCGGCCCTCCAGATTCGTATCCCCGTCTTCGCCGTCGTCGCTCAAACGGCTCGGGGACGGACGCATCATGGTGATCTGGAACAACTCCCTCAAGCCCAAGCACGTCTTCAATCGCCTGGTCCTGGCGGCGGCAATAAGTGACGACGACGGCCGGAGCTGGCACGGGTACCGCGAGATCGCCCGCACCAACGGCGTGGCAGGCCCGGACGGCTGGGTCTGCTACCCGTGGATCACGCAGGCCACCGACGGCACGGTCATCGTCACCTACGGCACGGCCGGCTTCAAGGCCAACATCCTGCACGTGGACCCGGAGTGGCTGATGGTCGGTTCCCTCCAGGAGGACTTTTCCACGGGTCTCGATCGCTGGATCACCCTGCATTCCGAGGGCACGGAGCTTGTGCCCCACCCCACCGCGGCCGACCGAAGCGTACTGGCCATGCGCAAGCCCAACCCGGAAGCGGCCTCGGGCGCATCGCTGAACTTCCCCTCTGGGGCCAAGGGGGAGGCGAAAATGAGGTTGCGGTTGGAGACCGGGTTCCAGGGCACGCGCATCTGCCTTGCGGATCACTTCACTTGGCCGGAATACGAAGAGGAGGGCCGCTTTGGCTTCGCGATCTGGGCCAGCGGCGAGATCGTCGAACCCCTGCCCGCCGGGGAGCTGCAGTCCACGGGCGTGAAGCT
>CAZNXK010000349.1:0-1084 GCA_964576835.1 uncultured Treponemataceae bacterium | reverse complement strand
CTACTGGAACTCAAGGAACAGGCCTGGCTGGCCAATCTGGAACTCAAAGCCCTCGGATTGGCTATATTTACCTGGGGCAACGCCAGCGGAGTGGACAGGCAGAGTGGCCTGGTAGCCATTAAGCCATCCGGTGTAGCCTACGAAACCATGAAGGCCAGCGACATGGTCGTGGTCGACCTTGACGGCAAAACAGTGGAAGGCTCATACAAACCCTCATCCGACCTGCCCACCCACCTGGTCCTTTACAGGGAGTTCCCCGAGCTCGGCGGCGTAGCCCACAGCCACTCCACCCATGCCACAGCCATAGCCCAGGCCGGAATGGACCTGCCTGCGGAGGGTACCACCCATGCCGACCACTTCTACGGCGCCGTGCCCTGCACCCGCCCCATGACCAAAACAGAGATAGAAGGCGCCTACGAGCACGAGACAGGCCTGGTAATTGTTGAGACCTTCAGGACCCGTAGCCTAACCGCCACCGACATACCGGCAGTGCTGGTCCATGGCCACGGCCCCTTCAGCTGGGGGTCTGACCCCATGTCCGCGGTGCACAATGCCGCCGTGCTGGAGGAGGTGGCCCGCATGGCTATACTGTCACGCACCTTCGGCGGGGCAACCCCTCCGGGCATCAGCCAGAGTTTGCTGGACAAGCACTACCTGCGCAAGCATGGCAAGAACGCTTACTACGGGCAGGGCAAGCACTAAGTAGTGTCTCCAAGAATTTGCTTAACCGGTTTAAGTCCGGGAGAAAAGGGCGAGCCCAGCTTCCGGCACCAGCCAGAACGACCCAGGCATCCTCAATCCTGACAGCAGTCCACCCTCCCTTCCCTCCCCAGGCCCCCTCATCCCTCCTTTGGTACTTGAACAGCCTGATCCTACCTCGCCACGCACAAGGCACTGCTGGAAGTGGATGTACATATCCATACCATGGACAGTCCGCTGGTACCTGGCGTATCGAGGCAAGGGGTTTCCCCACCAAGCTGGATCGGGCCTGGCACCAATCAGCCCAGAGCAAACCTGGGCAGGTACTCCGGCCCGGTCTTAAGCGGCGTCGGCATCTGCTTGAGCCATGCCTCTGTGTCACAGA
>CAZNXK010000348.1:0-1109 GCA_964576835.1 uncultured Treponemataceae bacterium | reverse complement strand
CGGAGGCCGTCACCGAGAGCGCCCGCGCCTCAGGCGACCCGGAGGTGGCCGTGATTCCCGAGGGGCCCTATGTGTTGCCTCTTGCTCCGGCGGGCCGAAGGGTTTGACCGCAGTCCAGGTTCTGCCGTTTCAGACTGACTCGGACGAGGTGCTTTGCGCGGACCAGGGGTGGTGACAAGAGGGTCTTGTAAAATCTGCCACTTCGTGGCAGATTTTCGGCCATGATACAGCGGAATCTCCTGCCATCTTTGACGGAGGCGCTCGGGGACACGCCGGTGGTCTTTCTTCAGGGCGCCAGGCAGGTTGGAAAGAGCACGCTCGCGCAAGGACTCGCCGATCGAGAGCCACGGGCGTCCTACGTTACCCTCGACGACGCTTCGACGAGGGCGGCCGCGTCCGCTGACCCCCAGGGATTCGTCGACGCTCTACCTGAGTGCGTCGTGATCGACGAAGTCCAGCGCGTGCCCGGGCTCCTGCCCGCAATCAAGCTCCAGGTCGACCGCAGGCGGCAGGCGGGACGATTCCTGCTCACAGGTTCCGCCAACGTCCTCGCGGTGCCGGCGGTCGCCGAGTATCTGGCTGGTCGTGTCGAAGTCCAAACCCTCTGGCCTCTTTCCCAGGGCGAGCTCCTTGGTCGTGCGGATGGCTTCGTGGATGCCGTGCTCGCGGACTCGCTGCCCCGGGAGTCGTCGGACACGGCCGGCGGCATGGATACGGCCGGGCTGGTCGCACGCCTGCTGAGGGGAGGGTTCCCTGAGGCCATCGGTCGCGAGGACGCGCGTCGTCGTGGAGCATGGTTCGGTTCCTACCTGACCACGATCCTGGAGCGTGAGGTTCGAGATCTCTCGCGCATCGAAGGACTTGCGGACCTTCCCCGGCTTCTGGGCCTGGTGGCAACGCGGACGGCGCAGCTGCTGAACGTCTCCGACATCTCGCGGTCCCTGGGAACGCCGCTCACCACCGTGCGGCGCTACCTCGCCCTGCTCGAGGGCACGTTTCTCCTGCACTCCGTTCCTCCGTGGTTCGCAAACGTCGGGAAGCGGTTCGTCCGGAGCCCCAAAGCAGTCCTCACGGACTCCGGCCTGACCTGCTCGCTCCTTGGCCTGGAT
>CAZNXK010000347.1:0-1117 GCA_964576835.1 uncultured Treponemataceae bacterium | reverse complement strand
CCATGGGCTGAACGGCGGAACCGAGAACGCGCGAAGATCGACTGGCTGGTCACCACCATGAAAGCTCTACACCAGGTCTAGCCGGCACTACGATGCCGTCAAGATCTAGGCGGTTCCGGTACCAGTCCGCCGCATGCCATCTCCCCCGCAGCCGCCATCGGGACGTGCCGTGTCCTTTTCGTTGGGTCTATGGCAGTGCTCCGGACGCGGCGCACGGAAGCTAGACGGTGAAGGCCGTGCCCTGACCGGATTCGCTCTCGACCACGATCCTGCCCCCCGCTCCCGCCGCGACGGCGTGCGAGACGGCGAGGCTGAAGCCGACGTCCTTTGCGCGCGCTTGCGGCGAGCCCATGGCCGCGTGCTCCCCCTGCTCGGAGTGGAGTACTTCTCGCGTTCTGACAGACTGCGATGAGCGCGGACCGGGTCGACCGCGCGGGCGCCGGGGTCCCGACGTGCGGCAAACGGACGCCCCACCCACGGTTCCTCCGTCGCGACGGGGCGGGGGGGACCGAGGATCCGGCTCTATGGTCCCGATCACTGGGCTTGGAGCAGGGCGCCGACCCTCTCCAGCAGATCGGCGGCGGTGATGGGCTTCTGCATGATCGCCTCGCCCCGACTGACCATCCCGTTGACGCTGACGAAGTCCTCGGTGTAGCCCGTCATATACAGCACCCGGATGCCGGGCATCACCGCCCGTACGGCCTCCGCCGTCTCCCGACCGCTCATCCCCGGCATGACCATGTCTGTGATAAGGAGGTCGATCCCTCCCGCGCGGGATTGACAGAGCGCGAGGGCTTCCCGCCCCCGGGAAGTGGAGAGCACGTGGTACCCCTGCTTCGCCAAGATGATCTCCACGAGCTCGCGGACCGCATCTTCGTCTTCCACGACCAGGATCGTTCCGACGCCGGCGGACGGCTTCGCTTGGGCCTCAGGCCCGGCGAGCTCCCGGGCGTCTTTGCTCGCTCGAGGCAGGTAGATCTTGAGGGTGGTCCCGATCCCCGGCTCGCTGTAGGCGTAGATGTAGCCAGCGCTCTGCTTCACGATTCCGTACACCGTGGCGAGTCCGAGCCCGGTGCCCTTTCCCTGTTCCTTGGTCGTGAAGAACGGCTCGAAGATC
>CAZNXK010000346.1:0-1124 GCA_964576835.1 uncultured Treponemataceae bacterium | reverse complement strand
CCCCCAGGGCATTGGGCACGATCAGGGCGATCAGGCGGTTTTCCATGCCCAGAGCCCGGATCACGAGGTAGGTGGGGATCAGGGGTGCGGAGAAGATGAAGGTGAGGAGCACGCCCTGGGTCACGAGCTTCCTGCCCTTCATGCCCGGTCGCGAGAGGGCGTATGCCAGCGTAGAAGAGAGCACGAGGCAGACCAGGGTGCCCGCGATGGTGATATACACGGTTATGCCCATGGAGCGCCAGAGCGCGGCGTACCCGAAGACGCTCTCGTAAACCTTAATGCTGAATCCCCGCGGCCACAAGCCCACCAGCTTGGCCCGCGCGAAGTCGGAGGTGCTCAGGGAGAGCGCGACCAGGTGGATCATGGGGGCGATCATGGTGAACGAGAGGAGGATGATCACCGCGGCGTTGACGATCTGGAACGGGAGGTCGGACCGGTAGCGCTTCATCTCCTCCCCCTCAGTAAATGCTCTCGCCGGTCGCCCGGCGGCTCAGCTGGTTCAGCCCCACGACCAGGCTGAACCCGATCAGGGACTTGAAGATCCCGATGGCCGTGGAGTAGCTGAACTGGGAGTTCTGGAGCCCGGATCGATAGACATAGGTGTCGATCACCTCACCCACGGACCGCACCAGGGGATTGAGGAAGATCAGCACCTGCTCCACGTTCGCGTTCAGAAGGTTGGCGATACGCAACAGGGAGAGCACCACGATCGCAGGTATCAGCGACGGCAGGGTGATCAGCCACATCTGCCGCCACCGTCCGGCGCCGTCCACCACGGCGGCCTCGTACAGCGTGGGGTCTATCGTGGACATGGCCGCCAGGTAGATGATCATGCCCCAGCCCACCTCTTTCCAGATCCCGATTGCGGTTAGGATGGGCAGGAACAGGGGCGGCTGCGTGACGAAGTCAACGGGCTTGGTCCCGAAGCGTCCCAGAATCTGATTGAGAAAGCCGTCCAGGCCAAGGAAATTGATGAAGAGCCCGCCCACGATCACCCACGAGAGGAAGTGGGGCAGGTAGAGCACGGTCTGCACCACCTTCTTGGTCCGGGTCCAGCGGATCTCGTTCAGGAAGAGGGACAGGATGAGGGGAGCAGGAAATCCAAAGACGATGGAGTAGAAGGA
>CAZNXK010000345.1:0-1124 GCA_964576835.1 uncultured Treponemataceae bacterium | reverse complement strand
CCATTTAAGACTCGGTTTCCCTACGGCTCCGGGACTTCCATCCCTTAACCTCGCTGCATACCGTAACTCGCAGGCTCATTCTACAAAAGGCACGCCATCACCCTGATTGCTCAAGGCTTTGACCTGTTGTGGGTTCACGGTTTCAGGTTCTCTTTCACTCCCCTCACCGGGGTTCTTTTCGCCTTTCCCTCACGGTACTTCTGCACTATCGGTAGCTGTAACGTATGTAGCCTTGGATCGTGGTAGACCCGGCTTCCGACAAGGTTTCTCTGGCCTCGCCGTACTCAGGACACCGCCCCATGAAGGTCGCTCGATTTCGCGTACGGGGCTCTCACCCGCTGTGGCCGGCCTTCCCATGCCGTTCCGCTATCAAGCAACTTTGTGACTTCACGAGCTCTTGCATATCGCTCCGGTCGGTACCTGCAACACCCCGCGTACAACGGTATGCACCTTGGCATACGCGTGGGTTTGGGCTCTTCCCCGTTCGCTCGCCGCTACTTGGGGAATCTCGTTTGATTTCTTTTCCTCCGGGTACTTAGATGGTTCAGTTCCCCGGGTATCGCATCTGCAGGCCTATTGATTCAGCCCGCAGTACCAGGATCTCTCCTGGTGGGTTACCCCATTCGGCTATCCGCGGATCACAGGATATGTGCTCCTCCCCGCGGCTTTTCGCAGCTTATCGCGGCCTTCTTCGCCGTACAGCTCCAAGGCATCCACCGTGAACCCGTATTCGCTTGACCATATTATGGTCCGCTCTCTGCGTGTTCTTCTTTTCTTTACTTCCACAACATCGACCTGCATCCGCGCGAACTCGGCTCTGCGCGCATGCACGTCTGCGCGACGCAAGTGTGCCTTGCGCCGCTCTCGTTCCCCATCCCTCGTGTATGTCAAAGATCCCTGTACAGCGGCCCTTCGCGGAGTGTCTTGGCATGTTCTGCCTAACCGCTTGCGATGGAGATAAAGGGATTCGAACCCTCGACCTACGGCTTGCAAAGCCGCCGCTCTAGCCAGCTGAGCTATATCCCCCAGCCAATCGTAAATTCATCGTGTATATGACAAAGGAAGGAGAAGCAGGCCTTGGACTGGAGCTTGAATGCTCGCGACGTTAGTCGCGCCGCGACGGT
>CAZNXK010000344.1:0-1125 GCA_964576835.1 uncultured Treponemataceae bacterium | reverse complement strand
TCGAGCGCTCACCCGCGCAGGCTAACACAACTTGAGCGAACTGGATACCCCCTTCTCGGTGATTCGGGCCTCGGGGGCATGGACGTGGCCTTCTCGAGCGATCTGGCCGTGGGGAGCGGGATGTCGGGCTCGTCGGCTCTCATCATCATGACCTTTGCCGCCCTCGCGGCGGTGAACGGACTCGAGCGGCTGCCCGCTTTCCGCGCCGGCATCCACGACGGCATCGACCTCGCCATGTACCTGGCCTGTGTGGAGAACGGCCAGTCCTTCCGCTCCCTCGTGGGTGGCCGCGGTGTCGGGACCTTTGGCGGCTCCGAGGACCACACCTCGATCCTGAACGCCCGCGCAGGCTGCCTCTCTCTGTACCGCTTCGCGCCGACGCTCTGGCGCGCGGACATCGCCTGGCCCGAGGACTGGGCCCTGGCGGTCTGTTTCTCCGGCGTGCGCGCGGAAAAGACCAGGGAAGCCCTGGAGAAGTACAACCATCTCTCGCTGCGTGCGGGCGCCGTGGTGGAGGAGTGGAACCGGGCCATGGGCTCGACGTGCGCCACGGTTCGCGAGGTCGCGGACGCGGCCGCCGACCGGGCGTCGGCCGTGGCCGACGATCCGCTTCCGGAAGCCACGCGCGTCCTGGGAGCGAGCGAGAAGTACCCGCGCGCTTCCTGGGATCTGCCGGGAAGGATCCGGCAGTTCTGGATCGAGGACCGCGGTCACATCCCGGATGCGGTGCGCGCCCTGGCCGCTCGGGAGGCCCCTGCCTTCGGCAAGATCGCCTCGGCGTCGCACGACGATTCCCGCGGATATCTGGAGAACATCGCGCCGGAAATCGATTTCCTGGCCGCGTCGGCCCGGGAGCTCGGGGCATGGGGGGCTTCGGGATTCGGCGCCGGGTTCGGCGGGAGCGCATACGCCCTGCTCCCGGCGGCCGGGGCGGAGGGCTTCCTCGAGCGCTGGCGGAGCGCGTACGCGGCGCGGTATACGGCGCGGCAGGGCGAGGCCTGGTTCCTCATCACCCGTCCCGTGGGCGGGCTCACGGAGCTCTCGCGCGAGCGTCCCGGTCGCTGGGTCGACGGGTTGTGGTCGTGACCGCTGCGGAGCGCGCAGGCAGACCCGCTTGCCTATTCC
>CAZNXK010000343.1:0-1136 GCA_964576835.1 uncultured Treponemataceae bacterium | reverse complement strand
CCCGTGAAACGGCTCGGGAGAACCGCGGCAACCGCATAATGACGCCGTAGGGAATCTGGCATCCCGTGTTGAGCGAAAACCCTCGACAGGTACCCGAGCCACTCCTGCTTCCGATCCACAAAAAGGACATACGGAGTTGTGAAGACGACCGACTCGCCGGCCGAGTCGAACAGTGGAGGGAACACGCGCACATACCAAAGCTCCCCCGTGCGTCCCCGATACCCCGCCGGTACGATGCATGTGTACCGTTGCCCGGTCACGAGCTCCTCCAGGAGGACCGCTGCACCCTTCGTCCCTTTATGCTCGTAGAGCCCCATACGGGACCTTTCCATCACGCGGATCACATCCTGGTATTCGGAAGGGATGTGAAGGAGACGGGCCGCCTCAAGCACGCAGCCGCCGTAGGTGTCGCCGTCTTCCCCGAATCGAAGGTCGAAAAAGGCCCACAGGGTGAAATAGGACATCGTGAGAGGGCTCCAGGGCGGTCCCTCCGGGTGGTATTCCTCCAGGGCTTTCGTGGCGACATCCGAGTACTCCCCGAACTCGGGGTAACGGGTGATCCTTTCCGACAAGATGGAAAGAACGTTCTGCGCCGACAAGTACGCAGCATGGGCTGGGGTGCAGTCGGACGGTTCGACCGCGCTTCGAAACCGCGTGGTTCCGATCCTGATATCGTATTTCAATCCCGAGAGGAAAGACGCCGCATAGCGCTCGAGCGTTCTCTTGCTTGCTCTCCCCAACCGTTCGGCGAAAAACCGGGAGGTCGTTCCCACTATCGAATTCTCCTCGATCCTTGCAGGTTTACATTGCCGCCGTGGCGCGGTGATTCTACATGCGAAGCAAGCTCCCGGCCGGGGCTTACCTTCGAACGAAGGTTCTCTTTGCGGGCAAGATACGAGCCGGGGTGTGCTTCTCTCCCGCGAGCACGGTGCGAGCGTTCGGCATTCTTGTCAAGAGCGGTGCGCCGGAACGATTGGAAGAAGGGAAGCCACCGTGTACACCCGGCAATCTCGAAAACGGGGGAACCCAGGTCTGGCTGCCTCCTTGCCCGTGATAAGCGTTCTTTTCGTGCCTTCTCCGGTGCTCGACAGTCACAAGTTCTTACGCCACTTTGCGCTTTCGTAGCTTCTGACGAA
>CAZNXK010000342.1:0-1145 GCA_964576835.1 uncultured Treponemataceae bacterium | reverse complement strand
GGAATCCGAGCGCAGGTGCGTATTTTGTACGAAAGCCCGAGTCGCCAAGAGAAGGAGCAGAGCTTCTTCGATTCCTTCCTCGCGCTCGCGACCGACGTGCCGCCTGGTGCGTGGGAACGCGGCGAGCGCCCGGACTACGTCCTGACTGCGGGCAGCAGGCGCTTCGGCCTGGAGATCACTACCTTGATCGTGGACGCCTCCGGTCGTGGTGCTCGTCTGGCCGCTATCCGGCGGTCTCAGGACAAGGTCCTGCGGATGGCCGCAGACTCCGTGACTGCCGCTGGCATCCCCCCGCTCGAAGTCAAGGTCATGTTCCGCGATAACAACTCGCTGGTGGACGAGGGAGCAGGGACTGCTGAACTGCTGGTCTTCGTCCGGGACGCGCTTTCGCAGATCGACGAGACGCGGACCTGGACCTTCAACACGCCCGCCATGCGGCACATCAGCAGAGTGCACATCCATCTCGGCGAAAGCCACGGTCGCTCCTGGCTTGACCACCACCGCTGGTCCCGCCTGCACATCAACTGGGTCCGAATTGATCCTATCGCCGACCTACAGAATGCGGTCGACAAGAAGGCGAAGCTTCACGCCAGCCACTTGGCCAGATGCGACGAGTGCTGGCTTCTCGTCGGAGTGCATGAGTGGACGGCGCCGGAGGCCGTGACAGTCACCGGAAGCGCGCTCCCGCGGGAGTACAGGTGCCCCTTCGCCCGCCTCTACTTCCTGAAGAACGTGGAAGGTCGCCTCTACCGGCTCCGAATCGCCCCAGGCCAGGAATAGGGAGGGGACCGGGCCTCCCCTGCGCCCAACTCAGCCTTGTGCGCTGGCTCCGCTGCCTCGGCTCGACCGAGGCCGCCCGCCACCGCATCACCGAACCGCGGCCCTCACCCGCCACCCGTCGCAGCCCATCAGCCTCTTCCCAGCTCAACCCACCCGTACTCCTTGCCGCCGGATTACGGACTTCGGGACCGTGGCTGTCCGCCCGAATACCGCGACCCGTCGCGCTGGGGCAACAGCGCTCCAAGGCCCCCCCCGGTCCGGAGCGCCGTCCAGCCCTGGACGTCCTGTCCAGGGCGCTGGACGGCGCAGAGAAGAGCGGACCCGGAAGCGACACGAGGTCGCTTCCGGGATGTCACCACGACAGA
>CAZNXK010000341.1:0-1153 GCA_964576835.1 uncultured Treponemataceae bacterium | reverse complement strand
CAAGCAGTTGGAGCAGTCGTGAGCCGCCTCGGCGTAGTGAGGCTCGGCTTCACGCGTACAGGAAGGCCGGTATTCGCTCGGTCACGCTGCTCAACTGCACGTTGGACGGCGCGCGGAGGCGCGGAGTGGTCGCGCACCGCGGTCTGCGCATCGCCGCTGCTGTAGACGCCTGCCTTGCGCGCCGTTACCCTTCTGTGTTGCGCTGCGTCGGACAAGGACCCTATCGCGAGGCATTCCCGTTCTGGCAATGCCACCGGAGACCGGATGCCGCCACCCTCTATGCCTTGAAGGAGGCTCGTGAGAGATCACTTCAGCTGCTTCCTCATGACCAACTGACGATCCGTTTCGTGGTGCACGGTGAAGCCGCTCTTCCTATACACTTCGGCGGGCCCCACAAAGTCCTCGGCTTCACTAATGAACGCCTTCTTCGGATATGCCTCCACAGAGTCGAAGCCGTCTTGGACCGCATCTTGACAGACACGTTCCAGGAGTAGCTTAGCAATACCCTTTCTTCTCATCTCCGGTGCAATCGCAAAGCAGAATACCGACTTCACCCTTGTGGCCGGGGTGGATTCCTCTGTGGAGACGGAACCCATGAACCGCCGCCAGCAGTAGCATTTCAGGCAATCCGCTTTCGTATTAGCATTGCACCATCCCACGACCTTACCGTCACAATAGGCAAGATAGCCTTGTATGTTGTTACCCTTGACGTATCGGATGGCGTGGTCCCTTCTTACTTCTGTCGATGACGTGAAGTCTTTGCCTTCATAGTCGTCATTGCACCACCACACGCAGTAGCATTTGTGTTCGTCTCTGTTGTCAGCATGTGGCGTCGTATCAAAGAAGTTCACGTAGTCTCCCACGAGATCGGGTGACAATCTGCGAATCTCGATGTTCATCTGCTGCCTCCGGAGAAGACTGGTAGCGTCCACTATAGCGTGGGTTGGCCCGGGATGGGAGGGACCGGCGTCCACGGAGAGCCTTCCAGACCGCACTCGATGGGCAGGGGAAGAGAATGTGGCCTGGACATGGTCGCGCTGGCTAACATCGAGTTGGAGCAGACGCAAGCCGCGCGGTGAGAGTGTCGCGGCGGAATGGGCAACGCCACAGGAAGCTCGCATCTGATGCGGTTGCGCAGCTCAACTCGGCGTTC
>CAZNXK010000340.1:0-1165 GCA_964576835.1 uncultured Treponemataceae bacterium | reverse complement strand
CCCCGAGGCTCGGCGGCGTGTCGAGAAGGATCAGGTCGAAGGCGCCCAGACGCGGATCCGCAAGCAGCTCGCGCAGGCGACTGTAGGCATCGATCTCGCCGATCAGGCTCTTCTCGAGAAGCGACAGCCGGAAGTCCCCGGCAAGAAGGGAAAGCCGCTCATCGACCTCGGTGATCCGGATCTCGGCAACGGAGAGGGCTTCGTACAATCCTCCCTCCACCGACTCGACCAGGCTCTTCGTGAGGTTCCCCTGGGGATCGCAGTCCACCAAGAGCATCCTCTTGCCACTACCGGCCAGGGAGACACCGATCTCCCGCGTGAGGGTCGTCTTCCCCACCCCGCCCTTCTGGTTGGAGAAGATCAAGGTCCGGGGGCTCATGGCGCACCTCCGGCCGCACCCTGCTCCCGCCGGAGATGGTGCCGTGCCTTCTTCTTCGCCGTGTAGACCAGAGCGTTGATCTGGCCGAAGGCGCGGCGGAAGGACAAGAGCGGCACCGTGGCTCCCCCGCCAAAGTACTCGCGCTGAAGACTCGCGAGCTTCTCGCCTTGGAACGTAAGCCTGCAGCAGACCGAGCCGTTGACCCGGGTGGCTTCGATCCCGGTCAGTTCGCAGCCGCCGAGGAGGTAGTAGGTCCCCTCGTACAGATCCGCCGTCGTGACGCTCTCCGCCATGGAAGCTCCTCTTCCGGGGAGCCGGCCTCGTTGCAGGGGGGATGGAAGTCGCGGTATGCTCGTCGCTGCAAAGAGGACGCTCCTCTTTGTTCGTTGGGCTCTGGTTCCCGTAGCCGGCAAGCTTGTCGGGGGCCAGGGCCTTTTTTTGGTTCCCGCTCGGGGCGGGAAGCTTCAGTTCACAGAACCGTGTCAAGACCCTTCAGGAGACAAATACTGTATTCACACTGTTTCCAGAATACAGTATAATACTATACATGTCAAGCGTGCTTCCCCGTTTCCCCGCGATCACCCCCTATGATTCCGGCAGGATGCCCAGACGATCGCGACTCAAGCTCCCTCCCGTCCTCCAAGGCGACGACAGCATCGGGCGGCGGCTCGCCCGGACCCGCAAGGAGCAGGGTTACACCCAGGTCGAGCTCGCCCAGAAGGTGGGAATCATCCAGGCCCTTGTCTCCGACTACGAGCGCGACAAGCTCCGCCTGAACGCGGAGAT
>CAZNXK010000339.1:0-1165 GCA_964576835.1 uncultured Treponemataceae bacterium | reverse complement strand
CCTTCCCGCATAGGTTTCCAGATACACCGGACGGCCGAACGCATCATGTACGAACACCTGTTCCAGACACCCCATGACCCGTCCCAGCATGGTCACCTTGTTCTGCTTGACCCTTTTCTCCGACCACAGCGGCTTGGTATTCCCATCCACGTAGTAACACAGAAACGGAACCCCGGAGGGGCTCTCCGGGAGCTTTCGCCAGTGCCCCTGCCAGAACGACACCTGATCCCGCAGCAGCCGATCCGATATCCCCAGGTACTTCAGCTCCCGCAGGAACTTGTCCAGTGTGTCCTGCTGGTAGTTGTAGCCGCAGAAATGCTCCAACGCATTGCCCAGGGGGCCGTCGATCGAACGGCTGGTCCCGTTCAGCGTGATGAGTGGCAGCGCCAGGATCCCCAGGCATTTGCGCTGCAGAACGAACTCCCCGGCCTGGAACAAAGCCATCCGAGAGAAGTTCTTCCGCTCCCGCTTCTGCTCCACCGAGGCAAAGCGCTGCAATCGGACGTCTTCTCGACGGTTGTACTCCCCGGTGAACTGCCCCAGCACGTTCCGACCCTTTCGGTCCCGCGCTATCCGCTGCCGACGGAACGCGGCCGTCCTGCGAAACCGATCCCTCTCCTGCACGATCGCTTCCGCCGTATGTCCTGCCCAGCCCAGATGCAACGCCAGAGCTCCGATGATCTCGAAACCTCCGCACGCGCTGGAGATCCGTTGCGCTTCCACATCACGTGGCCACTGGATCCGTTCTCCCGCTTCTTTGAGGAAGCGGCTCACCGTGGATCGATCGACCCGTATTCCCAGATCGGATTCCAAGGACTCGCACATCTGCTGCAAACTCAGTCGAGGGTTCCCCTGGTGAGCTCCTCGAAGAAAACCTTTCGCATCCGGTGTCAGTTTCCGATGGTTTCCTCTGCTGCGTCCATCGACGAGGGCGTCCAGACCCCCTTCCGCCAACCTCCTCCTGTACCGGAAATACTGCGACCGGCTGAAGGGGATGGCATTCCTTTGCAAGCATTCCTCGATGGACAAGCCCGACTTGGTTACTTCTTCCACGATCGAAGCTATCTTGCTCGGCTCCATGGACTCCCTCGTGCACGCTCATGATACCGGGGCATGCTTCACCTGCAAACAGAGGATACCACAGAGTGCCGTCTAATGTCAATAG
>CAZNXK010000338.1:0-1172 GCA_964576835.1 uncultured Treponemataceae bacterium | reverse complement strand
TTCAGCGTTATGAAAACGTTCGGCAGATCGCATTTGGGGCGCCCTTCAAGAACATACCTCGCGAGCAGGTTCCCAACGTCAACCGGAAAGGGAAGCGTCAGCGGCTGGCCGGTTTTCTGTTGAACGAAGGAGATGGTTCGGGACGTCCAGCAAATGTCGGAGAGGCGAAGGTTGCAGATATCGACGCACCGCAAGCCCATGCGAAGCGCGAGCATGGTTATGCCAGCGCTTCGCAGCTGCGAAGGCGAACGGCTCCTCTCGGCAAAGGCTCTGATGGAATTGACCTGTTCCTTTGACAAGGTGGTAACGATGGATACTGTGCTTGCCTTGTCGGTCGCAAAGGCAAGCTCCAGTGTCTCCGGCACCATCTTCTTGGTTGCCAAGAACCTGACAAAACCGCGAACTCTCCGGGTGTAGGCATTTTTGCCTTCAATGGTTCGATGCTCGTCTTGACCTTGGAACTCCTTGACGATCTCTGGAGTAATGCATCGTACCTCGGTTATCTTCTTCGATGCCAGGAATAACAGAAAGCGCGTGCACGCACTGGAATCCATCTCTAATGTTGATGGCTGATTGCCGTCCTGCCCGCGTCGCTCAAGATAGGCATCGAGGAGCCGCCCAAAGCACTCCGGCGCACGACGTTTTCCCACTCGACGGTCGTAGGAAAACAGTACGTTTGTGACGGACCCCTTTCGCGCTGCATCCTCCACCAAGGCGAGCGAACGTCGGAAGGATACAAACTTCCACCCAGGAAGGCTTGGTTTGAGAGCATCAAGCCAGGCCTGGGCCACCGCAGGGGAATACTCAAGGGATTCTGATTGAAGAAATCTGCCTAACTCTCTGCTCGCCTGACGGAAAGCCGCACGAGGCGTTTCAGTAAGACTTTGTTCAACCAGAGAATCGAGAACCGTCTGAACCGCTTTGTCGTACTGTTGAGACATCTGAAGACCTCCGTTTGGTTTTCTTCAGTATTGCCGACAGTACGATGATAGAGCGAGGATTATCCGCAGGATTCAGGCGGCAAACGCATGATTCGTGCATCCCAGAATGGTTTCAGACGGATCCTGCGGATTTTGAAATCCGGCGGGTAACAGGATAAATCCGAATGTTCGGATTTATCCTGGAGCAATTCTTCAGAAACTTCATGCGCGGCTATCGCAAGAAGAACGGCT
>CAZNXK010000337.1:0-1181 GCA_964576835.1 uncultured Treponemataceae bacterium | reverse complement strand
GATTCTATCAAGACTATCTCACAGGCTTCCAAAACGCCATTGTTGTTCTGGTCATTGACGGATTGTACCACGGCCACATGGGGATAGGTTAAGACAGGCAGTTCGCCTGGGTCAGGGTCTGGATAGCAGCGCATAATCAGAATGTCGCCTGGAACCAGGTTCCAGACTTCGGGCCTGTCGCGGGTGTCGGCGGGGTAGAATTCTGCAGCATCCGTCAGGTTGCTGTCGGCAACGATGCCACATATATCGGAACTGTATTCCTGATGCACTGCACTTATCGGTCGGTAGGGTGTCCGGCCCGTATGGCGCCAATCGCAACCGGTGTCCGGAATTATGGTGCTATCATTATATAGTCCCAGCTGGTATCGGTTTCCTTGATACATCAAGGCCCGCGTCAGCAGGTCGATGCAATCCAATCCGGAGCCGGACATGGCCTGAGACCCAGTACGTCCAGCCAGCATGCTGTAGCGTTCAATGGCAGCATACTGGGGCCGGTAGGGAAACATCTCACGCTGGTCTACTAAAACCGGTTGGCTGACCAAGGCCAGCATCTCGGTAGTTGCACTCGTTCCTTCATCCAGGCGATGATAAGTACCGTCGATCAAGAGCTGGCTGGTGGAGACTTCGGCTGGGTTTGGATTTTGCACCAGGTATTCGTAATTGTAGTAGCTACCCCATAAGCCGGGTGCCTGGCCCTGCGTCAAGGTCGGGGCAGTGCTACCCGCTGGCCATGGACGGTTGGCAACATACAGACGGTAGGACCAAAGCTTGCGGTTGAAGTCAAACGGCGAATCCCAGGTAGCAGTATTGTAGGCAACGGCGCTACGGACTATGCGCCTGGCGGGCGGGTCGGTGGGCTCTGCACCGGTCCAATGGAAAACTTGACGAGTATCATCGGCACCGAAGTCCCTGTCATACCGAGTCCATGATAGAATGGTAACTTCCTGCCGGCCTTCGCCCACCGGCAGAGTGGCAATGTCGGCAACATAGTTTTCGCCATTGTCGATGCGATTCCACTCATTGTAGCCCCACTCGCGCTGCCACCATTTGGGTGCCGAATTTTCATTAGCAAGCGCTGGTGGCGCATTCCAGTTTCGGACTTCATTCCAATCCATGCCCCCTTCCGCAACATACAAATTGGCTCGCCACAGCATTTTCTTGTCGTAGACGGCAAAGTAGTC
>CAZNXK010000336.1:0-1184 GCA_964576835.1 uncultured Treponemataceae bacterium | reverse complement strand
GGATGGGCGGCTTCTTGTGGTGTGGACCGTCAACCGCAGACCGCCTGTTGCCTTCTATCTCAAGATGAGATAGCCTCTCGGTGTGCATGTCATCACCAGGAGGAGACTGAGAGAGTTCGCCGAGATGCATCCCGAATGTGCCGCGTCGCTGAACGCCTGGTACCACATCGTGCGACAGACCCGTTTCCGCGGCCTCGTTGACCTCCGTCGCGTCCTGCCGACTGCAGACCAAGTCGGCCGATACACAGTCTTCAACATCGGTGGGAACAAGGCCCGGCTGATCGCTGCGGTGCACTACAACAGAGGCAAAGTGTACATTCGGCACGTCTTGACCCACGCGGAGTATGACCGGGGACAGTGGAAGGACTGAACTATGACCAAGGAGCTGGAACGGATCGCGGCCATCTGGCCGAGTGTCAAGGACACACTTTCAACGCCTCACACCGAGCGTGACTACCGCCGCGCACGCGCTGTGCTGGATGTGCTGACCGACGAAGTGGGAGAAGACGAGGAACACGCCCTTGCCTCCCTGATGGAGACGGTGGGGAATCTGGTCTCCGGGTATGAGACCGAACACGAGCAAGAGCCTGCACCAGATCCCGTGGAGGCGCTGAGGTATCTCATGCAGGAACACGGACTTCGGCAGTCTGATCTGCGTGAGCTGGGGACGCAGGGCGTTGTGTCTGAGATCCTAGCCGGCAAGCGGACACTTAACCTCCGGCAGATCAGGGCCCTCAGCGCTCGTTTCTCGGTCTCGCCCGCTGTCTTCATCTCTCCCGCTCAGCCGAGACGCGGGGGACGGGCGGGCGCCAGGGAGAGGAAACGCACCGCCTAACGCGGTCTCTTTGGCGCCAACCTCCGCCTTCCGGCCTTCCGGCCAGCGGACAGCCGCTCCGCCCGGCACATCGGGAAGGCCCGGGCCATCAGGGGGAATGGGACGCGGGCCCTGATCTGGACCGCACGCCGTGGTGTTTCCGGTCCCTGGATGCCCCATGAGTCACGGCAAACGGGCCCTCGGCGTTTTCTTTCGCCCTCCTCGGTTCCCGGTGATCGTGTTCGGCCCCAGCGGCGTTGGCGCGGCGCGGAGCCTGGCAGGATTGGCCAAGGTGCTGGCCACGTTGCCGCCGTCACGTCCCGGCACCGATGTCAAGATCGTGGACCCCACGGGCGAGGAGTTCTGGTTC
>CAZNXK010000335.1:0-1190 GCA_964576835.1 uncultured Treponemataceae bacterium | reverse complement strand
TGCGATGGGCGAGCGGGGTCGGCTGATCCCCTGTCCGCGCTCCGGTCCAGACCGCGACTGGATCGATAGGAGCCATCGCTTGACGGCGGTCCAGATGGAAGCTAGGATCGGGAGCGATATGCCGCAGACTGTAGAAGGGGTCAAACGCCAAGCGCTTCCGATTCTCACAGCACACGGCGTGCGGCGCGCCGCCGTCTTCGGGTCGGTCGCGCGTGCCGAAGCCGGCATTGACAGCGACGTGGATCTTCTGGTCGAGATTGGCGAGAGCGCGAGCCTGCTGGACGTGATCGCGCTCAAGCTGGACCTCGAAGACGCCCTGGGCTGCAAAGTGGACGTCGTCGAGTACAACGCAGTGAGGCCCACTCTCCGGAACCGGGTGCTCGCAGAACAGGTCCCCATCCTGTGACTCGGGATGCGCGAATGTGGCTCGAAGACATACGCGACAGCGTCCTGGCCATCCAGGAGTACACCTCCGGGATGTCGTACGAGGGTTTCCTCCAGAGCGGCTTGACACAGGATGCAGTGCTTCGAAGGCTGGAGATCATCGGCGAGGCGGCCAAGCACGTCGATGAGGAGCTGCGGCGGCTTCACGACGCGATCCCCTGGCGTAGGATCGCGGGCCTGAGGGACGTGCTCTCGCACGAGTACTTCGGGGTCATGCTTCCCCGCGTGTGGGCTATGGTGGAGCGAGACATACCGCTATTGCGGGACCAGATCCAGGCTGCCTTGGCACAATCGCGTTCCGCCGACACCGTAGGTCCGCGGCCGGAGGAGAGCGATCCGCCGGTCTCGTGATCGGCGCCCAGGTGCGAGCCTCAGGAAAACGAGCGACCCTGAGCCATGCGCCGGTCGATGGGAGCGAGCAGCTCGGCGATTCGGCCGGCATGGCGGCGGAGCTTGGGCCAGTCCTCGTCCTCGAGATCGCTCATAGCGATGAGCAGCCAATCCGCAGGGTTGCCGGAATCCGTTCTGCGTACCAGGATGAAGACCCTCATGCGGAACGGTCCGGGGGACGTGGTCGCCCCTCTTCCGCCTTTCCTGCAGCCGCGCCGGAGTGATTGGCAGAAGCGGGAACGCCGGCTTGCGTCGAGTTCGAGAAGGACCGCGACCCGGCCCACTCGTCCGCAGTCATGGTGTAGGGATTCGACGGCTGATTCGTGGTCGTGGGCCCCGCCGACACGAGGCGGGCC
>CAZNXK010000334.1:0-1214 GCA_964576835.1 uncultured Treponemataceae bacterium | reverse complement strand
TGAGCTCGGATCGGTCCGGCAGATGCACAAGCTCTGCTGCGGACGCCAGGGGAACCACTTCCCGGTCCTCTACCAGCAGTACTTCCGGGCCGTTCCCAAGGAGATCGGCCTCCGCGAGAACGTCATCAACCTGATGGCCAAGGTGGAGACCCTCGACCCGAGCCTCTTCCTGCGCACCTTCAAGGGACAGGAGACGCGGATCGTGCCGCACGTGATTCTCCTGCCCTGCTACGGGGACAACGGCATCTGCTGGGAGCCCTTCGAGCGGAAGAACCGCTCCTCGAGCCGTGGGAGGATGGCCCTTCCCATGTTCCCCAAGGACATCTCGTACGCCGTGTTCTTCGCCTTGGGGGATCTCCGCTGGCAGGTTGCCAAGGAGAAGGCACAGCACTACTGGATGGAAGAGGGCATCACGGGCAAGTACTACCAGTGGTTCGACACGACCAAGCAGAAGGGCGACGTCAAGGAAGCGTTCATCCGGGACTACATCCTGTGGCTCACCAAGGAGAGCGAGGGCATGCAGAAGCTCGAGCGGGAGGTCCGCGGGATCTTCTGGCGCGAGATGCCCTTCCCCGCGAACATCAAGGAGTTCCTCAAGAACCGCGGCTTCGTGTACGCGGAGCTCTTCAAGAAGGACCAGAACCGCGCGTCCTCCGACGGGTACTAGGCGCCGGGCGCCCGGTCTCCTAGTCCCGGTTCGTCCGCGGCCGGCTTCCGCGCGGCCTGAAGATGGGATGGAAGTACTTCTCCATGTCCACCTTCTTCTGGAAGAGCTTCATGATCAGGCTGTAGAGCAGGAAGGTCGCGACGATGGCGAGGAAGAACGCCACGATGTATAGGACGCTCATGAGCTGCTGGTTCTCACGCGCGATGAGGGTCACGACAACCATCAGCGCCACGAAGACGACGAGCATGATGCCGATGTTCACGGCGGTGGCCACGACCAGGAAGATGGCCGTGTTGAGCTTCTTGTTCACTGCTTTCTCCTCGATTCCTGCACGATCACCGATATCATGAAAACGATACCGGCCACAACCACGGTGGAGTCCGCCACGTTGAACGTCGGCCATCGCTCCATCCCCAGGATCCCGTAGAACTTCACGTCCACGAAGTCGACCACGCTCCCGCGGGCGATGCGGTCGATGTCGTTTCCGAGCCCGCCGGCCGCGATGGCGGCGAGCAGCCAGCGCTGCAGCGGCGTGATCTCGCGCGAG
>CAZNXK010000333.1:0-1229 GCA_964576835.1 uncultured Treponemataceae bacterium | reverse complement strand
GATGCACGACTCCAGAATACCATGGCCGGCCTTCCTCAAGGATGTTTTCATTTGCTCCCTTGGCGCATTTGGGGGGCCTGAAGCCCATTTCAGTGTTTTCATGGACCAGATGGTTATCAAACGCAAATATCTGAGCGAAACTGAATTAGTGGAACTGATTGCCCTCTGCAGCATACTTCCTGGACCTACCAGCACTCAGGCCATTGTATCCATGGGCTACAAGGTCGGCGGTCCCCTCCTGGCCCTGCTGACCATGCTGGTATGGGCTGTCCCGGTCATGGTGGTCATGAGTACCCTTTCCTTTCTGTACCAGTTCCTGGAAGCCCGGGAAATCTCTTTCAATGTGCTGCGATTCATAGGCCCCATGGCCGTGGGTTTCATCATTGTGGCAGCCTACCGAATTGGACGCAAGGTAATTACCAGCGTGCCAACGGCGTTGCTGATGGCAGGCTCGGCTCTAGTCACCTATTTCATACGTGAACCATGGATCTTCCCTGTGCTCCTGCTATGCGGCGGACTTGCCAGCATCATGCTGTCGAAAGAAAGGGATATCTGGAACAAAATATCCATGAGCCCGCCCTGGGGCTATCTTGGCTTGTTCGTGTTCTTTGCCGTCGGAGGCTTGGTACTGGCCGGACTTACCCATGATCGCCTGGTACAGCTCTTCGAGAGTTTTTACCGCTATGGCTACCTTGTATTCGGTGGCGGACAAGTGGTTGTACCAGTGATGCACAGCGAACTGGTGCAAGTCCGTCAGTATCTTACCAATCAGGAATTCCTTACTGGCTATGGCTTGGTGCAGGGTCTGCCTGGGCCCATGTTCAGTTTTGCTTCCTATGCCGGTGGTATGGCCGCCCGGAACGGAAACACCCTTTATCAGGCCCTCGGTGCGGCCATAAGCGGCATATGCATCTTCCTGCCTGGGCTATTGCTGATCTACTTTGTATATCCGGTATGGGAGGCACTGAAACAGGTACGGGCCATACGCATATCCTTGGGTGGCATAGGCGCGGTTGCCGGGGGTCTCATAGCAATTGCGGCGGTGACCCTGACCCAGGCTAGCGGTTTCACAACAGAAAACCTGGTTGCCACCGGGTTGGCTGTTCTTCTGCTGATAACCAGAAAGGTTCCGGCACCACTGATAGTGCTGGGAGCTTTGGCCGCAGGGTTTGTCATTTAATCTGTAACTTCCCGGGATAGGTATTAGGACTCCTTGTGTAAAATCCCCC
>CAZNXK010000332.1:0-1240 GCA_964576835.1 uncultured Treponemataceae bacterium | reverse complement strand
CGGCTGCTCCTCGCCGAGGGCTACGCCCATTTCTCGCTGCGCAAGCTCGCGTCCGTCCTCGGCGTGAGCCATAACGCGCCGTACCGGCACTTCGCCTCCCGCGAGGAGTTCATAAAGGCGATAGTCGAAGAGGACGCTGCCCGCTTCGACGCGGCGCTCGCGGCCGGCGTGGAAGGCATCGGCGATGCCGCCGAACGTCTGTATCGCCTCGGCGACGCCTATGTCTTCTTTTTCCTCGATAATCCCGAGGTATTGCTCCTCTTCGAGATCCTGCCTGGCCAGGTCGCACTGCGAGGCGAGGTACTGGCGTCGCTCTTCTCCAAACCGGCTCCATGCGAGCACCGCGAGGGTGCAATGGACGGCTACGAACTCCTGACGGACGCCGCCCAGCCCTTCGCAGGGCGGTTCCCCGGCCTCGAGAAACATGAGATAGCGCTGGGATACTGGGCCAAAGTTCATGGGCTCGCCAGCCTTCTCGTCGCCAAGCGCGGGCTGCTGCCCGAGGAAAGCCTCAGGGACCGGGTGCGGATGCTTGTCAGGACGCCATTTTAAGTTTGCACGAGGTGTCCCATGAAGCCAATCATGGTCCATGGCGCGGCTGCGGGGTTTCCGCTTCGATCCTTCGCGCTTTATAATGATCGTGGATACAGCTGATCAGACATGCCCTTACAGGAGGCTTGCATGCGCATCATCCGGGGTTTTCTCCTGGCTCTTCACCTTTTCGTGGGCATAGGCGCGGTGGCCGGCGGCCTGGCTGCCATCCTGAACCCCGTCGCGCCTCTGGGTATGGCAGTGGACTCAGTACCCGGCTTTCCGTTCGATTCGTTCCTGATTCCCGGCATCATACTCTTCGGACTTGTCGGAATCGGAAATCTTGTGGCGGCGGCACCGGTGTACCTCAAACGCCGCTGGCTGGGATACCCGAGCGGGGTCCTTGGCTGCGCGCTGATGGGCTGGATCGTGATACAGTGCGTGATGCTCGGCTCGATCGTCGCGCTGCATGTCATATTTTTCTGCCTCGGCGCGGTTATGGCGTGTCTGGCGCTGGCCGCGCTGACGGCGGAGAGGCTGTGGCCGGGATCCTGGGTTGCTGATTTCCTGACCTCAGCCGGTCCCCGCGAGGTTGACTGAGATGAACGGCAAGGGACGCGTCGTGGTGCTCGGCGCCAGCGACAATCCGGGCCGGTACTCGCACATGGCCTTCAAGTCACTCCACCGCCACGGCTATGAACCAATACCG
>CAZNXK010000331.1:0-1252 GCA_964576835.1 uncultured Treponemataceae bacterium | reverse complement strand
CTCCGAACCTCCGAGATCCCTTCGCAGTCGGACTTCCTGGATCGCGCTATCCGCCTTGGCTGCCGCGGGCGCTTGTATTTTCATCGTCGCGCTCGACTCGCCGTTGGGGCGGAACGCGTTGAACGTCACGTTCATCTGCATGATCGCGGCGATACTCGAATCATTCGTCTCCGGCAAGCGGGCAATGGCCGCGCTCGGGGCGAAAGTGTCCGATGACTCGCTGGAGGCCGACGACAGGGACGAGGCGTGTCGATGGCTCAGGATTCTTCGCGGTGCGACGCTCGCCTGCGCCGTGGCCCTGACCCCGATGCTCATCGTCGATTTCTTCCCCATGTCAACGGTATGGCGCATCCCCGGATTCCCGTATGTCTTCCGGATCTTTCCCCTTCTGTATGCCGTGCTGAACGGCATCTATGCGGCGGAAAGCCTCAAGCCGTTTCTGGCATCGGGTCGGCGCTTCGGTGTCGGCACCTCTTCCTCTGGTTCCGGGATCGATGCGGGCGGTGATTCGCCGGCCTTTCTTGGCCGCGAATCCGCGATGGCGGGACTGAGCCTGAGGGAGGTCGAGGTCGCCAGGCTCCTCGCCGACGGAGCCACGTACAAGGATATATGCTGGACGCTCCGAATACGCATGGGCACCGTGCAGAGCCACGTAGTCAGCGTCTATCACAAGCTCGGCGTGAACTGCAAGGAAGACCTGATGCGTCTCGCCCGCGGGGAGGATACGCCATGAGGATTAGTCAGATACCATTCCTTTCTTTCGGTGCAACCAGGGGAGCTTGTTCCAGAATTTTCTGGATATCCTGTGGAATGTCGTAGCCTTGATATCTTGCGATGTCAATGAAGTGCCGTGCAGTGGCTATATCGGGAGGCGTTTTCAGTAGATGGGCCAACCCCATATAATAACTGTATGCCGGCACTTTTCTGTATCGTTCATAGGCACTTGTGAAATTCTCGATCGCCTCCTCATACTTCCCGATATTAAATTGGGAGATCGCGAACGCGTACTGCATGTCATATTTCTCAGCAACTGCATCCTTGATGGCGATTCGAAGTGCATTTTCCAGGAAAGACGCCGCCTCGACACTGTTCCCTGTTTTGAGATGAACACGGCCTACCCCAAAGTATCCGCGAGGGTTGGCACCGTCTATCCGGATCGCTTCCTCGAATTGGGCTAATGCTTCGCTTTGCTTATCTAGGGCCTCGTAGAGTTCGCCGAGCGCAATGGGCCCCTTCGCGTCTCGAGGCCAGC
>CAZNXK010000330.1:0-1255 GCA_964576835.1 uncultured Treponemataceae bacterium | reverse complement strand
CGCGGCGGTTTTCCGCCCACGATGTGGCGATGTTCATGCTCTCGAGATCGGGAGGCTGGGTCAGGACAACCGCGCCTTCGAGACCCCGCTCGCCTTCGGCGTTCGCGATGCCTGGCGCCTTGAAAGACAGGGTGCGCAGCCCGCCGGCGTTGACGAACACCAGCGACAGCTTGTCGTCGCCGAAGCATATCTGGCCGTCGTCGGAGCCCGGGGGAAAGCCGGTGCGGCCGAGCGGCAGGACAGAGAGCGTGTCGACCTGGTGGACGTATCGCTTCTGGAAATCGAGGAAGCAGACGGCGAAGAGCCCCGCGTAGTCGAGGTCGCTCATCGTCAGTGTGATGCCGAATCGCTTGTCGTCCGAGAGGACGGAGTAGTAGTCCCATTCCTTGACGCGGAGGGCGCCGCCCTTGATGCTCTTCCTGTCGTAGCGCCAGTAGGGATGCCTTGCCCAGCCTTCTTCGCTTATCCTGCCTCTGGAATCGAGCAGTTGAAGCGGTTTCAGTACCTCGTGCTGCATTGTTTACCTCCGTCGCGACGGGATACTATACGCCCGGACTGGTGGCTTTACCAGCGTTTTCATGTATTCAACAGGCGCGGGGACGGCCGGGCGGCAGTGTCAAAAGGAGGACTTAGGTGCCAGACAGCGTTTCAGACGACCCGATGCATGGGATCACCCTGAAGATGATGGTCGAACAGCTCGAGGAGTCCTACGGCTGGGAAGGCCTGGCCGACAAGATCCATATCAAGTGTTTCAACGTTGACCCGAGCGTCGACTCCAGCCTCAAATTCCTGCGACGAACTCCATGGGCCCGCGAGAAGGTGGAACTCCTGTACCTGTACACGTTTCATCCCAAGAGGGCGGGAGAACTGGCCAGGCGACGCCGGAATCCGGACGGCGGGCGCTGATTCCTGTTTACGCCGTATCGATCCCGTGGTATCCTTTCGCAAACCATAGGGCAACGCTCTTCAGCGTACATATCCCGGGAAAGTTGCGGATGCGCTCAAGGAGACGAACATGAAGAAGACTCTGGCGGTTCTGATCGCGTTGATGGCTCTGGCGGGTGCCGTGTACGGCGCTCCCAAGGCCAAGGTAAAGATTGCCTTGATCATCGAGTCCACTGTCGACGACAAGGGCTGGGGACAGGCCATGCACGACGCCATCAAGTCGGTCGAGAAGAAATACGGCGTTGCTCTGGTCGAGTACAACTACAGCGAGAAGATGAAGCCGGTCGACGCCGGTTCGGCCGCCAGGCAG
>CAZNXK010000329.1:0-1260 GCA_964576835.1 uncultured Treponemataceae bacterium | reverse complement strand
CTTACCGTAACGCCGATGGAAGGCGTGAAAGAGAAGCTCTATCAGTGCGAGAACAGGATCGGGTACTTCGAGGCGATCATCTCCGGTTTCAATGGACGAAAGCCGCGGATAGAACACCCCGAGTGCGTCTTCAAAGGCGGGAAAGTATGCAGGTATCACATTTCATGGAGCGAATCGAAGGCCGCTGTATTGAGGGTGGTACGGATCGTATTTTCATCCATGGCAATAATCGCACTGTTGATCGTCAGAACTAATTTCAGTGCCATCGCGTTTCTGGGTACCATGGTTGCATTCGCATTGATCGTATTGGCACTTTCGATTTTTAAAGAAAGGTTTCTGAAAAAAGAGCTTGATTCGGTCATTGAACACCTGAGGTCAACCACCGAACGTGGCTTCGAGGATTTTGAGCGAGTATACAAGAATGCGCTGATGGGGAAAGAAATCGGGCATGCTCTGAGCGGCTCGACGAATGTCGAGGCGATGCTCGAACAGGTCATGGAAATCCTCAAGGAGCGCGGAGATTATGACAGGGGTATAATACTAATTGCGGACGAAACGAAAAAACAGCTTGAATTCCGTGCGGGCTACGGTTATACGGAGGAATTGTACAAGGAAATCTACGAATCCCACTTCAACCTGAACAAGCCGGAGTCCAGAGGAATTTTCGTCAGGTGTTACAAAGAGCGCAAGCCCTATCTTGTCAACGATGTAGCTGCCATCGAAGAGACCATTTCGACTCATAGTCTCACTTTCCTCAGGAAGCTCGGATCGAAGTCATTCATCTGCTGCCCGATCCTTTTCGAGGATCTATGCCTGGGCGTGCTTGCCGTCGACAATTATAAAAGCAAGCGAATGCTTCTGGAAAGCGACATCAACCTGCTCATGGGAATAGCCCCCGAGATAGGAATCACCCTCAACAGCGCATTGTTCGAGGAAGAACGCGAGCAGCAATTCAGGTCGATCCTCAGGACCCTGGCCGCGAGCATCGACGCCCGCGATTCCCTGACCGCTGGCCATTCCGAACGAGTGACGGAATACGCAGTGGCGATTTGCCGTGAAATGAGCTTGCCGCAGGAACTGACGGAAGTCATCCGGGTGGCGGCCCAGCTTCATGACTACGGCAAAATAGGAATAAAGGACTCCATCCTCAAAAAGAGCGGTCCGCTCTCCGGCAAGGAGCGCGAGGAAATCAAGACACACGCCGTGAAGACCCAGGATATCCTCAGCAGAATCAATTTTGCAGGAGCCTACCAGCAGGTG
>CAZNXK010000328.1:0-1261 GCA_964576835.1 uncultured Treponemataceae bacterium | reverse complement strand
GGCTCTTCGCTACTTTATGTGGGTAAGCGCCCCATTTTACCGGCAACCATGTATATCATGAGCTTGAAATATTCAACCGAACGATATCCACGAGCCCTAGCCTTAGCTGCTTGAACTAAGCTATTGAGGCCTTCTAATATCCCGTTTGTCAGCCTGGTTTTGAACCATCGCACAATACCATTCCAGTGCTTTCTAAGTGTTCTGGCGAAAGCCTTAATTGGCTCAAGCCGTGAATGCATTGCCCATATATACCATTTCTGTAAACCAGATATTGCACGTCCTTCTTCATATGTGAATAATTCTTGAAAGAGAAGCTTCATTCTATACGCTCGGCCCGTTTTCAATTTCTTTCCTGATAGGGTATTCAGTTTCGCCTGTTCTTTTTTCGATAGATTGTTTGGATTCTTAAGCCAGACATACCGTGATGACTTAAGATCCTTCTCCTGTGTCTGTTCACTGCGCCTGGTTTCATCGACAGCTTTATTAAGCAATTTCATGACATGGAATTTATCAAAGGTGATATGAGCGTTCGGGAAATACGTGGTGATGCCTGAAATGAATGCTGGAGACAGGTCGCTGGAGAACTCAAGGATCCGATCAGCACGCCCTTTGTGCGCCTCTAGATGGGCCGTAAATGCTTTCAGGGTATCAGCATCCTTACCCTTAGTCACGAAGATAACCTTCGACGTGTCCATGTCGACAAACAGCGTCACGTAATGGTGGCCACGTTTACTCGAGGTCTCATCAACCCCGACTTTAACGACTTTTGATAGGTCAAGATTATCAACATCCTTGTTTACGTAATACGCGATAATACGCCATATTCGGGTATCGTGAACTCCAACCATATCTGCGATTGAACATATCGGCATTTCATCGGCCAAGGCCATTACCATAGCTTCAAAGAGCAGAGTAAATCCTGAACGTTCACGTGCCCATGGAACCTGAATTTGCTTAACCCCATCGGTTTGACACTCGACACGAGGAAGTCGTGCGTGAATGTATGTAGCGTGCTGAAAAAAGTTGAGATGTTGCCATGTTCGCTCTGTCGTGTCATAAACCTTGTTCGGCAGGTTGCAGATCGGGCAAGGAAATTGAGTACCTGGGTGAAAATCAAGGTAGATATCAAGCCGTCTACCTTGTGGATTGAATTCTGTTTTCACGACGGTCCATTCTTCACCAAGACCTAATGCGGCCTGAAATATGTCCAAATCTTTCATAAAATCAATTATACCTTACCCATACAAAAGAGCGAAGAGCC
>CAZNXK010000327.1:0-1281 GCA_964576835.1 uncultured Treponemataceae bacterium | reverse complement strand
TGTAGCCGCTTGCGCGAAGCGCATACGTGGAACATTAGCTTAAGCGGTAGCGCGTACATTGGCGCGGTTTGTGCATTAAGGACGCGAAGCGGCCAGCACAAACCGTGACAATAGCGCTATCCGGTTGAAGCGATTGTTCGCTGTCTCCTCTTATTCAATTATTAGTTTTATTTTACTGATTACATCTTTTAATAATTCTTTATCAATTATTTCTATAAATTCAATATTTCTGATTGTCCAATCCAGGCTCTTTATTTGATCACTTAAAACACATCCATTTATTTTTTTCCCCAATATTTTAACTTCAAATGGATAACCTTTTTCCTTACTTGTTATTGGGCAAAATATTCCTAAACCGATTTTTTCATTATACTTTTTATAAGATAGAACTAATGCTGGTCTTCGTCCTCTTTGTTCATGTCCTAATTGTGGGTTAAAATCAAGCCAAACAATATCGCCTCTATTTGGACTATATGGTATTTTTACCATTCTTCATTTCCTATAGATATTCCAGTTTCTATTGGCTCATGGATATTTTCTACTGCAACTTTTTCTAACAATTCATCCAAACTATTTTTTTTTGGAATAATTACTATTCTCCCTTCTTCTTCACTAATATCAACAAAACTACCATTTCTTAGTTCAAATTCTTTTGCATATATGGATGGAATCCTTATACCAAGGCTATTCCCCCATTTTTGTACCACAGTCTGCATAGTTTACCTCCATATCATGAAGTATATTCATTGTATATCTAAATGTCAAGTATACATTGTATATTCTTTTCTATTGGATATAAATCATTTATTATTATCATCTCTGCGCGAAGCGTCCAGCGAACATATGCTTAACCGGTAGCGCGTACATTGGCGCGGTTTGTGCCTCCAGAACCATATAATCCTACCCTACATTAGCTGCACAAACCGTGACAATAGCGCTATCCGGTTGAAGCGCTTGTTCGATTTCTTAGTCCTTAAGTATCGTTTCACCTTTTATTAACCATGATATACCAAATGCTTCAAGCATTATAGTTTCTAATACAAATACATAGATGTTTGTATCTAGTCTTTCTTGAGAATATTTTAAATGTAGTATAACAAGAAATAGCATAGAAATAATAATAATTATTCCACATACAACATATATAATATTTCTTCGTACTTTATTTTTAGACATTTTCTTTTTATTATCTGTCAATGTAAAAATGAAAATTGAATTAACTGCTAATAGAAAGAAGGGCTCTTCGCTCTTTTGTATGGGTAAGGTATAATTGATTTTATG
>CAZNXK010000326.1:0-1285 GCA_964576835.1 uncultured Treponemataceae bacterium | reverse complement strand
CACGACGTTTCCCATCCTTCGCCTTCGTACAGGCTGATCGAACCGGGCACTCAGCGCATCCAACGCCAACGAAAGTCCGTTCCGTATGCCCATCATCGAAATTCCCTTCCCGGGCCATCTGCATGGCCTTTCCTTCGGGGCAAGTCATCGTTGTTCCGTCTTCGCTCGCCGTGAACTTGCTTTTATCATACTCCCCGCGAACGGTTTCCCCGCTATCCACCACCTCTTGCCTCTTGTCAGGAACATGGAATGTTTCATCCCGATCCTCTTCCATGGCACGTAGGGTCTCATAGTCGGAGAAGCCGGAATCGGCAAGCACCGCCCTGAAGGGATTCCCCGCGTTCGTTTCCGCTATATCTACCAGGGGAAACAAATCTCCGGGAACGTCACCCGTCTGCGTCGTGGCAACGGCGCAGGTAATCCCGAAGCTTCCGTCTACCGCGCTTTGCTGGTTGTAGCTCGGAAGTATCCGCCGGTCTTTGTGTCGCATGATGTTCGCATCGGCATCAACCATGTTTATCGATGCCTTTTCGTCTTCCAATGACTCCAGTGTCGCAAGGGTCTGGGCAAGCCGTATTTCCTTCCGCTCCAGCCGCCGCCGCCGTTCTTCGATCGTCTCTCGCGAAAGGGACTCGCTCGGCTCCTGCTGGAGAAGCTTCTCCATTCCCTTCCTTACCCGCGCAAGCTGCTTCTTCGCCCGGGCCCGATCCACGTTGTTCCTGAAGTTCGCGTTCGCCTGGATCTTTTGCCCGTCAATGGCCAGGTTCTTGAAGTCGACCATCCCGAGTGCCGAACAAAGCAGCACTATCTGTGCGAAAATTCCGGGTAACTCTGCCATGTGCCGGGTTCGAAACGCATTGAGCGTCCGAAAGTCCGGAACCTGATCGCCGGACAGGAATACATAGTCGGCACGGAGCTGGAGTCCCGCTTCCATCTTCCTGCAACTCATATTTCCGATCAGATAACTGTAGAACAGCACCTTGAGCATCATTTGAGGATGATAGGCGGGCTTGCCTTCTTCCTTGTACCAGGCATAGACCTGATCAAGGTTCAGCTTCTCGACGACGGCATCGACGATCCGGGCAGGATGGTCGTCTTCAAGCAGTCGTGAGGGTACGAGTTGTCGATAGACGGTCTGATTCTGATCGTAGTCCCGAAAGTTCGGCATGTTCTCACCCCGGAATCACTATGCCAGAAAACCGCTCGGATTGGTAGTTACAGGACAGCCTCAATTGGCTTGGGACCTTGCTTGGGGACTGGTCCGGCTAGCCCACGCTACAGATAT
>CAZNXK010000325.1:0-1291 GCA_964576835.1 uncultured Treponemataceae bacterium | reverse complement strand
GGGGCGCGTGATCGCCCGCCAGGGGATCTCCGAAGCGCTGGCCGACCTGCCGGTGGGCAGCGTGACGCACCTTTTCTCATCTCCGGGAAAGCTCATCCGCCCCGCCCTGGTGCTTCTCTCCGCAAAGGCGGTGGGCGCCGACTCGGCGCGGCTTGGCCCGGCTCTTGTGGTGCTCGGGATCGCCGTGGAGCTCGTGCACTCCGCGTCTCTGGTGCACGACGACATCATCGACGGCGCGCAGCGCCGCCGGGACATCGACTCCGTCAACGGGCGCTTCGGCAACGCCGTGGCGGTGCTGGCCGGGGACGTCCTGTACGCCGAGCTCTTCGTCACGCTTCTGGACCTGCCCGGCGTGGGCTGGCGCGATCGGGAGGAGCTGTTCCGCCGTTTCGCCGACGCCACGCAGAGCATGTGCTTCGGCGAGATGCGCGAGCACCGGATGGCGGAGCGTGCGGAAGACGCGAGCGTCGCGGAGTACCTGGACGTCGTGGAGCGCAAGACCGCGGAGCTGATGGCCCTGAGCTGCGCGGGCGCCGGCATCGTCTGCTCGGCCCCCCGGGAAGCCGTCGAGCGGCTGTCCGCGTTCGGCCGGGCATTCGGCATGGCCTTCCAGCTCGTGGACGACGCACTGGACGGCGACGCGGTCCCCGGACCCGGATGGAACCCACTGGAGCGAGCGGAGGAGTACGCTCGGGAGGCCCGGGATCGGCTGGGAGAGCTGGGGCCGGCAGCGGCGGCCGGCCCTCTCGGACAGCTGTGCGGCTACGTCATCGATCGCGCGAAGGCCGGGGTGGATCGGCTGTGAGCGGCGGCGAGGCAGTTCGGACGAGTCTCACCCTCCGCGAGGTGGCACGCCTGCTGGAGGCGAGCTTCCTGACCGGCGAGGTCGGGGCGAGCTCGAAGATCGCCGTGGTGTGCGGGATGGACCTGATGAGCGACGTTTTGTCCTTCGGAAAGCCGGTGCAGCTCCTGCTCACGAGCCTCGTCAACGCTCAAGCAGTCAGAACGGCGGAGCTCTCCGATATCCCCGCGGTCTGTTTTGTCCACGGCAAGGCGCCGTCGGTCGATGCGGTGGAGCTCGCGCGGAGCAGCGGGGTCGCGCTCCTCGTGACGCGCCTTTCCATGTTCTCGGCGTGCGGGAAGCTGGCCGCGGCCGGGTTGGTGGGCGGCGATGCGTGAGCACCGGTGGCCGGGCAGCGGCGTTGGCCGCGAATCGGCCGACCCTACTGCCCCGGTAGGTCGGCCCACGGCGATCCAGGAGCTCGTCTACGAGATGAAGGTGGGCTCCGTG
>CAZNXK010000324.1:0-1299 GCA_964576835.1 uncultured Treponemataceae bacterium | reverse complement strand
GACATCTATCTTGACTGAGAGGGACATACGCTTAACCTGGGAAGCGGAATTGGCGTGGTTTGTGCGTAAAACGAGCGTAGCGAGTAGCACAAACCATGACAAACCGCTGACTCAGGTTGAAGCGATTGTTAGATTTTTACTAAAACCATTTTTCAATGAGCTCTTTCCCGCTACACGTTATAGCAAATCTTGCAGTTGCATCATTTTGTTCTCCATACCCCATCTGATTTTCTTCTTTGCTCATATATCCGTAATCGAGCAAATGGAAAAGCAGAAAAGGCATAGCAACGACTCCAAAATCATTCCGACAAGCGATTTTCATTGCATTAATTCCATATTGAGTTAATGTTTTTCTAATAAGGTTCTCTTTTCTTTTTTTTATATCATCGAGAGACAATCCTCTATTTTGATGATATTTATGGTGACAATTATGGCACAATAATATTGTGTTATCATACACATTATTATTATGATCACCATCTATATGATGAATAGTTAAAATATTGATACCCCTATTCCCACAAATTGCACATGAATCATCTGTTTCAAAATGTAATAAGTCTTCTAGTTTCATATTTAATATTCCAGTTTAATATTCCTGGCGTTCATGAAAATAATATATCTCTCTATTTTCAAAGATATATTCCCAATTTTTATTTCTTTCAGGTAACATAAATATATGCATGTCATCTATGTTGCCCTTCATAATAAAGCAGTATTGTAAATACCAAATATTATTATTAAAGGTTAGTCCTACAACCAAGCTTAAGTCGTCAGGTAATAGGTTTTCAGGTTTAAGATAAAAATCACATCTAAAAAGAGATACTCCCATTCCACTTGGAATCATATCTGTTGTTCGTGAAAACACTACCACTTCGTCGACTAATATTCTATCGAACATCGTTTCTGCATTCGCAAGAATAATTTTTATTTCATGCCCACCTATTTTCTGCAGCATTTCATTCATAGCAATATTCTGCTCAAGAAGAGAAGTGCCTTCACTATCTGCAAAAACGGGACCAGCAAAGAGGCTTACAACCGAATAAGCAAATACAAAGCAAGTCGCGATCAATTTCATGATAGCTCCTTTCTATAATCAAAACCTCAATGACTTAATATTAAGTATTGCCCGAAGGGTCAATCTAACATACGCTTAACCTGCGCAGCCTGTTCCGCGAAGCGGATTGGCGCGGAGTTTGCGTAAGCGAGCGAAGCGAGCAGCAAATTCCGTGACAAAGGGCAAGTCAGACAATATGAAGAGACCCCCAGTGTGTTCGGATCGCGGATTAGCGACATACT
>CAZNXK010000323.1:0-1312 GCA_964576835.1 uncultured Treponemataceae bacterium | reverse complement strand
GGCGTTGGCCGGTCTCGAGACATGCGTAGCGCCGAGCGCCATCCCAGTAGACACGGGCACCATACGGCGCCAATGTGCATTCACCCTGTGGCGCTTCGTGAGATACCTACGAGTGAACACCCTCAACGACTCTGAGCCAAGCCGCACCGAAAAGCGAGCGCCCGATCTGACGGATGTCGTGCTGTCGGCGATGCCCGGCTGGCGTTTCGAGCAGCCGCCTCGGCCGTTCGGCTGGGCGCCCGACCGGCACTTCCGTGCGTTGCTCGCGTGCGGCGACAGGCACGAGCCCGTCGTCATCCGCCAGAGCTGGAGCGGGCCTGGATTCGAAGTAGAGCGCTACCTCTACACCCAGATCCTTCCTGATCTCCCGGTCAACACCCCGTTGCTGCTGGCCTCGTTCCGCACGCACTCGCACGACACCGGATGGCTAGTCCTCCGGGACGTCGGCCAGCGTTGCGCTGATCAGGCATGTCCGCACGATCGGCAACGCGTCCTCTCACAGCTCGGAGCCCTCCATGGACACGGGATGAGGCTGACGCGCTCCGGTCGCCTCGCGGGGAGCCCCTTGCCGCAGTTCCCGCCTTCACACTGGCACTATCAAGGCTGGGAAGACCTCGTCCGGTTCGGCGTTTGCTCTTCGCAACACCTCCTGCCTGCTTGGGCGACAGACTTCACGCACCGCGTACGGGAAAAGGCGGCCGCGGCTGAGGTGACACTACTTCACGGCGACACTGACTACTCGAACGCCGTCGTCGGCCCGTCGGGCCTGAGCCTGGTGGACTGGGAACGGGCTTGCATCGGTCCCGCGAGTGCAGATCTCGGCCGAGCCCTTGAGCCGACGGGCGCGCGCCCCGACGACCTGAAGGCCTACCACGGGGCCTACCAGGAAGCCCTTCACGCTGACATCTCCCTCGAGCGCACTCACCAAGAGATGGAATTGGCGGTCTCGCTGAACTCGCTCCGCTGGATCTGCTACTACCTCAAGCGTCTCTCTGAAGGAGATGACCCGGGAGAATCCTGGAGAGACAGCTACTTCGTACCAAGCCTCCGAATGCTCGAATCGTCCAGGGAAACACGCCAGACGTGGTCTGGCACCTAGGAACGGGAGGGAGATCGACCGGAACGTCCCTATAGCCGAACTGCAGCGACGGTGCACGAGACGCGGCCAACAAGCAGTTGGAGTTGTCGCGGGCAACCAAGTGGTAACCGTTGCGAAGGGTACGATGACAGGATACCCTTCCTCCTGCGGCCGCGCAACTCAACTGCGCGTTGTGCAGCCTCCGGCAGGGATGGGCTGCATTCGTGAGACAAA
>CAZNXK010000322.1:0-1319 GCA_964576835.1 uncultured Treponemataceae bacterium | reverse complement strand
CGATTGCTCCGTGACGGCCATGGATCCGCCGAAAAAGTCGAGGCCTACATTGCTCGTCTCTATGGGATGACCTGATGCCTACACAACTTCCTCCCGTCCCATCCCTCCGCACCATCCGCAGCCGGATTATTGAGGTTTTCCCGGAAGGCACGGAGAACCGCACGTACGTCGTGCGGGAGATCGCGGTGAGCTCGGTATTCGTCATGTTCTACACTGGAGCGATAGAGGGAGCTGACACATGGATCAGGCCGGACCAAGTGACGAAGATGTCGGACGCGCAGGCGGCGAAGACCGATGATACCTCGCGAACGCGGTGGACCCGCGACTCCTTGGCACCGGGCAAGATGAAAGCCGTACGGGGCCGGTGGTATGCGTCGAACACACGTGAGCCGATACGAGACGAGACGCTTCGAATGGGCTTGGTACTTCTCGGGGCGGTCGTCGAACGACCGGGACTGCCAACAACCTCAGCCCGACCAAGGTACGCGCTCAAGTCGGAGTTCGCCGCTCTGTTCGACCAACGGCTTTCCCGGGACCAATTCCGAAAGGCGGTTCGCAGCTGGCAGGAGAACTTCCTGAGCGCGACGGCGCTGGCGAGGATCAGGTTGCGACGGCGGGGCGCCCTCGCCGCGGGCAGCGGTGCCCATGTGCTGGTGACGCTCCCCAACGGCGAGTCGCGACAGATGGCGCCAGGGCCGAGCTCCCTGTTGAGCAAGGAAGTGCTCGAGACATTCGCCCCCCGCTTCCTCACCGAACCAGCGGTCGTCTTCCTCAGCGAGTCCGGAAACAAGGTGGTCTCAGACGATCAGCGACTGGCGAGTGCCCTGGGCCTCAGAATCGAGCCTGACCGGAACCTGCCCGACATCATCCTGGCCGACATAGCTCCCAGGAAGCCCATCCTGGTCTTCGTCGAGGTTGTCGTCACCGACGGTGCGATCACCAGACCCCGGATGGAGGCGCTGCTCGCCATAGCCGAAGAGGCACGGTTCCCACGGGAACGAGTAGCCTTCGTCTCAGCCTTTGAAGACCGTGGCAGTTCGACGTTCCGTCGGGCCTCAAGCGAACTGGCGTGGGGCTCCATGGCGTGGTTGGCCTCGGAACCCGAACGCCTGATCCTATTCCTGGAGCATGTTGTGACGCTGGATCGCCTGCCGCTGTCGGCGCCATAGACACGTATTGGGCAGGTCGACGGTCGTCGTCGATCAGATGCCGAACCACGGACGGCCGATCAGTGGAAGATGGGGCTCGCAGTGGTCACGCCGCCCAGCCCGTGCAGAAAAGCCCCGCAGGCGTCGTAACGCCCGCAGGTGTAGAAGCGC
>CAZNXK010000321.1:0-1369 GCA_964576835.1 uncultured Treponemataceae bacterium | reverse complement strand
AATGGCCGCCGGCCTGCGTGCTCGCGCCGGCCGGGTGCACCTCCGGTCTTCCCTGTGCCGCGGCTTCCCGTTGCGCATCAGCCTTCAGGCCCAGCGTCGCCGCCTCATGGATCGCCGTGCCCATGTACGCGAGCGTTGGCAACATCATCCGCAGCTTCGAGGCAGTGAAGCGTGCCGGCGAAAGCGTGGGAAGCCCGAACTATAGGATACCTGCGGGGCCTTCTGGAGGCGGCCGAGAAGGAGGCACTCCGAGAAGGAGGCACTCCTAGGACAGGCGCGGCAACGTGTACCCGCACCAGGAGTGTAGACGCCGCGGCCTGGGGATCCACGAGGAAGCACCGGAACGGCAGAGGAGGGTGGGAGTCGTGGCGCGACGAGGGTATGCGGGCGTAGGTTCGAACAAGCATGGGTTGCGCGGACGAGATGTCGCGGCCGTTGGATTCCGTGGCGATCGTGGGCACATCCGGTCTCCTGGCCCTGCCGCGCGAGGCCACGCGCTCCGGACTCTCCACCGAGTCCGTCCCATGACGAGACCCGGGGTCAGTTCCGTGACGCAGGCGGGTCACTGGCCGTCACTGACAGCAGGGGCGGGGCGTACGGCCAACCCGAGCGCAACCGCGGCGGCCTGCATGCGCCCGTCAAAGGTGCATACCTCGATCCGCTCGTCCAGATGCGGCGCGAAGTAAAGCGCAGTGGCGACGTGGATAGCATCCAACGTGCGACATCCGGCCAGTCGCTCCTCCCCGCGCACGATCGTCTCGATGGACGTATCCAGCGCCTTGAACGTGATGCGCGCCAAGTACTCGTCCAGTTTCGCCACCCGTTGGGCGACCCAGTCCGCCGGCGTACCTCGTGGCTGCGCGAGGAAAACCCGGCGCAGCGCGACCCAGCACTCGTATCGCAGCAGGTCGGAGGACAGCCTTTCCCGGGCCTGATCCCATGCAACGTGCTCGCTCTCCGGCCGCTCTTCCAGCAGGGCCGAAAGAAGGAAGCTCGAGTCGAAGTAGCAGACCATCAGTCCGAGCGGATCTCGTCCAGCAGGGCAGGGACGTCAACCGGCGTGCTCGGCCGGGCCACCGACTGGAGACCTCGGATCGAAGGCACGGGACCCGGCTGGCCGCGCCGGATCGACCCCCTGCGCTCCTCCTCATTGAGAAAGACCTGCCACCGGCTGAGGGAGGGTACGACCCGCTCCGGCTTCCGGATTTCCGCGACGACTTCGTCCCGGTCGGTCACGAGTACGGTCTCGCCTTGCGCCACCATGGCCAGATACTTGCTGAGGTTGTCCTTGAGGACCTTGATCCCGACGGACTTCATGAGAGAAAAGTAGCTAACTTAGCCACTTATGTCAAGCGCCCTGGCCGCCGCC
>CAZNXK010000320.1:0-1373 GCA_964576835.1 uncultured Treponemataceae bacterium | reverse complement strand
GAACCGCGTGGAAGCCGCCTCGTTCGCGGCCAAGCACGCGCTGGTCGAGGGATGAGCCCGGCGGGTTGACATGCCGTCTCCGGTGCCCCATCGTGAGGCATGGCACACGACCGCCTCGAGTCACTGACCCGCGAGATCCTCTCGGAGATCGAGCGCATCCCCACGGTGGACGCTCACGAGCACCTCCCAACCGAGGAGAGCTACATCGAGAAGCCGGCCGACTTCTACAGCCTCTTCGAGCACTACTGCCGGGGCGATCTGGTGGCCTCCGGCGCCCGGGATCAGGACTTGGCGCACTGGGCGGACCGGAGCAAGCCGGCGCCCGGGCGATGGAACGCCTTCGCGCCCTACCTGGCGCGGATTCGCACCGGCGGCTACGCGCGGGCCGCGCTCCTCGTCGTGCGGGACCTGCTTGGCATCGCGGATCTCACCGCGGACACGTACGAGGAGGTTGGCCGCGCCCTGACGGAGCTCCGGCGGCCGGGGCTGTACGACGAAGTCCTGCGCCGCCGGTGCAACCTTGTCGCGTGCATCCAGTGTTGGCACCTCGGCGAGCCGGGCCCGGACTACTTCTACCACCTCGCTCCGTCGCCGGAGCTCGTGGACCTGGGGAGCCGGGCAGCGCTCGACAAGCTCGCGGCGCGATGCGACACGCCCGTGCACACGCTGGAGGACGCGCTCCGGTGCATGACCAAGGTCGTGGACGCGTGGCGGGCCAACCCCAAGGTCGTGGGCATCAAGAGCGCTCATGCCTACGGGCGCAGCATCGCGTTCCAGAAGGTGGAGCGCTCCACGGCCGAGCGCCTGTTCAACGACTTGTTGCGGCTCGAGGGCCACTCGCTCTCCCCGTCGCAGGTGATCCCCCTGCAGGACTTCCTCATGTTCGAGCTCGTCGCGCGCGCGGACGCCGTGGGGCTGCCCATGGTGTTCCACACCGGGCTGCAGGCCGGCAACTACGGCAGGATCGCGAATACCAACCCCCTGCACCTGCAGCCGATCCTCGAGGAGTTCCCCCGCGCGCGCTTCGACCTCTTCCACGCCGGCATGCCCTTCACGCGCGAGATCGGCGTGCTCGCCAAGTACTTCCCCGGCGTGCACCTGAACATGGCGTGGACGCACATCATCAATCCGGCCATGGCCAGGACGGCGCTGGAGGAGTGGCTGGACATGGTGCCCTGCTCCAAGATCTGCGGCTTCGGCGGCGACTACGCCATCGTGGAGAAAGTCTACGGGCACCTCGTCCTGGCGCGGCAGAACATCGCGCGAGTCCTTGCGGGGAAGGTCGTCGAGGGGGCCTTCAGCCGGGCGGAGGCTTCTGACGTGGCGCGTCGGCTGATGCGGGACAACGCCGCGGAGTTCTACCGGCTGCCCCT
>CAZNXK010000319.1:0-1382 GCA_964576835.1 uncultured Treponemataceae bacterium | reverse complement strand
AGGTACTCGGCGCTGGTCTGGTCGTAGGTGGTTTTGTAGATGTCCTGGTCAGCTAGGTAATCGTCCCTCTGAACGGTGGCCGGGAGGACGCTCGCCACGGGGCGGGTCTCGTGCTCGTTACTGGACTCCAGGCGGTCAAAGGGGTCGTAGGTGTAGCGGGAGTCGTTTTCCTCCCGCAGGTTGCCACTGGCGTCCCACGTATAGTCGTAACGGAAGAGGCTGGCGGTGGTGCCTTTGGTCCAGTTCAAGAGCGTGGTACGGCCGGCGCTGTCGTGGTCGGTGCCTAGCTGGAGGCCGTTGGCCAGGATGAGGTTGCTGATTTGTCCGGCCGTGTTGTATTCGGTTTTAGTCAACCAGTCGGTGACGCTGTTCAAGCGCCCAGCAGTGCTGTACAGATACCTGGTACTGCCCAGGTTGGTTGTACCGTGGCTGGCGTTAACCCCGCTGATGCGCCCTAAACTATCCAGGCTCAGGTTGGCGCTGTAGCTCCCCACTTGCCGTTGGTAGCGTTCGCCGTAAGCGTTGTTAAGGTAGCTGGCGCTCTGGCCGTCGATGATGCTTAGCTCGAGGTAACCGCCGTCGTCGTACTCATACGTGGCGGTGCTGGTTTGGCCGTCTCGGGCGCGCTCGACGCTTACGGGTCGGTAGGCCGCGTCGTAGTGCCAGGTGGTTTCTAGGCCGTTGGCGTCTCTCAAGGTTTCGCGGTTGCCGGCTGGGTCGTACTGGGTGGTGGTTATACTTCCATCGGGCCGGGTTTCGGTCTCTACCCACCCCAGGGCGTTGGCGGCCAGAGTGGTGATGCGCTTCAGGGGGTCGGTAATCTGGCTCAGGTTGTCGTAGGCGTCGTACTGGTAAGTCCAGACAGTGGCGGCGCTGACGTCGGTCTGGCTCAGTAGGCGGTTGGCTTGGTCGAAAGCCCAGGTCTGGACTCTAGCGTTGGGGGCTGTAGCTTGGGTGCGGTTGCCGGCTTGGTCGTACTGGTACTGCCAGGTACCTTCTCCCCGAGTTTCGTGGGTCATTTGGCCAAAGGCGTCGTACTGCCAGCTGACGCTGTAGGGGCCGGTTTCCTGCTTGGTCAGGCGGGCGCCGGGGCCGTAGGTGTTGCTGGTTTGGGTGATGGTTTCGGTGCCTGCGCGGTGGGTCTGGGTGTCGATCTGGTGGCGTGGGGTGTAGGTCCACTCCAGGGTGGTGCCGTCGGGGTTGGTCTGATTGAGGCAGTTGCCGCGGGCGTCGTACTGGAAAACAGTGCGCAGCCGCGTGATGCTGCTGTCATGGGCCGGCAGGCTGGCCTGTAGCAGGCGGTTCAGTTTGTCGTAGGCATAGAAGACGGTGTGGCGCTGCTGGGCCGGTGTCAGGGTCAGGTGGCTGGCGGCGGTATGGGG
>CAZNXK010000318.1:0-1384 GCA_964576835.1 uncultured Treponemataceae bacterium | reverse complement strand
TCACACGTATCGTGGCCCTCAGGAACAGATGGTCGGAGGGTAGACGCGAGCGCTGCTCGTGATTCACCGGAATGATGTCCACAATCACCCCGCCATCGAGCACCTCGATGTCGTCGGAACAGAGGATGTAATCCAGCTGGCTGAAATTGGGTCTGGCACCGAAATAGAAGTGGGTAAACCTCTCTGCTACAGGTATGGCCAGGGCTTCCTGCACATCTCTGAAGGGCAGTTCCAGGAGTGGCTCGAACTCGAACTGATGTTCTCCCCGGATGAGGATGCCGTTGAAGTCACCCAGTACGACGCATTTGCGGCGGCTCAAGAGTCTGGACAGTTGTCTGACCTCCCAGATGCGCTTCTCTATGCCCAGGTCATCACCGTACTGGGATTTAAGATGGACCACGAATATGTTCAGCTCGGTTGCGCCAGTCTTTGACCTATGACCAAGCCCTGGCACCTGTCCTGGCCTCGGCACCAGTGTTACCTTGAGTAGGTTCCGAGAGAAAGCTCCTGTCATGTTTCTGGCCTTTACTACGGAAAATCGACCCACCCTGACCAAGGCGCCCACAAAGATGCCTCGCTTGCTATTCTCATGATGCAGGTGGCATTCATAGCGGTTGTCCAGGTAATAGCGGTTGAAGTTGACCAAGGTTTCAAGGCCACCAACCTCGCAGAGACCTACAAAATCGAAGTCTTCATCAAGAATGGTTTTTGCTATGGCTCCGATCTTGTCCAGGTCCTTGTTCCTGTTGTATATGGACTTGTTCATGGTCAGATAATCAGCGTTGGACAGCAGTCCGAACTCCTCGGTGGAGTAGTCCCTGTCCAGGAGCATGTAGAAATTCTCCGCATTGAAGGTGGCTATTTTTATGGGTCCTGGACCCCTGTCCGATCCGCTGTCTTCCGGCTTAGGCACGTTGTACTCCAAGCCGGGTATACTAGCAGGCAATCGGGCAGGATGCCAGCCTCTGTTGGAACTCAGCGGAAACCGTATTTCTCCACTATGTAGTCTATGTCCTTGTCGCCCCGGCCGCTGAGGTTTACCAGTATGGAGCGGCGTGGCTCCTTTTTTGCCAGTTTCATGGCAAAGGCCACCGCATGGGCGCTTTCCAGGGCCGGAATGATGCCTTCCTTCTGGCTCAGCTGGAAGAAGGCGTCTATGCTTTCCTCATCTGTTGCGGTTTCGTAGGTTACCTTCTTGAGGTCCTTGAGCATGGAGTGTTCGGGACCTACACCCGGATAGTCCAGGCCGCTGGCAACGGAATACACCGGGGAGGGCTCACCTTTTTCGTCCTGCAGTACATAGCATTTGAAGCCATGAATCATGCCCGGCTTGCCATAGGTCATGGTGGCCGCATGGTCTCCCGTCTTGTAACCTCGGCCCATG
>CAZNXK010000317.1:0-1386 GCA_964576835.1 uncultured Treponemataceae bacterium | reverse complement strand
ATCCACGCGTCGGGATCGTACCGGTCTGGACGGAAGCGCTCCGCCAGGGCGAAGTACTCAGCCGGCGTGGTCTTGGGCTGGGACCCCTCATAACGCTTGGTCGCCACGATCTCCCTGATCTCGTCGGGGGTGAGGTCGCGATTGGCGAGATCCCAGCCGGTGATCATCCCCCACGAGAGGTCGAAGCGCGCGTCCACCGCCGCTATTCCCCAGTGGAGGAACAGTCCCAGCCCCGCGGCCGGGTACCACTGCGCATCGGGATGGCTCGACGAGAACTCGTCCAGGTTCCTCGTGGTCCTGATCCGCACCGCTGCGTGCTGGCCCTCCACCTCGACGAGGATCTCGTCTGCTTCGATCGGCCTGTCGCCTGCTCCGGCCACGCTACCTCCTTTTGGGGGGCATGGTAGCACCGGTGCGGATCCGCTCCAAGGGGCCGCGGGTGGCCTGTCACTCCGAATTCCGCGCGAAGTGGGCTATCAGTGTCGCACTTCCTGCGTTTGTCGGAGCAGCAGGCAGTGTGCGGAAACAGCGAGGGTCCGACCTCGAGGTGAACACGGCCGCTTGCCAACGGTGCTCCCGTCGGGGCACCCTGGTGAGGGGAGGTGCGGCGGTGCGACTCCTGAGCGTATTCCTGGCGATCCTCGTCGTGCTCGTGATCACCTTCCTGAGCCTGGCCGCGTCCTTCGGGACCGGTCGAGGCATCGATGCCCTGATGCAGCGGCGGCGCGTGGCGGAGCTGCGGTCGCGGGAGCCGGCTCCCCTGATCGCGGATCGCTCCATCCCGGATTCCACCACCCTGGACCGGGTCCAGCTCCTGGCCACGCACAACAGCTACCACAAGCGGGCGGGTCCGCTGCAGTACTTCCTGATCGGGCTCGCGCAACCCGGCGAGCCGGCGCGGCTGCGCTACGAGCACCCCGCCCTGTACGAGCAGCTGGAGGCCGGGGTGCGCGGAGTGGAGCTGGACCTGCGCAACCGCGGGCGGCGCCTGGTGATCTCGCACGTGCCCATGGTGGACAACCGCGCCACGTGCCCCGACTTTCGTCTGGCCCTCCAGGAGATTCGGATCTGGTCCGAGCTCAACCCGGAGCACGTCCCGATCCACGTGCTCCTGGAGCTGAAGGAGGACTGGGGCCTGCTGGACCCGCGCCTGAAGCCTTGGGATTCGAACGCCCTGGCGCTGCTGGACGCGCTCATACTGGAGGAGTTCCCGCTAGAAGGCTTGCTTGTTCCGGGGGATGTCGGCCCCGGCGCGGCTTGGCCCGCCCTTTCGGAGGTCCGCGGGCGCGTGCTCTTCATCCTCCACGTGGACGAGCGGATCACGCCGCTCTGCCGCGGCGGGGTGCTCTGGCGCTCCGGGGCCGGCGACTCCTGGGCGCGCGTGCA
>CAZNXK010000316.1:0-1392 GCA_964576835.1 uncultured Treponemataceae bacterium | reverse complement strand
CAGGAGGTCGAGATCAGTCCGCTCCATCAGGAGCCGGGTGTAGCGCTCATCGAGGATCCGCCCAGTGATGCTCACGGCGACACTCCCCGGTTCGTCGAGGTCATGGTCTGGCAACGGGAACGAACGCCGTCGTTGGGTCTCGAACATGCGTTTGATGCCGCCACCCTGGGTGTCGATCAGATTCAGTTCAACCATCGCGTCGGCCAGAAACGGGTTGCGGTAGATGGCCTGTGGCGCATCCTGGCGGATCACGGTTTCGATGTTGCCCGGCAGGAAGGCGCCGACATTGCTCACCAGCACACGATCCGGGAACTCGACCACGACGACCCGCCCGTGTCGGCCGTAGTCCTGGTGGGCAAGGCTGTTATGTAGCGCCTCGCGAATCACCCAAGGGTCGTACTGCGTGATCTCCTGGGGGAAGAGGGTGCCGCTGGGCAACGCGCGCACGGTGAGATTGCGAATGCGCTTCAGCAGGCGATCGCTTGCCAGCAGGAACGGTGGGCCAGTGTGCTCATAGTCCAGTTCGCGGTTGTCCGCGTCCTTCAGAATCCACGAGATCTTGGCCACCGCTGGAGCCAGCAGGGCCGTCGACTCGGCGCGCCCGAGTAGGAGGAGCGCAGCATTCGTCAGTGTGCCCTGCTTCAGGACCCTGGCCTTGTTCAGAAAGGTGAGGTCGTCCCACGCGGCCACCTCGCTGGCCTTTGCCACGGCTTGCGGATCGAGGTCGGCCAAGCTCGCTCGTCCGCAGGTTTCCGCCGACCAGTCCGTGCCGCGCGTCCAGAGCGCACGCGCCTTCTCCGGCTGCTTGTTCAGCTCGGTCTTGCTGGAGCCGACGCGCACCCAGGCAGTCCCGTAAGAGCTCACCGGTTGATCTCGCGCCGGGCCAACCTCGAACAGCACCATGCGGCCGTCCGGGTGCTCGACAACGAACACGTCGATTCCCGTGTTCGGACGCAGCCCTGACCCGAGCCACGGCAACAGGTCTGGATTCCCCTTGCCCTTGATGGCGTATGGATCGAAGCGCGTACCGACAACATCGTGGGTGTCGTAGTCGATGCCGAACACCAGGTAACCGCGAGCCTGGCTCGCAAGACACGCGGCGTTGGCGAGCGCGGACAGATACTCACCGAGCGCCTGCGGCTCGCAGTGGTCGCGTTTGAACTCGAACCACTCCGCCTCCGTCGGCGGAGCGCGCAAGCGATCGATGAGCGCGATGCGGTCGTCGACGCTCATACTTTGGGTTCCTCGTCAGCGGCTTCGGGATCGAGGCTCACGTCGGTGTCGTCCTCGACGGTGTTGGGTGCGGCTTCGTCGGGCAGTCGCGCCGCGGCCTCGCGCACATCGAGCTTGCCGGTCACCACATCGGCGACGAGGCGCGTGCGGTATTCGCGG
>CAZNXK010000315.1:0-1396 GCA_964576835.1 uncultured Treponemataceae bacterium | reverse complement strand
TTTTTCCGCTCCGTCTCGGCACTGAATGGCTGGCGCTACTACGTTGCCGTGCCCAGGCAGGTCATCCTCCGGCCCGTGGACCAGGCCAGCGTGGTCTTCGCGGTGCTGATGGTGATCTTCGGCATCGTGGGGTGGTTTCTCTCCTTCGGGCTGGCGGCCATGAACTACCGGCCCGTCTCAGATCTCATGCAGCTCATGCAGGGCCGCGCGCCGGCCGTCCGGGGCGGCGGCTCGCGGGACGAGTTCGAGTGGTTGCAGGGATCGGTCAGGGAGCTCTTGCGGCAGGAGAGGGAGCTCAAGCAGACCCTCGAGCGGGATCGCCCTGCCGCGACGAGCCTGTACCTGGGCAAGCTCCTGTCGGGGGCCGCGGCCCCGGACGCGGAGTACCTGAAGGCGCTCGAGCTGCTCGGGGTACGATTCCCCAACGACGTCTTCTGCTGTGGCGTCGTTTTCGCCGCCTCTCAGGCGGAGAGAGTCCTGGACGGGATAGCCGCGGCGGCGGGACCGGAGATCAGGCTCCAGCCGGTGGACATGGGCTCGCACCGCGCCGTCATCTTCAACCTCAGGGCAGATGCCGAGATGGACGAGCTCGTGGACAGGATCAACCACGAATGGACGCGCGGCGATAGGGAGTGGGCTTCCCTGGGCCTGGGGAGCCAGGGAGCCGGGATTGCGCACCTCTCGCAGTCCTACCGCGAGGCGGTTTACGCCGCGGATTACCGGCTCGTCTGGGGCTCCGGGATCGTGGTGCTCTTCGACGCGATCCGCGACGCGGACCAGTGCTACTACTACCCCATCGGTACGGAGAACGTGATGACCAACTTCCTCGGGGCGGGAGAACGCGCGCAAGCCATGGAGCTGCTCTGCGAGGTCATGGCCCGGAACCTCGAGCGGCACGGTTCTTCCCCCACCGCGATCCGAAACCTGGCCCTCAACATCGAGCTGACGGCCGCCAAGGCCGCCGATGGGCTCGGTGTCGGCCCGGAGCTCAGGTTGGATACGCGGCGCATTCAGGAGTGTGACACCATCGAGGGAATCCGGCGCTACCTCGACGAGATCGTCTCGGCGGTCTGCGGTCTGGCGCGCCGCAGCCACCACCCGGCGCCTGGACTGGATCGCGTGCGCGTCTCGGCGCTCGTGGACGACAACCTGACCAACCCCGCGCTGTCCCTGAAGATGCTGGCGGACTCGTGCGGCATCTCCCCCTCGTACGCGAGCCGTTGTTTCGCCGAGCAGTTCGGCTGCCACTTCCTGGACTACGTCAACAACAGACGCATCGAGAAAGCCAAGGTCATGCTCGCCGAGGGCTCGCTCTCTATCGGCGAGGTAGCCCTCAGGGTGGGATACGCGAGCGACGTCACGTTCCGCAGGCTCTTCAAGAGCCACGAAGGTTTCT
>CAZNXK010000314.1:0-1396 GCA_964576835.1 uncultured Treponemataceae bacterium | reverse complement strand
GCCGCAGGGGTGGCAAGTGTTTCTTACCTGCGCCAAAGATAGCTGCAAAGGGGCGCGCCGGGGAGGCCCTGGTCTCGACCACGCGGGCTCGGCTGCCGTGACAGTCCCTCGAGTATCGGCCATCCTCTGCTTCGGGCCGCACGAGCAGGGAGCCGCCCGGACAGGAGCCGAGCATGACAACGGGAGGACACTCGAGCGGACGGATCGAGCGACGTCGGCAACCGCGGGTTTTCGCGCTCCTGGCGCTCCTCGCCTTCGCGCCGGGCGTCGATCTGAGCGCAGAAGAGCTCGACCGCTACCCGGATTTCCACTTCGAGGAGCCCATCGTGGTGAGGCCGGTCTTCTTCCTCCCTCGCGAGTCCCGGCTCGCCTCCGACGAGGCGGCCCGTTCCGGAGAGCTGCTGCTCCGGCACCTCGCCGTCGCGCGGGAGCACTACCGCGCGATCCTGGTCACGTCCACCTTTGCCGTGGCGCTCGGCCGGCCCGAGGTCTTCCAGAGCGCGGAACCGGACGCGTTCTTCGCCGGGCTCGGGCCGGAAGACCGGCCGGACTCGGCGCACCGGATTCTCAGGGAGATTCTCCAGGCCCGCGGGGAGGACCGGTACTCCGCCCGATCCGTCTTCCTCGTGGTCTACGTGCGGCCCGGAGGCGGTCCCGCCGGAGTCCGGAACCAGTTCGGGGGCGGTCGGAGCATCAACGGCTCCCCGGGAAGCGGGGGCGGCTACGTCGAGATGGAGTACTCCTCCCTCCTCCGCGACGCGCCCTATCCTTTCCAGTCCACGCTCGTGCACGAGCTCGGTCACGCCTTTGGCCTGACCCACAGCACGATCTTCGGCCAGCCCCTCGAGAGCGGGAGCTCGATCATGAGCTACAACCAGAGGCACTGGTCCAAGGGGCTCCAGCAATCGGACGATCCGGGCACGCTCATGCCCGAGGAGATCCTCGTCCTCGCCGGGAACAGGGCGATCTTCCCCGGACTCGTCTTCGATCCCGGACTTCACGGCACGCCCGTCCTCGGCCCGGAAGCGTGGAACCAGGGCATCCTCGCACCCATGGACGAGAGCATCGGCGCATTCCGCGCCGTGGCGGGCGTGGGCTACGAGCTCACCTGGGACGGCCGGCGGGTGAACGGACCGGAGAGCGCCTTCTACACCAGGCTCCAGGCGGAGCAGAACCTGGCATGGAACCGCTGGGCCCACGAGGGAATCGAGGTCGAGGGGAGCTACAATGGCAAGCCGATGCCGTGAGCCGCGGATTGCGGCCGTTCCCCCACCAAACGGGCGGGCAGGGCTGGCGCTGTTCCTTCTCGTCTGCATTTCGGGTGCGCCCGCCTGCGGCCAGGAGGCGTCCATGGAATCGCTCGAGGGACTCGGCAGAGACGAACTCGTCCGCATGG
>CAZNXK010000313.1:0-1397 GCA_964576835.1 uncultured Treponemataceae bacterium | reverse complement strand
GAGATATTGTCAATAGTTGTGGATTGGAAGTTTGAGCGTCATCACGGTTAGGCAGCCACGCCATCAACCTGCTCCCCATTTACAAACTTGATGCCCGCCTCAACGAGGGGGATGAACTTGAACCCGTCCAGCTTACGCCAGCCCAGTTCCGCTTCTCTGCAAAGTTTATATACCATCGCAAGTGTTGCCTTGCGGGTTCCGCAACCCTTCGTTTTTCGGTGGCGCAACCTGACAGTCGCAAATGTCGACTCGATAGGGTTCGTCGTGCGCAGGTGAATCCAGTGGGCGGCGGGAAAATCGTAGAAGGCGAAGAGATCATCCTTGTCCTTCACGAGGCATTCTACGGCCTTGGGGTACTTGGCTCCGAATGATTCAACAAAGAGATCGAACGCCTTCAAGGCAGCTTCGCGGGTAGGTGCCAAGTACTGTTCATGGAGCATCCCTAATGCCTTTGCCTGGAGCCCTTTGGGTAACTTGTCCAAAACGTTTCCGGATTTGTGAAACCAGCAGCGCTGGATGCGCGTCTCGGGCCAGACCTCTGCAGCAGCGGCTTGAAAGCCCATCGCGCCGTCACACATGGCAAGCGCTGGCGCCTTCGACAAGCCGCGCGAACGTAGATCCAGGAGTAGTTCCTTCCACGACTGGCTGCTTTCCCGGTAGCCATCGGACACGGCGAGTAATTCCTTGTTGCCCAATGAATCAGCGCCCATGACGACAAGGAGGCAGGACCGCTCGTCCTCAAGCCGCGCATTGCAGTACACGCCGTCAGCCCAGACGTAGACATAACGCTTTGCTGACAAATCGCGCTTGGACCACTCTTGGTAGTCTTCGGTCCATATCTCCTTGAGCCGTACCACTGTGCTCGCCGACAAGCCTTTCGCCTGTGGTCCCAATATCGCTTCCAGCGCTGTCGGGAAGTCGTCAGTCGAGATGCCCTTGAGGTACAGCACTGGCACGAGGGTGTCGATACTTGGTGCCCGCCGCATGAACTTCGGGAGGATACGGCTCGTGAAGCGATCTTCGCCCACGGTGGCCAGTACTCGATCATCGACGCGGGGACGCCTTACTGGAAGCGGCCCGGCACCGGTGAGCACAGTCCGCTCGGGCATGACGCCGTTGCGCACCACGACACGTTTTCCGTCCTTGTCTACTAGGTTCTTAAACCGTGAAAGATGTTCCTCAATTTCCGCCTCCAAGGCGGCTTGCAGCATCTTCCTTGCGCCTTCCCGCACGATAGCCTCCAACGTTCCCATAGTCTCGGGTGTTGCCTCAATTTGGGTCTTGATGTTACTCTGTTTCACGGACGTTCTCCTCACGACAGGTCTAGTTTGGTCACAAAACCTTACCGTGAATGAACGTCCGTTTTCTATCCCGTCCACAAGAATCGATTATATCTC
>CAZNXK010000312.1:0-1399 GCA_964576835.1 uncultured Treponemataceae bacterium | reverse complement strand
CCGGTATACGTCGCGCTGGAGACGTGGAAGACCCTCGGCATGGGCAACGTGCTGGGGCAGCTGGGTCTGTCGGAAACGCAGCGAACGTTGGCAGCGATCGAAGTAGTGGCGCGTCTGGTGGAGCCACGAAGCGAGCTGGCCACCAGCGGCTGGGTTGGCCGGACAGCCCTTGCGGACTTGATGGGACGAAGCCTTGAGTTCGTGAACAAGGACGCACTGTATCGGGCGAGCGACCGATTGTGGGAGCGACGGGATCGGATCGAGGGTCATCTGAGGGGGACGGAACGGGATCTGCTGGGGCTGGAAGAGACGATGCTGCTCTACGATCTGACCAGCACGTACTTCGAGGGGCTCCTTGCGAGCAATCCGAAGGCGCAGCGGGGCTACTCGCGGGACGGGCGGGGTGACTGCAAGCAGCTGGTGGTCGGCATGGTTCTCGACGAGGCGGGTTTTCCCAAAGCGAGCGAGACATGGCGGGGGAACACGAACGACAACCAGACCCTCGAGGGGATGCTGGATCTGCTGGAGAAGCGAACCGGCAAGCGCGAGGGGATCACCGCGGTGATGGACCGCGGGATCGCGAGCGCCAAGAACATCGAACTGCTGAAAGCTCGAGGCTACCACTACGTCGTAGCCCTTCCGGGTCAAAGTCGTCGCCGGTGGATCGAGAAGATTCGGGAGACTCCCTTCCAGGCCGTCGACGATCGTCACCCGCAGATCGGGGTCTTCTGCTCAACCGAGGGGCAGGAGTGCTACCTGATCGTGCGCAGTGAGCCGCGGATCGCCAAGGACAAGGCGATCCGCGATCGGTTCATGGCAGCCATGGAAAGGGAACTGACGAAACTGCAGGCTCGAATGGCAGCCGGGAAGATCGATGGCCCCAAGGCGCAGAGCGCGATCGGACGGCTGCGGCAACGCTATCAGCGAGCCTCACGGTTCTTCCTCACCGAGCTTGTCGAGCAGCAGGGTTGCATCGTGGTTCAGTGGCGAATCGATGAGAAGCCCCTCGCCGACGCCACGCTTCTCGATGGCGTGTACATCCTCAAGACCGACCGCACCGATCTGAGCCTGGATCGCTTCTGGGCCCTGTACGTGATGCTCTCCCGCGTGGAGAGCTCCTTCCGCTACCTCAAGAGTGCCCTGGGCATGCGCCCGATCTTCCACCACCTCCAGCACCGAGGGGACGGGCACATCTTCATCTCCATCCTGGCCTATCACCTGCTGCACACCATCGAGCAGAAGCTGCTCGCCCACGGGGATCACCGAAGCTGGCCCACGATCAACGATGAGCTGCAAACCCATCGAGTCCTGACCATCAGTCTCCCGGACTCAGACGGCCAGGTCCACCATCTGCGCTTGGCGACCAGCCCCACGGCGATGCAGAAGCTCATCTACGATA
>CAZNXK010000311.1:0-1420 GCA_964576835.1 uncultured Treponemataceae bacterium | reverse complement strand
TGAAGCCGATAACGCGCGAGGGGGTTGAGAAGGCGGAGGCGGACTTGGCGACGGCCCGACGGGAGAAGCGTGCCCGGTGGTCGCCCAATCCGGACGCGGCCTGTTTCCACGCGCAGCAGTGCGGCGAGAAGTACCTGAAGGCGGTGCTCCAGGAGGCCGACACTCCTTTTCCGAAGACGCACGACCTCGAAGCTCTGCTTGATCTGCTCGTCGCAAGCCAGCCACACCTGGAGCAAATGCGCGAATCACTCGCGGTGCTGACTGACTACGCGGTTGCCTTCCGGTACCCAGGTGAGCGGGCGACGCAGGGCATGGCCGCGGACGCCCTGCGGCACGTCACGCCCGTCCGCAACGCCGCAAGGGAGCTCCTTGGCCTCCCGAGATCGCGATAGCCCCCGGCGTTCGCGGCCGGCCGGAACCAACGAGGAACCAGCTCGCCCCAGGGATTGTTCCGCCCTCACCCATCCACGGGACGGGGAAGGAACGAACACAGCGGCATGTCGGCGCCGTCTGCGAGCGCGCACGGCGGGTCGAGACCCAAGCCATACCCGAGCCTCATGCCCTGCTCGGGCTCCCGGTTCAGGAGCACGATGATGTCCGTGCCGCTCGCCTCGTCCACCCAGGCGTTCACCGGGTAGAGGGGCGCCGCATACTCGACTCCGGGAAGACGCGCTTCGAAGCCCCGGATGCCGTCGCGAACGGACCACCCGCCGGTGACGTCGCGGAACCTGACCCGTACCGCGTTGCGGCCGCCCGCGGCAGTGGTGATCCGCTCGATGCGCTCCGGCCGCGGGCCTGCCCGCATCTCGGGGCGATCGGTGAGGCGGAGTGCGAGCCGTGCCATGCGGCGCCCGAGCCGGATGAGCCCGGTGGTGTCCACGTGGATCAGGTCGCACAGGGGAAGGTCCACCGCCGTCGTGACGGCGGTGCCCGGCGTTCGATCCGGGAGCGTGCCAAGCGCCTCGCGCACCGGGTCCCACCCCGGCCACACTCCGGCTCGGTCCGCGGGCTCCACGACCCTTCCGATCTGTACCACCACCACGGGGAGATCCCGGATCCCGGTATCCGACCGTACCGCCTGAATCCACCGGTCGAAGCGCTCCGCATAGCTCCGCCCGGTATCCGCGCCGAAGGCGTCCGACTCCCCCTGGTACCAGAGGATGCCGCGAAGCTTGCCGCCGGCCTTGCGGATGCGCTCGAGCATGGCGCCGTAGAGACTGCGGCCGCCGAGCCCCTTGTGCGCCGGGTTCCACTGCTCCAGGCTTGTCCCACCGTGGGCCGCGGGCACGAGACCAATAGGACGCGAGAGGGCATCGGCCATGGCCTTGCCAAAGGACAATCCGAGCCCGGCCCCGTTCGTCCTGATCGTCGCCTCCCGGCGGGCGAGCTCCGCGTCGTCGAGCATCCTGTCGGCCTCGGG
>CAZNXK010000310.1:0-1423 GCA_964576835.1 uncultured Treponemataceae bacterium | reverse complement strand
ATCGAAAAGAGCCACCGTTCCATTTTGACGGAGCCAGCGTTCCGGGAATAAGTAGCCACCCTTCCGGTCGGGAAGAGCTAAGTCCGTACCGGCTCAGATCGCCCCCTCTTTCCGCCATCCGAGGGCCTCAGCATCTTGGGTAGGTTCTCCACCTCGGCGGGAAAGGGTGGCGTGCTGCTCGCTGCGGCATGGCGGGCGGTGGCTCGTGCAGCGGACTGAGGAAGTCCGGCGCCCCCCGGAGGGCCTCCAGGTGCCGGGCCTCCATGCCCGGCATCCCTGGAGGCCCGAGGACTCCGTGAAGGCTGCGGCAGGCGACATGGAGGTCGACTGGCGCGCAGAGCACTACCGCTCGCCGATGCCGGAAAGTGGAGACTGGCGCCAAGGCGCTCGGTCACGGTGCGGAGCGCGAGGCGGCGACGTTCACGCCGTCGTCAGTGCCAGCGTCGTAGGCACCCTCCGCCTCGCCGCGGTCCTCCGCCGCGAGGGAATACCGTGTCCCGGCGTCTCCCGGCACGCACCTGCTGACGAGGGTCGTCGGGTTCGGGTGACGGGCAATGGTGGCTCGATTGACGCGGTTCTGATGTCGGCCGTATGATCCGCGCATAGACGGATCTGCCATCAGCTAAGCAGGAGCAATACCGCCATGGATCGTTCAGACGATCGGTTGGAGTCGATCCTGTTTCCCCCGACACTCAGGGTAGACAGGGTCAGTCTTGAGAACGTGGGCCTCTCTGCCGTTGCAGGCGTCCTTTCGGCAGGTGCCTTGGTATCAGCGGGTGCCGTCGCGTGGCTGGCTATCTTCAATGCGCCGTGGGTCGGAACATGGTCTTCGGTTACGTCGTTGCTTTGGCTGGGTCTTGTGGCCATCTGGTTGCTCTCCATAGTTGGCTTATTTGCGTGGATCTGGATCCAACGCCATCGCGTCCACAAGGCCCACAGGAGCGAACAGTGGAGGTTCAGATACTTCTGTCTGGGACCGGAGGAGTCTGGGTGGCGCTCGGAGCGGGCCGAGAACCGCACCTCCGCGCGTTGGAGGGTTGCGCCGTGAGCGACTCGCCGCTCATTCGCCTAGCCAGGAAAATGATGCGAGGGGCACTTCGTCGCCGAGATGAGAGCGAGCGTCTGCTGTTCCTGGCCATCTTCGCTTCTCTTGCGGTGATGTGCTCGCTTGGACTCGGGTTCGCGTTCTTGTTGATTACAGGGAAGCTCTTGACTTTCAGCCTCGCCACGATAGTGTCCTCGTTCCTGACTGTTCCAGGTTTCTTGTTCCTCGGGCACCGGGCATGGGAACACCTCAAGAGGCGCTGGATACGATCTGGAGACGAGTTCGACCTTCTCCGGTACCACAGGAGCCAGTGCGAAGAAGATATCCTGGAGATCAACAGGCTGGTGTTGCCCGCGAAGGAGAAGGCGCTCAGGATTA
>CAZNXK010000309.1:0-1427 GCA_964576835.1 uncultured Treponemataceae bacterium | reverse complement strand
GCCCTGAAGGGCATCCCGTCGTCGAAGTACCGTGAGAGGCGGTGTTTCACCGGGAGCGTTCCCCGCTTGACCTCCGCGGTCCAGCGGCCCTACGCTCGGCCGCAAGAGGTGACTATGGGCGCCGTCCGTCTTGCGTTGATCGGGTGCGGCAATATCATGCACAAGCATGCGCAGCACTCCAAGGACATCCCCGAGGTGGAGATCGTCGCGCTCTGCGACATCGTGCCGCGGCAGATGGACCTACTCGTCCAGAAGAGCCTGACGCACCTGTCGACTCCGCCGCCGCAGTACACGGACCTCGCGCGCTTGTACCGCGAAGTCAAGCCCTCGGCGGTCGTGGTAGCCACGCCGCACACGCTGCACTACGCCCAGGGCTGCCAGGCGCTTGAAGCGGGGTGTCACGTGCTCATGGAGAAGCCCATGGTCACGTCCCTCGCGCACGCCCTGGATATGGAGCGGCGCGTGGCCGGCTCGGGGAAGGTCTTCTGCATCGGGTACAACACGCCCTGCACCGCGGAGCTGTACACGTTGCGGGAGATGATCCGCACCCGCGAGCTGGGCAGGCTCAAGGTGGTGAGCCTCTACCTCTCCCAGAACTGGTACCGACTCACCAAGGGCGCCTGGCGTCAGGATCCAAAGCTGTCCGGCGGGGGGCAGATGTACGACTCCGGAGCGCACCTCCTGAACTCCCTCATCTGGACCGTCGAGTCTGACGTGGCCGAAGTGTATGCCCACCTCGACCGGCTGGATGCGAAGGTGGAGATCAACGGCACCGCCACGGTCCGCTTCGCCAACGGCGTGCTCGCCTCGGTTGCGATCACCGGCGAAGGCCCCAATGGCTCCCACGGCACCTGGGTGTTCGAGGAGGGAAGGGTGGACCTGGATCCCTGGAGCGCCGGCCTCATCGAGGTCTACCGCCTGCAGCCAGGCGGCTGGCAGGCGGTGAAGGTGAAGTACCCCCTTATGCGCGGCAAGGACGGGCAGCCCCTCAGTAACTTCGTCGATGCGATCCTGGGGCGGGACGAGCCCCGCACGTCCGCACGGAATGGCGTGCACCAGAGCCAGCTCATGGACGCCGTGTACCGGTCCGCGGAGACGGGCCGGCCGGCCGGCCCGCAGGTGTCGGCGTGAAGGACGCGGTTCTGGGCAAGAGCGGAGTTTCGGCCTCGGTGCTCGCGGTAGGGACCGGCACCAACGGTTGGTCCGGGTCGTCCGCGCAGACCCGGAAAGCCGATGGCTGGCTCGCCTCGGTCCTGGCGCGGAGCTTGGATCTGGGCGTGAGCTTCTGGGACCTCGCGGACCAATACGGATCGCACGCGGCCGCTTGCGCCGCGCTTCGAGGGTTGGACAGGAGCGCCCTCGTGCTCACCACGAAAACGACTGCGGCGGAGCGGGACGCCTGCGAGCGCGACCTCACCCGGTTCCTG
>CAZNXK010000308.1:0-1437 GCA_964576835.1 uncultured Treponemataceae bacterium | reverse complement strand
ACAAGTATGCAGCATGAGGAATATCCGCCGATGGTTGAGCATGCCGGCCTTAGAGGCAGCGGATAATCCTTACCGTTCTGGATTGAATTAAAGGGGTACTATAAATCCTGATGGCAATGCAGAGGGAATCAGACACAATGGATACTTGACGCCGCCGAGGATCCTGACTGAAGCAGATGGTGCCCTGCATGATGGTACAAACAGGGGATTGTCGCTTGATTCGAGTCCAACTGGCTGGTGCTATCCGCCATAATAAAGATGCTGTGCAGGAGCAATCTCTTGACGGCCCCCTTAATGGCAGGACCTCGTACGCATTGTCCCATAAATCAAACTGGATCGTTCTTTTTGCAGAGCCTTGCTGTTTCCTGAAAGTTATTTCAAACCTTCGTCAGCAGCCATGGTGGAGGCAAAGGAAGCTGCTGTCCCTAAACCCCTGTAGATTCGACACTGGAAATGTCGTCTTCAGCCCCAAGAGTAAGGAAAAAGACAACGCAGGCATGGTGTGACTCCGGGGATTAGTAGAAAAACGCTTCCGCGACAACCAGCCACGCCACAATGGATCCATGATTCATTGTTCCGGATAGCGGCATCATTGACCAACAGCCTTGTGGAAATAGTGTCCAAGGCATTGAAAACAACATTCAAAAGCCCGCGACCAGTACAGAGGATTTCTCTATCCGTACTCGCCCTCCAGGCCGAGGAAGACTAGCTTCTTCCTGTACCTATCGTTCATCGCCCCGCCTACTTTGCTTGATCGGTTTGCTCGTAATACTGTAAAAGGCATAGGCGAAGATCTTCGATGTGGCTCCGTATTTCCCGTACAGCGCGCTCCTTGTCACGGGCTTGAATGGACTCGAGGATTCCCTGGTGATGATCAAATGAATTGTTGACCAGATCCGGGAAATGCTCATACATATCGTTTATGAACGTTTGCATCAAACCACGAAGCGTAACGTGCATATGGATAAAGTAGCGATTGTGCGAGGCGTTGGCGATCTGGCAATGGAAAGACACATCCTCATGCAGGTATGAACGGTAGTCGTCTCTCTCGATCGCTTGCTGCATCTTTTTTACCGATTGTGCCAGCGCAGTCAGTTCTCCTTTGGTCATGCGTTCGACAGCAAACTCGACAGCAAGCGCTTCAATACACATTCTTGCTTCGATCAATTCCAGGGTAGCATTTGAGTCGGCCAGCAATGGCCCAGGTGGATTCTCAACCCAGAGGTCGGGATTCTCAGCCTTCAGAATTGTGCCGACACCAGGACTCTGGGCAATGATGCCAAGCTTGGTAAGGCGGTTAAGCGCTTCCCGCAAGGATGGCCGACTGACACCGAGCTGTTCTGCGAAATCAACCTGGTTCGGGAGTTTATCACCCTGATGTAGTTGACCAGTACGAACCATATTTTTAATTTCTTCAACCACAAGGTCGGATACTTT
>CAZNXK010000307.1:0-1441 GCA_964576835.1 uncultured Treponemataceae bacterium | reverse complement strand
CGTCACCCTCATCAAGGAGAAGCCCGCTGTCGGCCCCGGCCGCGGCCGCCCCGCCCGCGGACAGGGACCCGCCGTAGACCTGGACGAATGTCGTCTCCCCCGCGGGAGCGTCGAGGGTGATCCGGGCACCCGCATCGAGGTGCACGTCGAGGTACGTAGGAGCGCGGACGATGCCCGTTATCGGTCCCTCGGCTTCACCAAAGCGTCCGGTGAGGACGAGGACCTCGCCGCCGGGGATGGCCACGCGGGGGACCTCCGAGGCGAGGACGCCCCGGTAGGCGGGATCGCTCATCTTCTCGCTCCTGGGCAGGTTCACCCAGAGCTGGAAGCCGCGGACGCCGTTCGCGGAACGAAGAGGCATCTCCTCGTGGATGATGCCGGAACCCGCGGTCATCCACTGGAGGTCCCCCGGCCCGATCACGCCCGAGCTCCCCATGCTGTCCCCGTGCCGCACCGATCCCTCGATCATGTAGGTCACCGTCTCGATGCCGCGGTGGGGATGCCAGGGAAAGCCCGCGAGGTACTCGCTGGGCTCCTTGGATCCGAAGGAGTCGAGGAGCAGGAAGGGATCGAAAAGCTCGGTCTTGCCGAAGCCGAAGATGCGGGTGAGACTCACCCCGGCCCCGTCCATCGTCCTCGTCCCGCGAATCAGTTTCGCGACAGATCTTTCCGCCATTGGTGCCTCCGCTATCAGTTGGTACGCCGCTACTTGATGGAGCCGGCGACCGTTCCCTTGATGATGGACTTCTGAGCGATGAGGAAGAAGATGACCACGGGGATCATCGCCATGAGGATGGCCGTGAGGATGAGGTCCCACTGCTTGACGTAGGCACCCGCGAAGTTGGACACGGCAAGGGGGATGGTCATCACTGCGTTCCCCTTCCCGAGGATGAGGAGCGGGAGGAGGTAGTCGTTCCAGATCCAGATGCCGTTCAGCACCAGGACCGTGGCCTGGATCGGACGCAGGATGGGGAAGATGATCTTGTAGAAGACCTGCCAGGGCTTGCAGCCGTCGATGGTGGACGCTTCCTCGAGCTCGAGCGGAATGCTCTTGATGAAGCCGTGGAAGATGAAGATCGACTGGGACATGCCGAAGCCGATGTAGGCGAGGATGATGCCCGCGTAGGAGCGGAGGAGCCTCACGCCGGTGAGCTGAGTGATCTCCCGGAACCAGCTGAGAAGGGGGAACATCACGATCTGGAAGGGGATGACCATGGCCGCCACGAAGGTGACGAAGATCCCCGCGGAGAGCCTCGTCTTGGTGCGCACCAGGGCCCATGCCGCCTGCGAAGAGAGGAGATTGAGCAGGAGGAGGGAAGACACCGTGATGATGAGGGAGCTCAGAAAGGAGGAGGAGTAGTTGACGTTGACGCTCGTCCAGATGGTCGCCATGTTTTTCAGTATCTTCACCCAGTCAGCGGGGAAGGTGAGCGGGCTCTGC
>CAZNXK010000306.1:0-1441 GCA_964576835.1 uncultured Treponemataceae bacterium | reverse complement strand
CCGCGATGGGAATGAAATAATGGACGCGTTCATCAATACCGCGCTTCAGGATCTCTCCCGATTGATCGGCTCGAATCCGTGGCTCGCTCCGGCGCTCGCGTTGCTCGCCGGGGTGTTGACCAGCGTCACGCCCTGTTCCCTCTCCAGCGTGCCCCTCGTGATCGCCTTCGTCGGAGGTACGGGCAGGAAAAACCCCGCTACGGCTTTCCGGTTTTCTCTCGTGTTCGCGCTCGGCATGGCGATCACCTTTACCGCCCTCGGTACGTTGGCTTCTCTTTTGGGCAAGCTCTTCAATTTCGGAACCGCCTCTTGGTGGTACCTGATATTGGGAGCGCTTATGGTGGCCATGGCGCTCCAGACCTGGGGTATCATCACTGTCATCCCGGCAAGTTACGCGCAAAGTAAAAATACCAAACGCGGGTATTTGGGCGCTTTCATGACCGGGATACTTGGCGGTCTGTTTTCTTCACCTTGCGCGACTCCTGTGCTTATCGCTCTTTTAACGCTAGTCTCCCGAAGCACCAAGCCGATATGGGGAATCGCGCTTCTTCTGTTTTATTCCATCGGCCACAGCGTTCTGGTTATTGTCGCCGGAACCTTCATGGGCTTGACCGGAAAATTGACAAAAAGCGCCCGCTACGGGTTCTTCGCACGCGGCGTCAACATCCTGATGGGAGCAGGCATTTTGCTCGCTGGATTATATTTGCTGTATTCAGGTTTTTAATTTTTCAGGAACGGAATATGGATACCCTGGATGCCCCGTATTTCATTCTTCAGCCGCTAAAGTTCTGTAACTATCCAGTGCAAGTACAGGGTCGTCGGTGTAACCCACGGGTTTTATTCTCCAAGCTTCGATAAGCCGTGCCCAATAGTTGACCTTTGCCGCGAGCGCCCCGACAGCCACGATCTCCTCGTGGGAAAATACGCGGCGCACGTCTTCCAGTAGCCGGCCGTCGAAGCGTACTGGCGTTTTGGACAAGGCTATCGCGTATCTTAACGCGGTCGCTTCCTTCTCGGAAAAACTTCCGACAGTACGTACATCCATCTTCCCTTGCATCGCCTCGATTTCTTCCTCGGTTATTTTATGGTCCTTATATTTCCATGAGTTGACATCTATGGCAAATGGACATGAAACAAAATATGAAACCTGCATTCGGATAAGATATACCATACGGGGATCCAGGATTTTTGCGGCGCCTTTTCTTGTTTATATTTCCTCCACCGGAAGACTCAAAGCGGATAACGAGTCGTCGTATGCCGCCTATGAAACCGATTCCTCATCCCGCGGCTCAGCCGGTAGTGGAACTCGTGATTTGAATGCCCATGAGCTTTGCTCCTTTTTCGCTCTTCATCGAAACCCTGGCGGGCTTGGTGACCAGGCCTTTTGCGGGAGTCAGTACGGTTTCCTCTCCGTCGATGGTGACCGTCGCCTCCCCCTCGA
>CAZNXK010000305.1:0-1448 GCA_964576835.1 uncultured Treponemataceae bacterium | reverse complement strand
TGACTTATGAGGCAACCACCTCGTAGGACTAGATTTTATTATGAGGCAACACGGGTCTCCTGGTTTTCCACGAGGAGGCTCTATGAAGAAGATCGAACACCCCGCAACACCCACCGTCGTCACTGACCTGTATGAGGCCGCCTGGCTTATCATGTCCGGCTGCACCCTGGATGAGGTCAGCTGCATCCAGCTGTCCGACTCGCTGTCCTGCCGGCTGTACTTTTCTGGCGAGTGCTTGGCGTGGGCCAAGGATGCCTTCCGGCAGAAGGCAGCGACGGTCAACCTGCACGACTTCCGGCAGGCGTATGGTCAAGTCAACGGCTACGTGCACCTGGCCAAGAAGAGCTTCGATCGGGAGCGGCGCGCCGCCCGCAAGGGGGAGCTATGAGCGCCGCCGTGTTGCAGGTGTCCACCTCCAATCTGGCCGAGGTGCTCTACCTTCTGGAAACCTGCCATCATCGCGTTGTGGCGGTGGGCCAGCAGGCCACCTGGCCCTATGGCATCGAGGAACTGTGCGTCACCCTGGAAGGCGAAGGCATTGACCTGGATCACGCCAACTACCTCCGCCATGGCTCTTGTGATCTCCGTAAACTGCCGCGAGCTTTTGACGCCATCATGGCGGTGGTGTGGCAAAAGGCTGAAAGCGGGGATGTATGACGATCATAACCATCGGCCAGCGCAAAGGCGGCAATGGCAAGAGTACGAGCGCCTTGAACCTTGCAGAAGCGTTTGCGCTCTCAGGCAAGCGCGTGCTCCTTATCGACCTGGATGACCAGAAGAATTCGACCAGCGCCATAGCTACGGCAACGCCCGTGCTTCACAGCGTGGAAGACTTGCTTCTACACAGCGACCTGGCGGTCAGCGCTGTCGCCGTCCCGACGACCTGGAACGGCGTCAGTCTGATCGCGGCTTCGGCCAGCTTGTCGGGCGCTATCCGCGAACTCGATGGCGAGGTTGGCAGTCATCTTGTATTGAAAGAAAAGCTTCTGCAGGCGGAAGGTTATGACATCTGCCTGATTGACACCTCGCCGTCGCTGAATATCCTGGTCGTCAACGCGCTCTGTGCCAGTCGCTATCTGTTCATTCCCCTGTCATCGAAGTATTTTTCGTTGCAGGGGCTGGGGCAAACGCTTGAAGCCTTCGGGAAGGTCAAGTCCCGCCTGAACGCGGAACTGTCTATCCTTGGCCTGGCCTTCGTGATCCATGACGGGCGCTCCGCGTTGGCGCGGGAAGTAATCAAGAAGGCGCAGGACGAGTACCCTGAGCTGGTCTGCGCTGCGGCGATCGGACAGAACATCAAGATCGAAGAAGCCCAGGTCATGCGACAATCCATCTTTACCTATGCGCCACATGATCGTGGCAGCGCGCAGTATCGCGCCTTGGCAGACGAGTTACTGTCGCGCATCGGAGGGTAAGGGCATGGCGAAAGCTCTCCTTGGCCAGTTCAG
>CAZNXK010000304.1:0-1449 GCA_964576835.1 uncultured Treponemataceae bacterium | reverse complement strand
CCAAAATAAGCGTTTAGCGGCGAATTTGACGGATCGGCGCGATTCTTCGTCGGTCCGATCGATGTTCGGTCATGGTTACAGGCCCGAGACAGTCGCGGATATCGTCTGCCGCACCACGATTCACAGGATTTCCGACATTTCGATCGTATGCTGCTCATAGCGGCGCGGTAGGGGATACTGTCAATCTTGGTGGACGGGCATCCCTTCGAATAATCGATTATGCGGCTGACTCCTCGATCAGCTCACCGTCTTTGAATACACGTCCGGTCTGGACGAGTTCCAACAGCTTCCACCCGGCTATCCGGCGCCATCGTTTCTCGGCTTCCTGAACGAGCTTGAACGTCATCGCTATCGTAGCGTTTCGGGTCCCCAGTCCCTTGGTCTTGTAGGTCCGCAGCCTCACCGTCGCGAACACGCTCTCGATGACGTTCGTACTGCGGATGTGCTTCCAGTGCGCGGCCGGAAAGCGATAGAAGGCCATGAGGTGCTCGCGGTCCTTCTCGAGCGTTTCGACCGCGTTCGGGTATCGATCCCCGTAGCTCTCACAGAAGTGCTTGAACGCCTTCTCCGCCTCGCGCTCGGTTTCGGCGAGGTAGATGTCGTGGATCAGCGTCTTCGCCCGTGGCTGTACGCTCTTGGGCATCTTGTCCAGGACGTTCGCAGTCTTGTGCACCCAACATCGCTGTGCCGTAGTGGTCGGAAATACCTGTGGCAACGCTTTCCAGAAACCAAGCGCCCCATCGGCGATCGCGAGCTTTGGATCAACGGTCATGCCTCGAGCCCTCAACTCCAGAAGCAACTCCTTCCAGCTCACCTCGCTCTCGCGAACCCCGGCGCTGATGGCAAGTAACTCCTTCTCCCCGTTGAACTTCGCTCCGATAACCACCAGGATACAACTCCGTTCTCCTTCGATTCGGGCGTTGAAGTACACCCCGTCGGCCCAGATGTATGCGTACTCGTGCGAGGACAACGGCTTCTTCCTCCACGCCTCGTGTTCCTCGTACCACGCCTCCTTGAGCCGACTGATCGTGTTCGCCGAAAGACTCCCGGCGTCCTTACCGAAGATCGCCTGGAGAGCCGAATCGAAGTCGTTGCCGCTGATCCCCTTCAAGTACAGCACAGCGAGCGTCCCCTCGATCGTCGGCGTTCGTCGCAGAAACCGCGGCAATACCCCGCTGATGAACGGTTCGTGCGACGGATCTGCCTCCACCGCTTTGCGTTCATCGACCCGGGGTCGCCGGACCTCTATCGGCCCGACTCCGGTGAGAATCGTGCGCTGCGGCGCGTATCCGTTGCGAACCACGGCCTGACGGCGGTCGCTCGTGACGAAATCCGCATGGTGATTCACGTGCACTTCGATTTCGGCCTCCAGCGCTCGTTGAAGAAGGCGTCGAGCGCCTTCCCGGGCGACTTCCCACAGCTGTTCGTCGATCGTCTCGACGGTTGGCT
>CAZNXK010000303.1:0-1449 GCA_964576835.1 uncultured Treponemataceae bacterium | reverse complement strand
TTCAACGCCCTTCTCGGCGATCTTTCTCTTGTACCGGTAGTACTGAGTCACACTAAAGGGAACTGCCTGTTCGGCAAAGAAATCCTTCAGCATCGATTTCGATTTGTCGATCTTCCGCAGCCAAGATGCAATATCCGTTTGACCCACGTGTTTCGGCATGACGCCCCTCCCAGATTCATCTGCCTATACAATGCGGGAATGCTACATCAATAACCCTTAAATGTCAATATGTTTGGAAGAAAGCCGAAAGTTATGCAGTATACCCGTCCAGGATGTCTTGGAGTACGGGGTGGGACGCGTCTCATCGCCGCATTCGATGGCGATCGCGCCTTACCTCCGACCCTGTAATCCGGCCGTCAGTGCGCCCGTATGGCACGTCTCTTGCGTGGTGGTGTGCCGAATAGTGTGTTGGGCGCGATCGACCGAGCAGGCGCCTACGCCGCGGGGCGGATTGCGGCTCCGCGCCGATACTGAAGACAGGCTTAGCCGACGGTCCCGGAAGACGGCAACGCGTGCGGCCGGCGACCTATCCGGCAGCCACGCAAGGCGAACGACGTGGAGCGAAGTACCAGAGGGGAAGAGAATGCGTAGCGGAGTAGTCACTGGAAGCGGGATTCGTGCACCTTGCCCGAGTGGAGCCAGGGTCGCTCTCCGCTGGGGCAAGGCGAGGGGCCGCCTGACGGCCAGCGTCCTGCTCCTTGGGCTCGCCGTCGCGGCTGCGGTGGGCGCGCAGGGCTTCACCCTGAACAGCTACGTGTCGATTGCGCCCGCCTCCTTCCCGATCAGCAGCACCTCGGGTCTGTCGAACGTCGGCATGGCGCGCTTCCTGTGCAGGGCCGGAGGGAACGGCCAGACCTCCAGCATCAGCAGCATCACGCTCCAGCTCACCGGGACCGCAAACCGGGTGGATATCAGCGATGTCCGCCTCTATCACCAAGCTGCCGCGTCGGTCGGGACGTGGAGCACCGGCACCTGGACCGACCTCGCCGTGGGCACCGTGACCTTCGGTGGGAGCAACACCCTGACCATCCCCATCGCCGCGACGGCGAATCAGTTCGGCTGGGGAGCGACCGCACCGGCAGGATTTTGCGTGGTGTTCGACTTCGCTTCGGGCACAGACACCTCCAAGACCGCGGGCTGCGAGGTATCCTCGGTCATCTACGGCGCCGTGAACGTAGGCACGGGGAATACCTACAACTTCACGGCACACAATGGAACCGGTTACCTCGACAGCTACGCCACGACGCTCTCGGCCACGGGCACAGCGCCGATTGCCGACCAGCCGGCGGGAACGAGCAAGGTTGAGATCCTGAGTCTGGTGGTCTCGGCCGCCGACGCGTCCATCGGCGATCAGAGCTACAACATCCTCGACAGCGTCCGCGTCCGCCGAGTCGGCGGATACGACTCGGACATCACCAGCGGCGGCGTGACGCTCTACGACGACTCCGG
>CAZNXK010000302.1:0-1450 GCA_964576835.1 uncultured Treponemataceae bacterium | reverse complement strand
CCCTCCAGGGCGAGTGCCTGGAGCAGGGCGAAGTGGTCCAGGAACTCCACACCCTCGAGTCGGTCCCTGAGGTGGTAGGTCGCGACGATGTGGTTCTGCAGATCGATTCCATCCAGGGTGTTGTTGAAGATCTCCGGAAGGAAATGCCGTTCCATGTGTCCTCCTTGCGTGCTATGTACGACGGCGCGCCACCAGCTCCTGGTAGCGGCCGTATGCATCATCCCAGACTTGACGTTCCCGGGGCTCGTACGATACCGGCGGGTACGACCGCCGTACGACCTCCCGAATCTCACCCGTGCCCGACAGCCTGCCGACGGCCAGGGCCTGCAGCAGGATGTTGCCCGTGGAGGTGGCCTCCACCGGGCCGGCCAGAAGCTCGCGCCCCGTGGCGTCGGCCACGTACTGGCAGTACAGGGCGTTCCTGCATCCTCCGCCGACCAGGCAGATGCGCCCGATCGTCTCTCCGATCAACCCCTCGAGGTCCTCGAGGACGCGGCGATACAGGAGGGCCAGGCCTTCGAGGTAGCCGCGCACGAGCTCACCGGCGCCTGCCTGAGCGTTCTGCCCGGTCCTCTGGAGGAACCCTCGCACGCACGCCTCCGGATCGTCGGGGGCGAAAAACGCGCCGTCCTCCAGATCGACCATCACGGCGAAGGGGCTTGAGGCTGCCGCCATCCGCTCGAGCTCCGGCCACTTCGCGCTCTTGCCTTCCGCCTCCCACTGCCGGCGCAGCCTCTCGATCACGTAGAAGCCCATGAGGTTGCGCACGAAGATGAGCTTGTCCACACCGAGCTCGTTCACGAAGCCCTTCTCCCGGGCGTGGGGGGTGAGGAGGGGTTTCTCCCGGGTCACGCCGACCACAGACCACGTTCCCGAGCTCACGAAGAGCGTAGACTGGTCTGCGAAGGGGGCCGACGAGAAGGCGGACAGCGTGTCGTGCCCGGCCACAACCACGACGGGCGCGTCGGTGAGACCGGTTTCCTCACGGACCTCCGGGAGCAGGGTCCCAGCGACCGATGCAACCCGCGCGATCGGCGGCAAGAGCGACCGGGGCAGGCCGAAGGTCTCGAGGATCCTCCGGCTGTAGTCGCGATCCGCGATGCTGGTGAAGAGGGAGCTCCCGATGACGGTGGGCTCCGTCGATCGTGCGCCGGAGAGGAAGTAGCGGAAGAGATCCGGCATCCAAAGCATGGTGCCGGCTGCCTCGAGGAGCTCCGGTTGTCGCTCTCGCAGCGCCATGATCTCCGGAAGCGTTCCGATGCACGTGACGGTCATGCCGGTCATGGCGTAGAAGGAATCGTCGTCGATCTTCCCTCTGATCCTGGCGTCCATGCCCTCGGTCTGGCGATCGCGGTAGCAGATCGGGTTTGCGAGAAGCCCACCACGGCGGCCGATGAGGCCAAAGTCCACCCCCCACGTGTCCACGCCGACCCCTGCAAGGGCCGTGTGT
>CAZNXK010000301.1:0-1461 GCA_964576835.1 uncultured Treponemataceae bacterium | reverse complement strand
TCTTTCTGTTCCTGCCATTTTATCCTTGACAGGGGTCTCATCATATGAGGTTGAAGCGATTGTTGGATGATTCATCCTATATAGAATTTCAATCGTCACATGTTTTCCCGATTTGTATTTTTTTCGTATTCTCATTGATCATTTTTATATCTCGATCAGGTATGGCTGCTACAGTTCCTTCGTTCTCTCCCATCGGAATACATTTCTGGTCTTCACCTCATCTCTTACTGCATTCTTCACCTATATACTATTTGAAAGATATCTTTATGCTATATTTATTATACATCCATGTCTCGGCGGTCCATTCTTGTTTCGTATTCCCGGGATAAGGTGAAGCTCATCCCGCTTGAACAGAAATGTAACTCTCGTTTCCGCATTGCAGACTGGGCATAATTCATTATACGGAAGCACCTCTTCTTTTTCATTCTCGTTCTTTACTTGTTTTCGAGCTCTTTTATAGTCTTCTTTATGTCTATTAGAGTATAGTCCGTAATACCGGGCCATCACGGTTCTTGCAGGCGGTATATGATTCAGATACCTCACAAGAAATGTCTTTGTATCCAGATGCGTTATCCGAACAATACCGTTATCATTCTGTTTTATTACTATTCCGTTGTCTTCCTCTTCGATTTCTTCTTCAATATCTACGACGACCCCATTCCTGGTTCCGGACAGATACTCGATTATGGTGTTTCCGTTTTCCTTGTGAACACCTGTATATACCTTGTAGCTATTGCTCTTCTCCAGACATATTCCTGCTACTTCTTCTGCTCCCAGGCTTTTCTTTATGTTGCTTTCAAATTCTTCTTCTGTCATTGCTTCAAGTGCATGGAACGGTATTGACCGCAATTCACGATATCTACCGTTACCATCCAGTCCTCCACCACTGAGAACACAATGCATATGAGGCTTATAGCTCATTCCTGTTCCATGGCTCTGGAATACAAGCAGGCTTCCTATCAAGAGCCCTTCTGTTTCGACAATGGTTTGTATCGCGACTCGTACTGCCTGGAAAAGACTCTCTACCACTTCTTTCTTGTGGCTCAACCATATTCTTGTATAGTGTTCCGGTATTGAGAATGTCAGATGGTAATGCCGGGTTGGTAAAATCCTTTTCCGAGCCTTTGTTTTCCATTGGATCTGGTTTTTCAGGTAGCAGATCGGGCAACCACGTATATTGCAGGGGTTGTATTGTATGATTCGTGTCCCGCATTCAGGACATTCCAGCATTCGTCCACCCAGCTCATGGGTACGGCACTTTTTCATGCTATCCAGTGAATGTGCCAGTGTTCCACTGAGCGTTATCCCGGGTAGCTCATGCAGCGAGGTCAGCATACCCAGCAGCCTGGTTTTGTCCATGCCGGGATATACGCGCTCGGATGCATTGGTGCTTGCATGTCGATCAAATCTCTTGCGCGCGCGTAGCGCGTCCATCCAACATACGCTTAACCGGTAGCGCGT
>CAZNXK010000300.1:0-1472 GCA_964576835.1 uncultured Treponemataceae bacterium | reverse complement strand
ATTTCTGGATGGAGCCGCGGTACAGCCCCGCGATCTCCAGGCGCCGCGCCCGGTCGGAGTCCACATCCTGAAGCTGCGCGAGCGCGAGCGCCGCGACGTAGTTCGGCAGCTGCTGGTGGCGCGCCAGGTTCCCGCCTGCGTTCTTGAGGTCGACTATGAGCCCGCGCTTTCTCGCAAGCAGCAGCGCGCCTGCACCGGCCACGATGGCCCCGGTGCCGTCGAGCGAAACCAGGAGCAGCTCCGCGAGCTCCGGCCCCAGGCCATCGTCAGGGGACGGCGCAGGCGCGAGGGAATAGGTGGCATCCTCGACCACCGGGATGCCCGCCGCGATCGCGGACTCGTGCGGGAACGGGAGGCCGCACGCATCGTGAGCAAAGACCGCCCTGGTGCCCTCCCCGAGCAGCGGCCTGAGCGTGTCCCCTGAGACGCCGCCAGTCACCGGGTCGGCGTCCGCGAGCGCGACCTGCAATCCGCGCGAGAGCAACACGTCCAGGTAGACCGCCGGAGCGAGCGCCGGAACGACGACGCGATCGCCGGCCTTCAGGCCGAGCACCTCCGCGGCAAGACTCAGACATGCGTACGTGCTCGTCAGCGCCACACCGCCGGCGGCTCCGACGTATGTCGAGAGCGTGGCGGTGAGCTCCCGCGTTGCCTTTCCCGGACCTATGTCCTCGTCCACGAGCTCGGTGAGTACAGAATGCATGTAGCGCCGGCGCATCGTGGGCCGGAAGAGGGGAACGTGCATGTCGGGATTGCTCCGCGGTTACGATAGTGGACAGCCGAGGCTTGTGCAAGTCGCCTCGGAGGGCTCAGCCGGCGACGAGTGGAACGAAGCGGCACCCGAGCCCCGGCGTCGATTCCAGCCGGGCGCCGACACGGCGGATCGTGACCAGTCGCTGGTACCCGTCGGGGTCACCGATCGGAGCGACGAGGATCCCGTTGTCCGAAAGCTGATCGGTGAGACGCTCGGGCACGCGGTCGGCCGCTGCGGACACGAGGATACGGTCATACGGCGCGAGCTCCGGCCATCCAAGGGTCCCATCGCCGAGACGGTAGCGGATGTTCCTGTATCCCAGGTCGGCCAACAGGGCCTGCGACCGATCGAGCAGCGCCTGTATGCGTTCGATCGTGCAGACCTCGGCGCACAACGAAGCCAGAACCGCGGCCTGGTAGCCGCTTCCGGTCCCGATCTCCAGTGCCCGCTCCGAACCTCCAAGACGCAGCTCCTGCGTCATCACCGCGACGATGTAGGGCTGCGATATGGTCTGGCCGTGCCCGATAGGGACCGGATAGTCGCCGTACGCTTCCCCGACGCTCCCCCCGGGCATGAAGCGATGCCGCGGAAGCCGGGCCATGACCTCCAGCACCCGTCGATCATACACGTCCCGGCTCTCGAGCTGTGTTCGCACCATCCGCTCAGCTGCCGGATTCTCCTCGAGAGGCCACGGCACCGTCACGACACCTCCACCCGC
>CAZNXK010000299.1:0-1473 GCA_964576835.1 uncultured Treponemataceae bacterium | reverse complement strand
GCCGGCATTCGCGGCCAGCGACAGCCACTCGGGCGCCGCGACCAGCGCGGGCCGCGCGGCCCCCTGGAGCAGGCGCATCGCCAGCCACAGCGCCACGCCGGCAAGCATTGCCGCTGCGACGGAAACCGTGCCCACGAGCCTCGATCCGGTTCTCATGGGCTTGCCCCCCCACCGAAGGCATTCATCCATGCCTCCATCGCGCGGGCCAGCCCGGGATCGACGGGACGCTCGACCGCCACCCTGGCGTCGAACGAGGCGTAGTATTCGGCAATGGCCGCCGACAGGACTTCCGCGGACGGCTTTGACCCGAGCGTGGTCTCGGTTCCCGAGGTTTCGCTCAGTTGCCGTTCGAACCGTGCCCGGTAATCGACGAGCGGACTCTCGTCTATCGCCCGTCCCGTGCCTTCCCAGCCAGGAACACGGGCCTGGCCCGACGCATCCCTGCCAGCGGACGGGTCGGAGCCGTCGGCCAACCGAGGCCCGGCGCCTTCGGGCGACATGCCTGCGCCCGTGGCCGCCGGTCGCTTTTCCTGGCCGGGCATCGCCTCCTCGAAGCGGCGGGCGCCTGGAGGCGCCGCGGTCGACTCCTCCTCCTCGCCTCCGCCTTCGGTGAGTGTCCCGAAATCGGGTTCCGCCAGGGGATCCCCGTCCTCCGTCATGGCGCCGGCGTAGCGCCGTTCGCCGGGCAAGCCTGGTTCGACGTCGTCCGGTACCGCACGCTCCTCCGCCACGATGCCGGGATAGCGCTCGCCCGCAGGTCCATATCGCTCGACACTGATATCCAGGACCGCCTTGTCCGGCCATGAAAGCGAGACGCCATAGCCCGAACGCATCGATATAGCCTGCGTCAGGACGAAGGCAGTCAGGCCGGCCACCGCTATTGCCCGTACCGCGATGCGCGATGCTTTGCCCGGGGTCGGACGACCGAATCCGGCCACGGCCGCTATGGACAGAGCCACGAAGGCTCGCTTCTCGAGCATCGGCCCGGCGGGGCCACCCGGATAGCCGAGCCACGATTCTACGGCCGCCTCGCGGTCAGCATGCCTGACGGCCTGGAGCCCTGCCGAAGCGGGGAGCGGAGCCGCGAGGAAAGCGGGCAACGCGCTTATCGCCGCCATGACGACGACGGTAAAACCCCTGGCCGAGAGGCCTATCACCGACGCGTCGGGCATTGCCACGGCAAGGAGCAGCGCGAGACTCCACGCGAAGAATGCCGTCACTGCCCAGGCGATGAACCTGAAACCGAGCCGCTTTGCCAGGTCGGCTCGCGCGAGATTCGCCACCATCCTGTCGGCGTCGCTTCCTGTCACCGTCGCCTCCGCGCGCTCGCGTACAGCGCGGTCGCAGCCACCAGTACCGAGACGGCGATGCCGGCGAGCGGATCGGCCAACGCCGCGCTTGCCAGGCCAGGCGCCGCTCCGAGCGCAAGCGCCGCCGCGAAGCCGAAGCGGCCCCTCACCGCGTGACGGACGG
>CAZNXK010000298.1:0-1481 GCA_964576835.1 uncultured Treponemataceae bacterium | reverse complement strand
AGCCTTTTCCTCGGCGCCGCGAGCTACTGGGAGATCTGCATCAAGGCCTCGCTCGGCAGAATCGAGCTCGCCGACGACTGGGTGGCCGTCTTCGACCGTGAGATGCGCGCCAACGGCATCGCCTGGCTCGAGGCGAAGAAAGAACACTTCTTGGGGGTCGTGGCTCTGCCATTCATCCACCGAGATCCCTTCGACCGCCTGCTGGTCGCGAAGGCGCTCAACGACAGGCTTGCCCTGGTTACCCATGATGCCCGGATCGCAGAGTACGGTGTGAAGCTCGTCTGGTGAGGCGTGCCGGCGCCCGATCCCCTCGTCCGCGACCCTCTGATTCGCTTCGGTTCGCCGCGCTGACGCGCGCGGCCGACTTGATTCTCTACCTGTTAGTTCATATACATATAGCCAGATGGCCAAGAAGGACCTGATAGGCGGCTCCCTCTGGGAGCGGTACTCGAGCAAGGTCAGCGAGCGCATGCTGCACCCGCGCTACATCGGTGAGATCTCCGCCGAGGAGGCAGCCCGCCGGGGAGGCAAGCTCGTCGTGGCGGATCACGGCGCGGAGGTCTGCGGCGACGCCGTGCGCCTGACGTGGATCGTGGACGAGAAGAACGACCGGATCGTGGACGCCCGCTTCAAGACTTTCGGCTGCGGAACCGCCATCGCCTCGAGCGACATCATGTGCGAGATGTGCATCGGCAAGACCGTGGACGAGGCGATCAAGATAACCAACATCGACGTCGAGATGGCCTTGAGGGACGATCCCGGGTCGGCCGCCATCCCGCCGCAGAAGATGCACTGCAGCGTCATGGCGTACGACGTCATCAAGGCGGCCGCCGCGCTTTACAAGGGAGTGGACGCCTCGGAGATGGAGCACGAGGAAATCGTCTGCGAGTGCGCGCGCGTGTCTCTGGGCACGGTGCGCGAAGTCATCAAGCTGAACGATCTCAAGACGGTGGAAGAGATCACGCGCTACACCAAGGCCGGGGCATTCTGCAAGTCATGCATACGCCCCGGCGGACACGAATCGCGGAAGTACTATCTGGAGGACATCCTCCGGGAAGTGAGGAACGAGATGGCACAGGAGAAGACCACGGAGGCCCCCAAGCAGGCGGCCCCCAAGTCTTTTGGCGAGATGACCGTGGTTCAGAAGCTCAAGGCCGTGGAGGCCGTGCTGGACTCGGACGTGCGGCCGAGCCTTTCCATGGACGGCGGCGACCTGGACGTAATGGATCTGAAGGAGACCGACGGGGTGACCGAGATCCACATCCAGTACCAGGGCGCCTGCCGCGGCTGCCCGAGCGCCCGGACCGCGACGCTCGGCTTCGTGGAGAGCCAGCTCAAGCAGAAGCTCCAGCAGAACATCAAGGTTCTTTCGGCCTGACCGCAGGCGCGCAGGAGCGCGCCTGCTGACCGACGAGCCGCTGGACATGCGAACCGACGACGTAGCCGATCACGTGGAGCTGATCCGCCAGGCCTTCGGCTAC
>CAZNXK010000297.1:0-1488 GCA_964576835.1 uncultured Treponemataceae bacterium | reverse complement strand
AGGTTCGCGAGGCCCACGCGCATGAAGGGGATCGGCTTGGGTATCAGGTATTCCAGTGTGGAGAGGAGCAGGCACAGGGCGCCGAAGAAGGGCAGGAGCTCGCGGCGGCTAGAAGGCGAGCGCATCGGTCCGTGTATCCGACCCGAGGACGCGGAGGAAGACGCGGTTAGGCAGGCACGCGATCCATGCGCCCGGCGTCGAGATGGTGCCCATGGAGATGCACACTTTGTCGCGACAGCTCGCTTCGGCGACGTGCACCTGCCCCTCGTGGATCGCAACGACGGTTGGTCCCACGGGCCCCTCCACGCTCACCTCCCGATCCTGGTCCAGGGGGTAGATCCACTCTCCTCCCTGGGCCTGGATGACGAGGTGCGTGGCGCCGCCGCGATCCTGGTAGGCGTAGGCGGCCAGGGCCCCTACACAGGCCAGGGAAACCACCAGGGCGAGGTAGTCGAGTACCTTCAGTCGGCGAAGCACGCCGGAAAGTGTACCGCCGGTCCGGGAGAACGGGCAAGGCCGGGGACACCCCGGGGCCCCCGGCCGCCTGCCGATCTCAGCCGATTGCCTCCGAGCCGGTCTCACCGGTACGGATCCGGATGCACTGATCCAAGTCGGTGACGAAGATCTTCCCGTCGCCGATCTGCCCGGTGCGCGCTCCGGCGATGATGCCCTCTATGGTAGGCTGCACGAAACCGTCGTTGACCGCGATCTCCAGGCGCACCTTCTTGAGGAGGTTCACCTCCTCTTCCATGCCCCGGTAGGATTCGTGGTACCCCTTCTGCTGTCCGCAGCCCAGGGCGTTGGTCACGCTGAGCTTGAAGACCTCGCGCTTGTACAGCTCCTGTTTCACGTCGTTGAGCCGGTGAGGCTGGATGTACGCGACGATGAGCTTCATGGCATGTTCCTCCGCATCAGGTGTTGGTGAAGATCTGGAAGCCTGCGTAGGCCTCCATGCCGTGCTCGCCGATGTCCAGGCCCTGCATCTCCTCGTCCCGGGAGACACGGATGCCTGCGACGGCCTTCAGGGCGAGCCAGACCAGCAGGGCGAGGCCGAAGGTGAAGCCCCCCACGCTCAGGACTCCCAGAGCCTGCGCGCCAAGCTGTGCCCAGCCTCCGCCCGCGAAGAGCCCGCTGGACAGGAGCGGGCTGTCCGTTCCGATCGCCGCGGCCACTCTCTTGTCGGCGAACAGGCCCACGGCCAGCGTGCCAAAGACGCCGTTCACCAGGTGCACGGAGAGGGCGCCGACAGGATCGTCGATCCGGGCGCGATCGAAGAGGAGAACGAAGACCACCACCAGGACGCCGGCGACCAGCCCGATCCCCAGGGCGGCGGGCACGCTGACGTAGGCGCAGCTCGCCGTCACCGCAACCAGTCCCGCGAGACAGCCGTTCAGGATCATGGAGAGGTCAGGTTTGCCCAGGAGGAGCCAGGCGGTCACCGTCGCGGAGAGCGTGGCGGCCGCCGCCGCGGAGTTGGTGGTCACGGCG
>CAZNXK010000296.1:0-1496 GCA_964576835.1 uncultured Treponemataceae bacterium | reverse complement strand
CTGATTGCCGCCGCGACGCTGTCGAACCGCTACATCACCAGCCGCTTCCTCCCCGACAAGGCCATCGACCTCGTCGACGAGGCGGCCAGCCGCATCAAGATGGAGATAGAGAGCCAGCCGACCGACCTCGACCAGACAGAGAGGCGCATACTCCAGCTTACGATAGAAAAGCAGGCGCTGTCGCATGAATCGGACAATGCCAGCAAGGAAAGGCTGGCCAGGCTCGAAACCGAGCTTGTGGAGCTTTCCGCGACGCGTGACGCGATGCGCTTGCGCTGGAAGAACGAGAAAGACCGCATCGAGGTGTCGCGGAAACTCAAGGAAGAAATCGAAAGGCTCAAGCTCGAGGAGCAGCGCCACGAACGCGAGGGAAACCTCGCGAAGGCTGCCGAGATCAAATACGGGAGCCTGCTCGATGCACAGAGACGCTTCGATGAGGCGTCCGCGAAGGCGAAGGCCGAAAGTCCGAGCGGCCGCCTGCTGCGCGAGGAAGTGTCGGAAGAGGATATTGCGCGCGTCGTCTCGACCTGGACCGGAATTCCCGTTTCCAAGATGCTGTCAAGCGAAACGCAGAAGTTCCTGGAGCTCGAAAAAACCCTGGCAAGGCGCGTCGTCGGCCAGGGGCCGGCAATCGCCGCGGTTTCTGACGCCATCAGGCGAAACCGGGCAGGACTTTCCGACCCTGACCGCCCCCTTGGCAGCTTTCTATTCGTAGGTCCTACTGGAGTGGGCAAGACCGAACTGGCCAAGACGCTCGCCGAATTCCTCTTCAGCGACGAGAAATCGCTGACTCGAATCGACATGAGCGAGTATATGGAAAAGCATGCGGTTTCCCGCTTGATAGGCGCGCCGCCTGGTTACGTCGGCTATGACGAGGGCGGCCAGCTGACCGAGGCCGTCAGGCGCCGCCCGTATTCGGTCGTCCTGTTCGACGAGATAGAGAAGGCCCACCCTGATGTCTTCAACGTCCTCCTGCAGCTCCTGGACGATGGCCGCCTGACCGATGGCCAGGGACGGACGGTCGATTTCAAGAATGCCATAGTCATCATGACGAGCAACATAGGTTCGGAACTGATTCTGGAAGCCAGGGACATGGCGGAGCTCAGGGAACGAATGGCGGAGCTGCTCAAGACGGCGTTCAAGCCGGAGTTCCTCAACAGGATTGACGAGACGGTCGTCTTCGAGCGTCTCAAACCCGAGGACATGGGCGGCATCGTCGACATCCAGCTGGCCCATCTCGCCAAGAGACTCGCCGAACGGTCGATAGTTGTCGAAATGACCAAGGCAGCAAGGAACCGCGTCGCTACCGAGGGCTATGATCCGCGCTACGGCGCGCGGCCCCTCAAGCGGGTGATGCAAAGCGACGTGCAGAACCCGCTTGCGCGCCTGGTCCTGAACGGCGGGATCCTCGAGGGCGACACGGTGATCATCGACGCCTCCTCAGGTGGAGCCACTCCCGGAGGCGGGTTCGGCTTCAGGGTGAAGAACCGTGCCTG
>CAZNXK010000295.1:0-1535 GCA_964576835.1 uncultured Treponemataceae bacterium | reverse complement strand
TTGGCCAGGAAGTCGGATACAGCAAAGGCATCCGGCGTGGACAGGCTAATGGTGTTACCCTTGGTGACTGTGTAGATGGCCCCCTGGAGGATGGTCATGGTCCCCAGGGTCACAATGAACGAGCTGATCTTGGCCTTTGATACCAGCAGTCCGTTGAAGAGGCCAATCACCGCTCCGGCGAAGATGGCAATCGGAACAGAAACGCCATAGCCAAGTGACGGCTTGAGGGACAAGCCCAGTACACCGGCAAAGGTTATGACCGTGCCGATGGACAGATCAAGCTGGCCGCAGATCATGACTATTGTGAAGCCTATGGCCACACAGGCATTCATGGCTACAACCTTCATGATGGAAGTCAGGTTGAAGACATTGAAGAACCGTGGTGCGAACAAGGTCATGAAGACGAACACCAGAACAAAGAGAATGAATATCCGGTATTTGTCCACCAAGGCAAGCAATCTGTTGCCACTCATGGCTGTCTTTTGTTTAAGCATCGTCTCGCCCCAAACTGCGCAAGGATTTTGCGTTTATTCCTACGACGATGATGAATATCGCGCCGCGGATCATGTCCTGAGAGAAAGTACCAATGCCAAGGAGGGTCATGATGTTGTTCATCAACCCGATGACAAAGGCACCACCAATGACACCGATTATGGTGCCCCGACCGCCAGCCAGGGTCATACCGCCAATCACAATGGCAGTCACGGCCTTGAAGTCGTAACCAGCACCGTTGTACCAGGCCCCAACCCGTGACAGGGATGTCACAGTCAGCCCACCAATGGTGGCAGCGAAGGCTGCTATGACAAAGGCAAGACCTACGACCTGCTCCACATTGATGCCCGAGAATTTTGCTGCTCTTCTGGCCGAACCAGTCAGTTTGAGCCTTGCTCCATAGGCTGTCTTTGTCATGACAAAGTGACCAGCCGCCACCATGACGATCATCACCACTACAGGCAATCCAACCACATTGAAGAACCGGTAGCGGAAAATGTTATCGAACAACAGAAGCGTCAGGGCATTATCGGTCTTCATATCGGGGTAGATCTGTTTATTTACCCAGACGAAGCGTATGACACCCATGGTCACGTAGTTCATGGCCAGAGTCCAGATAATGGGGTTGGCCTTGAAACGCCCTATCACCACCCCGTTTATGATGCCTATCAACAGACCAACCGCCAGAGCTGCCAGTATTGCCGGCAGGAAGCCATACGCAAGAATCTCGACGCTTACGATGCCGGTCAGGGCCATGGTGGTGGGTACCGACATATCAGCGAAATGCCCCGAATAGGTCACGAAGGCCATACCCGCCGCAACAATACCAAGAAGGGCAACGGCATCGATTATGTTCATGAAGTTCTGGGTAGACAGGAAGTTGTTTATGATTCCCGTGCTCTGCAGTATGGCACCTACCACAATGAAGAGGACTGCTATACCATAGATGCCAGCCTGATTTACCAGGCCACCGAGGCGGTTGGCCCCGGTGCTCCGCAGGTCTTTGGCATCAGAGCTGTTGATGTCCGGTGTTTCCATGATTA
>CAZNXK010000294.1:0-1576 GCA_964576835.1 uncultured Treponemataceae bacterium | reverse complement strand
CACCACCTTCGCCGCATTGAGGGCCACGTAGGCGAACGCCATCTCCCGATTGCTATACCTTCCTTCCGTCTCCTGCTCCTCCCCGTACCCCTCGGGAATGCTTTCCATCGTCTGAAACTCGTTGACAAACACTGCCGTCACGACCGCTCCGCCACAGTCGACCACCGTCGGTTCGACCCCGCGAGACTCCTCAGACAGCTCCGGTTGCTCCCGCTCCCGCCGCTCTTGCTCTTCCCTGTGCTTCTCCGCCTCCTTCCTCCCCTGCTCTTTCTCTCTCTCCCTCTGCTCGTTCTCCTCGCGAATCCGCTCCCGCTCCTGCCGGTAGTCCTTGGTGATCGTGTACAGACTCTGCCGGCTGATCGTGCGGCCAAACTCCCCCTTCTCGTAGCGCTCCTGCACCGCATCGAGGATCATGCTCTGATATCCGCGCGTTCCTTCAAGCTCCTGGTAGCGGGCGATCACGAAGTCCCTGAGCTTCCGATCGAGTTCAGGGGCGCCCCGGCGGTAGTCGCTGAGTGCCTGAAGTCCCTTTTTCTTGGTCAGTGCGAGGATCCGTTTGATGGTCATCCCGCTGACCCCAAAGAGGCGCTGGATATCCTTGTGACGGACTCTCAGGGATGCAAGGAGACAGATGCCCAGATTCTTCGCGAAGTGGTCGGTGCGACTGAAGGAGTAGTAGGGTTTCCCCGCCCACATGATGGTGACGTTTCCATTTTCGTCCTCATCTGCGTGGATGAATCCATTCGGGCCGAACAGTGTCTGCGCCATGCCCCAGACTATCACGGCGAGCGGTGAAAGTCAATCCAATGGGGTACTATTTTCTATACTATTTTTGACCAATTGGACGAGGTCTGATGTTACGGTGTTCGATCCGCCGGTCCTGGCCATTTACGGGAGCTCCGATACCATGGTCCCGGTCCGGGATGCTCAGATCCTGGCTGAGCGCATGATGGCCGCGGGTGCACGGGTCTCGATCCTGGTTGTCCCGCAGGCTCGACACGACTTCTACCAGCTCGCTTCGCCCGGAACCGACTACCCGGTGTGGAGCTTCCTGGATCTGCACCTCAAGCCCAGGTAGGGCCGGCACTCGATGACGGCTGCACGGTCGGGAGCGATTCGTGCAGCCACCACAGATCGCTTCTCTCGCGACCCAACCGGCGGCATGTCGCCCGCCGACCGGACTGCAGGTGCGGGACCGCGTCGACTCCCGCTGGTCCATCGACCGGCCACCCACACCTTGATGATCGACTGGCGGGGAACACCAAGGCGTCGTGCCTCCCTGTCGAGCGATCTGACCGTCCGCTCGGGGAAGTTTACGTTCACGCGCTTGACCGCCTGTCCGGGCCTTCGGGCTCCGGAGAAATCGAAGTACTTGGTGATGTCCTCGCCGTTGTCGAATCGTCTGTCCAGGTCACGACCGCCGGGCAAGGTGTTCCAGCCCCGCTCAGGGACTTGCCCGGCACAGCGTTCGGCGGGTATCATGGAGACGAGCACAAATCGAGCACGGATGAAGCGGAGCGGATCGCCGGCGAGCGCCCCGAAGGACTTCGTGAAGGAGGCGACGTGAGAATCAGCC
>CAZNXK010000293.1:0-1586 GCA_964576835.1 uncultured Treponemataceae bacterium | reverse complement strand
CCTCTCAGTCAAGATAGATGTCACCTGATCATAAATGGAGGTGACGCTCTTGAGGTACAGTTCAAGGATCCGACAAGCGGTATTGCGCAAGGTGCTTCCGCCGCAAAGCATGGCGGTGAGGGATGTGGCACTGGAGTTCGGAATATCAGAGCAAACCATCAATGGATGGCTGAAACTGGTCAAAGAGGGTAAGCTAACAGCAGAGGCAGAGGATGCGGGGCCACGGTACAAGTCCGCCTCCGAGAAGCTCGCGCTGTTGCTCGAAAGCAAGCTGGTTGACACAGACCGGCGGGGCGATTGGCTCCGCGAGAAGGGGCTCCACAGCGAGCATCTGACCCTCTGGGAACAGGAGCTGCGGGAGCTTATGGACGACAAGGCAACAAACGACAAAACCGAGCTCCAGACCCTCAGGAAGCGAAACCGTCAGCTTGAGAAGGAACTCGAGCGCAAGAACATCGCCCTTGCCGAGCTTGCAGCTCTCATGGTTCTTAAAAAAAAAGCGGACGAGATATGGGGGGCGAACGAGGACGTCTGATACCGCTTCACGAGCGCTCGCAGGCTGTTTCCCTTATCCAGGAAGCCAACAAGGCGGGCGCTCGGCTTTTCAAATGCTGCGATGTAGTTGGGATATCGACGCGAACCTTCCTTCGCTGGCAGGCCGGACATGTCCTTGATAGGCGAAAAGGTGCGACAAAAAGCGTTCCCAAGGCACTGAGTGATGCCGAGTGCCAGGCTGTGGTCGAGATGGCATGCAGTCCGCGGTTTGCTGACGATACGCCTGCTGCAATCGTAGTAACTCTACTCGAGGAAGGAACTTATCTCGCCAGCGAAAGCACCTTTTACCGCTGTCTCAGAGCGGAGGGCAAGGTGAAGAACCGACGTGAAACAAGGACGGGTCATTCCCTCTCTCGACCACCAGAGCGCGTGGCAACCGGGCCAAACCAGGTTTGGTGCTGGGATATCACATGGCTCAAGAGCCCTGTCAACGGTCGCTGGTTCTATGCCTACGCGGTTATCGATCTCTGGAGCCGGCTTATTGTCGGTTGGGAGGTACACGATCGCGAATCGGCGGATATCGCCTCGACCATGTTCGAACGCCTGAAGCGTGAACACGGCGTCACGTCTGTCTACCTGCATTCTGACAATGGTAACGCCATGACCGCCTCGACGATGCTCGAGACACTGCATCGCCTCGGCATCGTACTGTCGACCTCACGCCCCGGCGTATCGGACGACAACGCCTTCATCGAAGCCTTTTTCAAGACCGTGAAGTATACCGCAGGCTACCCCGCATCCTTCAAGGATCTCGAACACGCGCGCTGGTGGTTCGCGGCTTTCGTGAACTGGTACAACACTGAACATCGTCATTCTGCAATCGGCTATGTTACGCCGCAGCAGCGCCATACCGGAACGGACCTGCACCTGTTCGAGAAGCGCAACGCCACGATCAGCCAGGCTCATGCCCTGAATCCGCTGCGCTGGAGTCGTAGTCCAGCCCGACATGCGAAAATCGAAGTGGTCAGGCTTAATGCGCCACCATCCATCCCTGATGAATCATCTCAAAGAACTGCATAAACCATGCGACA
>CAZNXK010000292.1:0-1636 GCA_964576835.1 uncultured Treponemataceae bacterium | reverse complement strand
GTCTGAAGTAACCTCGCGGCGTCCAACGCGCCCTCCCCTTGGGCTGGAACGTTGGAGAGCAGAACGAAACAACCCGCCAGACTTCTTTCCCGAGCCACGCCGGCGGTGTCTTCGGCCAGTTGCCAGGAAAGCTCATACCGGGTGTTCATGGGTGCCGGGCCGTTCGCCGGCGGGCGGCCCCGTCGGCGGACTTTCACGGGACGGACTGTGGTCGTGACGGTATGCAGCTTGTCCGAAAGCTTCTCCACCCGCGCCGCCGCCCTCCGGGCATCGGCCTCGCAGAAGTAGACCTTTTGCAGGCCGCCGAGTGCTGTTTTGATCGATTTCGTCGACTCGGCGATGGCTTTGTCCAGCTTCTTCTGACGTCGTTTGTCATGGGAACTGGAATGGACGACCACGGCCCGGTAGCTCTTCCCGTGGAGGAGCACCGAAGTCTCGAACGCCCTGTATTGGGCGCTGCGCCGAGCCGAACTGGCGGTGGTTTCTGCCAAGGGTCCGATGTCGATCCAGACTCCCTCGTCGACGGCGGCGGCGATGGCCCGGCCGCATTCGGAGTACACGGCCGGCAGGCGCGAAACAAAACGGTTGGGTCCGATGGCGTTCAGATTCTTCTCCGTCACCATGGCAGCATCGGCCACGTAGACGAAGGCGCCAGGTCCCAGGCCATGGCGGGCCATGATCGAACCGATGCGGGAAAGGATCTGGTTGTTCGACGTCTTGTCCGAGGAGTTGCCGTCGAGGGTCCTTCCGAAGATGGGCACGCCACGGTCTACGCACAGCAGTTCGGTCATGAACTGCTTGAGTTCCGGGAGGTGGTCCTTCGAGTGCCCATGAGTGATCCGAGGCCCCGGCGGGGGCTGTTCCCACTCGCAGGGGCGATAGTCGCCCCAGACGCTCGTTGAGGTGGTGTCGTAACTGGGAACGCTCGTGTCCAGACGGAAGGCGGAGGTGGCCCGAATGCCCAGTTCCGTCACGATCTTCGACGTCCCCGCCTCGAACATGGCGTCCAGGGACCGCGCCAGATTGGTGTCGTTGAACGCGTGGGCCGGGACGGATTCGCCCAGGAGTAGCTCCACGTCCTGGCCGGCCAGAAACCGCTCGACCCGGTAGAGCGGCGTCCGACCCGAAAGGGTGTCCAGAACCATGGCCTGGACCACGAGCCCGGGGCGAAGTGCCATGTGCGTCGGAACCATCTGGTCGACCAGTTCGACCAAACCGAGCCGACGGCAGTACGCGGCGGCCACCGGCAGGTGCCCGTGGTTGAAAATATCCGCCCCGGCAAGCGCTTCGAAACCGGGGGGCGGCGAATCAACGACTTTCATATTCGTTCTCCTTCATCAGAGCCAGGTTCAGTTGCGTGATTGCATCGACGATCTCCCGCAGTCTGCTATACTGGCTCAGTCCCTCCCTGGCAGCCTGCACCTGCGAGTTGGCCACGTACTTCTGGCGTTGGCGGCCGCTCTCGTTGACCACCAGATAATGGCGTGGCCCGTGGCGCTCTCCGCGTCGACACTTGCAGTCCGGTCGCGAACACACCGAATAGCGCTCCACCCATGAGCCGTGCAACAGGCGCGAGAGCGTGGCGAGTTCTGCGAGAAGCCTGGCGCGCTCTTCCCGAAGTTTCTTCCCGCTATTG
>CAZNXK010000291.1:0-1644 GCA_964576835.1 uncultured Treponemataceae bacterium | reverse complement strand
GGCGTGCACTCGCCCATCGTCTCGTCTATGTCGAGCTTGCCCGTGATGCGGCACCGGAGTCCGGCATCGAAGGCCAGCGCCTTGATGTCGCCTTCCAGGATGGGATCGAGCTCCTCGATGATCTTCACCTCGCCGTGGGTGCGCAGGAAGGCGCGCACCGTCGCCCGGTCGAGCGGATGAATCGCGCCGAGCTTGAGGACGTCCGGCGCGCGTGCGCCGTCGGCTTCTCCGCCGGGTTCGATTCCGTCGAGAGCGTCCATAACCGACGCGAAGGGAAGGCCCGCGACTATGACGCCTCTCTGTCTGTTGCCGTTGTCGACGAGCTCGTCGAAGCCGAGCGAAGGCAGGCGGGCCTCGATGTCGGCCAGTCGCTCCAGGGCGCGGCGCTTCATCGGAAACACCGTCGCCGCCAGCGGAATGTAGTTGGTTCTGTCGGGATCGAAGCGCGGCGTGTCGTCTGGAGGCGAGGGATTCCACGCCTCGAAATGGACTCTCTCCTTGGCGTGGCAGACGTGGGTGGTCATCCTGAGGATAACGACGGTCCTGAGTTCCCGCGCGAGCGCGGCCGCTTTTTTGAACATCCGGTAGGCTTCCGCCGCGCCGGCGGGCTCGAAGAGCGGGCAGTACGACATCTTCGCGTAGTGGCGGTTGTCCTGCTCGTTCTGGCTGGAATTGGCTCCCGGGTCGTCTCCGAGCAGCACCACCATGCCTCCGGGAATGTCCATGAGGGGCAGCTGGACGAAGCTGTCGGCAGCGACATTGAGCCCGACGCTTTTGAAGAAGACGACCGACAGCTTGCCGTTCAGCGCCGCTCCGAATGCGACCTCGGTGGCCACCTTCTCGTTCGTGGAGAACTCGAAGTACATCGGCCGCTCGCTGGCGGGCATGGACCCGATGGCCTCGGCTATCTCCGGCGTCGGCGAACCGGGGTACGAGGTTACGACCCTGACGCCCGATTCGACCATCGCCCTGGCTACGGCGGTGTTGCCTATGACCAGCTCATCGAACGCCTCGCGCCCGAGCAGCATCCGTCCCATGTCCTTCATGCGCGCTCCTTGGGATAACGGATGCAAGCGTAGCGCCGTACGCGCCGGTGCGCAACCCGGTTTTCTGTATGAATGGTGTATATTTGAAATAACTAATTAAGTTGCGATAAAGCACGATTGGTGATTAACTCGTAGCTCAAAGAATGAACAGGGAAAAGTTGCGGGGGCTCCGGCCCCACGTTCCTTGAATCCAGCCTGGCGTAGCACATCGAATCGCGACTTCTACCCTCCTCATTCAGCAGGTTTACAGCCGGGAGGGCGATATGCGCTGGAATGTACCCATTGGCGTCTTCGTGAGCTTCCTTCTCTTGGGGACTGTCGTCTATGCGCAGGACAAGTCAGTTCTGGCGCTGGAGCTTTCTCCCCAGCTCAGCCTCCCCGTCGGGAGGGACGTCGACGTCTATTCGATGGGCGGCGGCGCAACGCTCCTTGCGCGCTGGAACCCGTCGAGGCTGGGCTTTCTGGGGATGGAGCTGGGCGGGGGCGCCAGCCTCGTGCCGGTGCTGGTGGCGGACGGCAAGCCCGTCTCCCAGGCGCTCCTGAGCCTGTATTGGCCGCAGGCCGGGCTCGGGTTCCGGTTCAGTCCGACGAGCTGGCT
>CAZNXK010000290.1:0-1650 GCA_964576835.1 uncultured Treponemataceae bacterium | reverse complement strand
CCGCTCGACGGGAAGCCGCGGCAACGATGAATGCCGCGAATGGCGCTTCCAGCTCGGCGCAATCAATCGGGTAAGGACCGGACTCGAGGCGTTTGATGGCTTCGGCTACCGGTTCATGGCGCAAGAGGCGTTTTGAAACGTTTTCCAGGCGTAAGGAGTTCATGCAAATCGTCCGATAGTTGAAGAAGGATAGCGCGCAAGCGATACTACACGAATCGCGGCGGCGCGCACAAGGAGAGCCAGAGGTGTACCCCAAAAGACGCGTCCTGGTGGCGCTGTTCGCCGCGTTCGCCTTGAGCGCGGCGGCTGCCCAGGCCGAATTATCCATAGGTTTTTTCGACAAGCGCGTCTATGTCCCCGGAGCGGAAGTCCTCGTCAAGGTGACCATCAGGAACGGGTCGCCCGCGGCATGGCGCTTCAAGCTCGCGGACGACAAGCGCCTGTCGATAGGTTTCGACGTACGCTCTATATCCAACCGGCCCGTTGAACCCAGCGACGCGTGGAAACGGGCCGTATCGTCGAGCGACCCGCTATTCTACCGTGAATTGTCGATACAATCCGGAGAGGAGTACTCGTTTGTCGAGGATCTACGCAACTACGTCGACCTTGCCGAACCTGGCTCATTCGTCGTCTCGTGCACGCTGTTCCCGGAGCTTTCGGTCAAGCCGGATACCGGCATGGCCATACGATCTAACCTGCTGTCGCTGTCCGTGAGGCCAGGCGCTCCGACTCCGTCGGCGACCGAGGCGTTCCGTGCAGGCACCGCTGAAATACTCAAGGCCGAGCGCGTCGGTCCCGACGAAGTCGTCTCCAGGACGATCAGGGCTCGCCAGAAGGGTCAGTGGAACGAGTTCTTCCTGTATCTCGACATCCAGCGGCTGCTCGAAGCCAATGCCGACAAGAAGCGATCCTACGACAGGGAATCCGACGACGGCCGCAGGAGAATGATAGCCGCCTACAAGGCGGACCTGATGACCAGCGTCGTCGACTCCGATATCGTTGTAATTCCCAGTTCATATGTTATACTCGAAACCCGCTATGGCCCTTCGTACGGAACGGTCAAGGTATTGCAGAAATTCGACTACGACGGATTCAGAATGCTCAAAGAGTACACCTATGAACTCGAGCGTCGCGACGACGTCTGGTTCATAGTCGCGTACTCGGTCATGAACAAGGGTACGGAATGAAAGCACTCCTCGTCGTCGAAGACGACGTTGTGGCGGACATCGTCCGGTTCTACATGGAGCCGCTCGGACTGGACGTCATCCGATATAGGGATCCCCTCAAGGCGCTCGACAATCTGGACGAGGTATGCCCCGACGCCGTGGTGATGAGCGCCAAGGACTTTCCCCGCCACTGGAAATCCATCGTAGTGGACCTCCGCGCTGCCAGGCCAAAGTCGGCCTGCGCCATACTCCTTCTCAAAGGTTCCTATTTCCCGTTCGAAGAGGCGGCCAAGGCGGCTTTCCTCGGCGTCAACGCGGTGCTCAAGGAAGACCTCTCGGACAAAGCCGAACTGGAGCGGTTCCAGCAAGTGCTCAAGCGCTACATCGAGATCGACGATTCGCGGCTGTCGGACCGCCATACGCCGGGGCCATGCGACAGGCTCGGTTTCGTATTCTCCCATCCCGCAAGCTATGTCACCATCTG
>CAZNXK010000289.1:0-1653 GCA_964576835.1 uncultured Treponemataceae bacterium | reverse complement strand
GAACACCTTGCCCGGCAGGCGCTGGTTCATGCTCCTCGTGATCGTCATCATGGTGCTGGAGCCGGGCCTCATACCCGAGTACCTCGTCATCAAGAAGATAGGACTGATGAACAGCCTGTGGGCGGTGATCCTGTACAAGACGGTCAATGTCTACTACCTGATCATCCTGATGCGCTTCTTCGAGGAAGTTCCGCAATCACTCATCGAGGCGGCGCGCGTCGACGGTGCGGGATACGGCACGATATTCGCCAGGATCATGATACCGCTCGCGATGCCCGCGCTAGCGACGCTCGGGCTGTTTTACGGGGTATTCCACTGGAACGAATACTTCAGGGCGAGCATCTACCTTTCCGACCCGGACAAGTACCCGCTCCAGCTCATCCTGCGCCAGTTCGTCGTACTCGACGACACGGCGTCCCTCATCGGCTCCGGCGCTCTCTTCAGCTACGACGAGGCCGCCCGACTCGACTACGGTGCGCTCAAGGCGAGCACGATCATCGTAGCCATGCTACCGGTTCTGATCGTCTACCCCCTGATCCTCAGGTATTACACCAAAGGGGTCATGGAGGGTGGAGTGAAGGAATAGGAGGTTTTCGTGAACAAGAGAATCGCAGTTCTCATCGCAATCCTGGCGCTCCTCGCCATCGGCACCGGAAGCGTCTGGGCAGCCCCGCCTACGGTGAGGCTCGTCATCAAGGACCTGGACACGGACCCCAACTCCGCCGGGTTCATCGACCTAATTGAAAAAGGCATGGCCGCCGCGGGGACGCCGGTCGACATCGAGATCGTCAAGGTCCCGGCGGGCAACTACGCCGAGAAGCTCAGCCTGATGATCATGTCGGGCGACGTACCCGACCTGATATACTTCCAGGGCGGCGACGACAAACTGTCGATGCAGGGTATCCTCGAGGACATGCGCCCCTGGGTCGCCAAATCCAGGTACTTCAAGTCCCTGATGGACGCCCACTCGACGCTGCGGCTCGAGAGCTATCCCTACCTGATATGGATGGCCCCCCCGCGCGTAAGGACGCCTATGATCCGCCGCGACTGGTACGACTCCCTGCCCTCAGCCAAGGCCGTCGCGTCCAATCCGACGACCGACACCTGGTACGCCCTGTTCAAGGACCTGGTCGCCAAGAAGGGCGCCAAGTACGGCATCAGCATTACCGGCGCAACCAACGGCGTCGAGGAACTCGACGCGATCTTCGACGTATGTTTCGGCATCACCTCGACCTGGATGAAAGGCGCCGACGGCAAGTGGGGATACGCGCGAGTCACGCCATTCGAGAAGGCGAAGCTCGAGTATTACGCCAAGCTGTACAAGGAAGGCCTCCTCGATCCCGAGTACCTGACAAAGAAGTGGGATTCCAAGGAGCAGGTCTTCTACGAAGGCAAGGCCGGCGTCATACCCGGCGTCGCCCCGGGCAGCGTCGACGTGTACGTCAACAAGATGATGAAGGCACAGGGCACCGACCTCGTCGCCCTGCCGCCAGCCAAGGGCAAGGGCCAAGGCCTGACGCCGTTCGTCGACGTCACCAAGGAAGCCCGCGGCTTCGCCATCGCGTCGACCTCCAAGGTCAAGGCAGCCGCCTTCTCCCTGCTCGACTTCATGTGGAGTCCCGCCGGCCTCAAGATCGCCAAGCTCGGCATGCC
>CAZNXK010000288.1:0-1715 GCA_964576835.1 uncultured Treponemataceae bacterium | reverse complement strand
ACAACCGGCGAATGGAGCCTTCGGGGGGCGACGGCTCTGGGCAGACTCCTACGTACCCTCCACGAGGCCATGGCCGACTATCAGCCGCCAGCCAACGCGGTCTGGCGCCCCTGGTTCGGCCGTTCTCTCGGGGATGCGAGGAAGATCATCAGCCACTGCGATGTCGCGCCCTGGAACATCGTAGTGCGCGACTCGTTCCCGGTGGCCCTGATTGACTGGGATCTGACCGGGCCGATCGATCCGATGGTGGACCTATGCCAGGCCGTGTGGCTCAATGCCAAGCTGCACGACGAGATCGTCGCCAGACGGGAAGCCCTATCACCGATCGAGACCCGCGCGACTCTCCAGCGTGCGATTGTCGATGGGTACGACCTGGGGGTGCCGGATCGCCTTCGACTCGTTGACGTCATGATCGAGTTCGCCGTGCATTCGGTTGCCTATGAAGCCGACGAGGCCGATCTGAGTCCGGACACACCGTTGTCGGAAGTGGATGACGAGCTACCGTGGGCCATGGCGTGGCGCGCACGAGCGGCTTCCTGGATGATCAGGAACAAGCAGATGCTCAAGAACTCGCTCGTCTAGGGATGGGCCAGGACGACCTAGTTGTGCGGCATAACATCGAGTTGGAGCTGTCGCCGGCAGCGGTCTGATGCGGTCGGTTCGGTCACTGACAAGAGCGTGGTAGTCTCGTTCGGCGGCGCAGCTCACCTCGGCGCTGGACGCCATCGGGAATGGGCGGCCATGCCCGGGACTGCGGGCCCATTCCGGACGACACAGGAGGGTCGTGACAACATGCGAAGGCGACACCTATCAGCCCACTACCGCTTCTTCTACACCGCAGGCTCGGTGGCCGAGCGCGACATCGACGACATCGTCTCTCGACAGGAGGAATGCTTCCGGCTGATCTGCCAGGCCCTGGACGTGGAGCCTCAACGGCCCATTCGATACTACCTGTGTGACACGGGAGACGAGGTCGGGCGCCTCTATGGCGACGACGAGCCCGCGAATGGCTGCACCAAGCTTCCCGACAAGATCTTCGCCGTGTACAACGAGACCGTGCGGTGTCTTGGCTTCCACGAGGATGCCCACATGATCTCCTACCTGACCATCGCCCGGCCCGGACAGAAACTCCTTCGCGAAGGGCTTGCCCAGTACTTCGAGCGTCTGTGGTGGGGGCTCCCGAATGAGGCTTGGGCCAGATACTGGCTTTTCGGCGGCTCGGCATACCGAGTGACGGACCTCGCCACCAACGCCCTCTTCGATGCTGCCGGCGAGATGGTGAGTTACCCCATCGCCGGGGTGTTCGCCCAGAGACTGATCCATCTGGGCGGCATGGCCCGGTTCAAGGAGTTGTACCGGACCGCTGGGGCAGATCTTGCTCCGGCCCTTCGCCACCTGTACGGGAGCACCATCGATGGGATCGAGAACGACATGGTGGGGGAGCTCCGGATGATGCGATTCGACCCGTGCATCATGCACCGCATGGACGAACTGCACGCGGAGCCGCGCACACCCGACACCATAGCAGGCTCATCACCTACTGGAGCGAAAAGGACATCGGTCAGCCACTGAACCTCGGAAGCACGCGGCCGGAGGCAGGCGACACACGCGGGGGGTGACCACAATCCGTCTCGTACGACTGATCGCGTCCAACAAGCGGTTGGAGCAGACGCGGACCTGTGGTTGCCGACGGCAAGCACTCGTGGTATGACAAG
>CAZNXK010000287.1:0-1718 GCA_964576835.1 uncultured Treponemataceae bacterium | reverse complement strand
GTCCGTTTCCCTGTTCGCTACCTGGATGAGACCGACGACCGTATCCTCGATCAGGATCGGTACGGATATGTACCTATGTATGGCGATATGCCGCGGGGAGAGGTCTTCGTACGGTTCGTTCGACAGGATCGTCTTTTTTTCGCGGACGGCGAGGGACCATGCCCCCTTCTCCCATGTTTCCCGCGGGAATCTCATCGTCGCTTGGGAAATATCGCACGGGTCCCCTGCCTGCCGGGACATGGTGGGTATGACCATGTCCCCGTTCTCCTCGAGATACCCGAAACAACCGATAGGGCTGCCCGTGATTTCAAGGATGACGCCAAGCACTCTGTTGTACAGTTCCTCGTCCGGAACCGTGCCGAATATGGCCGCGATGCGGATATGCGCCGCGAGTATTTCTTCCGTTCGTTTATGCGCGGTGATTTCCGCGTCGAGCCTCATCGTCCGCTCGACGACTTTCGCCTCGAGGTGCTCGTTGAGTTCGCGCAACTCGTCGCGGGCGTTCATAAGCTCGCTGTTGCGGCTTACCGCGTTCTCGTACGTCGACAGCAGCAGGTCGAGGATTTGCAGGCGATCGGCGGTAATGAAGAAGCGCTGTCCGGCGAACAGGATGTTGATGCCCATCTCGCTCGATGACGCCTTCCGGATCGCCTGGTTCGCAAGTACGTTTTGGACGCGCGCGAGCAGGGCATGGTCGTCGTATGGCTTGCAGATGAAGTTGTTGGCTCCCGATTCAAGCCCCTGGATGACGTCCCGCGGGTCTGCGAGCGAAGTGAGCAGGATCACCGGCATGTGCAAGAGCGCCGCATCGGCGCGCAAGGCCCTGCAGAGCGAATAGCCGTCCATCTCCGGCATCATGATATCGGAAATCACCAGGTCTATCGCGTTCGCCTTTGCCGCCTCGAACCCCTCCCTGCCGTTGGTCGCGGCGACGACCGAGAAGCCGGACTCTTCGAGTATGAACCGCAACGATTCGAGCTGCGTGGGACTGTCCTCCACGATGAGCACGGTTATCTTCCTGTTCATAGCATCCATATTAGGAGACATCGGTTCCTCCATTGATCCTATCGCGCCTGACGACCGAAGCCAGGAGTTCGGCGATCTTCCCCGGCGGCAACACGAAGCGCGCTGCGCCGAGCCTGACGGCCTCGCCGGGCATGCCGAACACCACGCAGCTCTCTTCGTCCTGCGCGATGGTAAGGCCGCCTGAATCGGCCATTGCCTTGAGCTCATCGGCTCCGTCCCGTCCCATCCCGGTCAGGAGCACGCCTGCCGACCTCCGGCCGTAGCGCTCGATCACCGAGCGGAACAGGACGCCGACCGATGGTCGCAGGCCGTTGACCGGCTCATCCCGCTTCGTCCGGATCTCCCCCCCCGGCCCCACTCGCATGTGATGGCCGTCGGGAGCCATGTACACGTGGCCGGGAAGCGGGATATCCCCTTCGGCGGCCAGGTGGACGGGTAACCGGGAAACCGAAGCGAGCCAATCGACGAGGCTCGCGGTAAAACCGTCCGTGATGTGCTGGACCACGAGAACCGGCACCGGAAAGCCGGGAGGAAGACCGGACAGTATTTCCAGGACGGCGGGCGGCCCTCCGGTGGAGGCTCCGATGGCGACCATGGCGACATCATGGCAGATGCTGTCGCCCGGTGCCGGCGCAGCGGCGATGGACGCCGGCGCCGGGGGCTGGGGCCACCGCCGTACCAGCTTGATTTCG
>CAZNXK010000286.1:0-1734 GCA_964576835.1 uncultured Treponemataceae bacterium | reverse complement strand
CACGTCTTCTGCTCGTTCCTCGCGCTCATGTTGTTGAAGGAACTTGAATCCCGCCTTGACAAGCGCGGCGTGCGGTTTGAATGGGAAGACATCAAGCGGGATCTGGTCGCGCTTGAGGAAGTGGAAGTAGAGTTCGAAGGAAAGACGCTGTACCTGAGAACCGATCTGCGGGGAAGCTGCAACGAGGTCCTGAAAGCCGCAGGTGTCGCAATACCTCCCGCTGTCCTGCCGGTCCAGTAATAGCCTCTTCATTCAAAGCAAGAAAATCCCCGGCGAAGTGAAAAGTGTAGTGCCAGAGACAGGAAATTCAATTCTAATTCCATGTAGTACAAGTACTTGAAAAATCAAAGTGTTTAAGATGAGTCTAACATCTAGTTCAACCTGATAATTTCGGTACGAAATTATCAGGTTGAACTAGATGTTAGGTTACAGGGCTTCAACTATTGGAGCGCACCTAGTGGATTCCTTTGCGGTCCTCTAAATCTCTTCCAGCGTAGCAGCAGACCCAATACAATGAGCATTGCAGTCATGAACACACCAGTGAACCATGCCAGAAACTCCATACCTGGCTTTATTGTAATAAAACCTTCCGCCATCGGATGCTGGAGCGCATTGGTCAGAGCGTGTAGTAGGACTGCTGGCCAAACACTCCTAGAAGCCAGCCTAATCTCGTAATAAACCACCGAGTAGGCGATCATATTAGTAAAGAACAGGCCGATGAATACAGTATAGTTTCCGGGATTGTAGATCCATGCTAAGTCGGTGATGTACGGCAGATGCCAGATTGACCAGACCAAACCGATTATCAAATATGAAATGAAATCGTTCAAGCCCGAAGCAGCGAGCTTTGGCACCAGATAGCCGCGCCAGCCAGTCTCCTCAAAAAAAGCGAATACAGTGAACACCACCAGTCCGGCCAGTACCATAGGCAGGTATTTTGCGAAATCGTAGTCCCGGACTGATGCGGCCCCCGAAAGAATACCCAAGATAGTATTCAGAATCGTCAACGCTGGTACGGCCAGTATGACGAGGAGCCACAGTCTCCAGCTCTTTCTAAAATTCGGCTTAAAGCCCGTATCTTTCCAGTCTCGTGTTGCTAGGCGAAGGATGAGTGCTGTTAGGGCCGGTGCAATGCCCCACAATACAAAACCAAGACCGGGATTCGATGGTTTGCCGCCCAAGACTGGACCCAAGAAAGCAAACACAAGTACCAAGATGATGAATGCCGCTACTTTTAGCACCGATAAGTGCGGTGCGCCAGTTTTCTGTGTATCTTCCAAGATTAGTGCCTCCGAGAAACTAGTCTAAACCTTGGTGTATGGAACAAGGTCAAGCGAAATTTTACTGAAACTGCTGTAATAGTTCGTACATTCTGTTCCGCCGATTCTCCAATATTCCCATCTGGGTATCGAGCATGGCTATCTTCTGCATCACTGCTGCCCGAATATTCTCTGTGCGATAGTCATTCTTTTCAAGAAAACTTCTAATTTCCCTGAGCGTAAATCCGAAATTCTTAATACGGAGGATGTGATCAAGTATCATAATGTCCGCTTCGGAATATCGCCTATAACCGTTGCCAGCTCTTGCAGGCTCCGAAATGAGGTTGAATTTCTCGTAGTACCGCAGGGCTTCAGGACTAACACCGAGTTTTTCTGCAGTTTGTTTTCGGGTAAAAGTTCGGCGCTTCCGGCTATCATGTGGCAAAAGGTTGAAGATCAAGGCCACCCAAGTGAA
>CAZNXK010000285.1:0-1737 GCA_964576835.1 uncultured Treponemataceae bacterium | reverse complement strand
CGCAATGAACGCGGGGCTTGGCTACATCTCCGAAGACCGCAAAAGCCTGGGGCTCATCCTGATCCAGGACATCAAGACCAACATCTCCAATGCCAGCCTGGGTAAAATATCACATTTCGGTGTCGTGGATGGCCATCAGGAACTGCTGGTAGCCGAGAAGTACCGCAAGGAACTCAATATCCGCAGCTCCTCGGTGCATCAGATGACCCGCAACCTTTCCGGCGGCAACCAGCAGAAGGTGGTGGTAAGCCGCAGTCTTATGGCGGATCCGGACATCTTCATCGTCGACGAGCCGACAAGGGGCATCGATGTGGGGGCAAAGTCTGAAATTTACTCCATACTCAATGATATGGCGGCCCAGGGCAAGAGCATTATCATGGTCAGTTCCGAACTTCCGGAAGCCCTTGGCATGGCAGACCGTATTTACGTAATGAACGAAGGCAAGATCAAGGGAGCGCTGACCCACGAGGAAGCGACCCAGGAAAAAATAATGCATCTGGCACTGGTCGACTGATGGCCATGAACAACATGTCAATGAACGGGGGAATCATGGGCGAAAAAAACATACGGACAACTGATTTCAAGACCCTCTTCAGGAACAATATCCGGAACTATTCGATGTTCCTGATACTGGCGCTGATCATGCTGATCTTTGCGCCCATGGTCAGCTGGAGGAACTTCGGCGCCCGCAATCTGACCAATATCTTCTTCCAGTACAGCTATGTGCTCATCCTCGCGGTGGGCATGGTGCAATGCATCATCATACTGGGTATCGATCTTTCCGTCGGTTCGGTCTGCGCCTTCGCCGGTGCCCTGACCGCCATGATCTACAACTCGGGGGTCGGCCTACCCCTGACTATAGTATCAGGCCTGGTAATCGGCATTTCCATCGGAGCCTTCCAGGGCTTCTGGATTGCTTACATGAAAATTCCGGCCTTCATCGTTACTCTGGCAGGAATGATGCTGTTCCGCGGGCTTACCTACATCGTGACCAATATCAACCCCATTTCCCTGAAGGACACCGGCTATTCCTACCTTGCCACCGGAACGGTGGACGAGGTGCTCAAGCTGAGCCCCCTCGTGGACACCGGAAGCTTCAGGCTCTATCCAGCTTCCCTGGTGATGGGCGTGCTGTTGGTGACACTGTTCATCATTTCCGAGGTGTTAGCCCGAAACAAGAAGATAGCCAACGGATTTGAGATCAGCTCCACCCCCATCTTTGTCGGCAAGCTGGCGACCATTAGTGCCTTGGTACTGGTTCTGGCAGAACGCTTCGCCGAGTATCGGGGTCTCCCGATTGTCGTCCTGGTGGTGGGCACAACGGTGTTCGTGTTTCATTTCATACTGAACAACACCGTCCTGGGCCGCTATATCTACGCCGTTGGAGGCAACTCCCGGTCAGCGAAGCTGTCGGGAATCAACTCCGAGCTTATCACCTTCATCGTGTTCTGCTTCATGGGCATGCTGGCAGGGCTCGCGGCCATCATCTCCACAGGTTACATGAACACCGCCCTGCCCCAGGCAGGGCTCAACTTCGAGCTGGACGCCATAGCTGCCTGCTATATCGGCGGCGTATCGGCAGGCGGCGGCATAGGCTCGGTGGTAGGAGTCATCGTGGGAGGCTTGGTAATGAGCGCCATCAACAACGGGATGTCCCTTATGAACCTGGGCCAGCACTACCAGTATGTGGTCAAGGCGATGGTCGTTCTGCTGGCGGTCTTCTACGATGTGTACACC
>CAZNXK010000284.1:0-1737 GCA_964576835.1 uncultured Treponemataceae bacterium | reverse complement strand
GGCCGGGGGAAGGGTATTCCTGTTTTTAAGTACGGATGATTTTTGGAGGGATTATGAATCATACAAGAGCAAAGCGATTGAATTCGTTCGGGAACCAAAAGAGATGGAGTACGGAACAGTAGCGGTATTCAAGGATTTGTACGGCAATTTGTGGGATCTGGTACAATTCAAGAAAGAACACATGATGTATAAAAGGTTCATTGAATAAGAAAAGACTTCGATGCAATCGAAAAGCTGTATAAAGAGATCGATCCTGATCGGGGGCTGGCAATTAAACAGGTATCAAGTGTTTTCAAACTCTAAGGGATAATCAATAGGAGGATAGTCGACAGGTTCTTTGAAGGAAATATCGAGATACTTCCAATAGACGGAAGGTATGCATATACTGATGGCGACGATGCTCGTGCGCGCGCTGGATTGGCCAAAGGCGGAAATCCGGTACATTGATGGGGGCAGGCATGTTGGAGATAGAAAACAGGCGCAGCATACGGAATAACCATAGGAATACACGGTGATCCCGATCAAAACTCTGTATATCTTGCATGTCATGAATGATGGTTGGTTGGCGAGTTTGCCGATGCTGCTTCCCTTCATTCAAAAAAGCCTGAATCTTGACTTCGGTAAAATCGGCGTCTTGACCAGTATACTTGGCGTTTCCGGAGTGTTTCTAGCGATTCCCGCCGCCACGATTTCAAGGAAGCTTGGTGGATTCAGGGTCCTGATCATCGCGGCCGTTTTATACTCTTGCTCGTTTTTGATTCTGGCATTCTCGCCGGGATTCCCGACTCTGGCAGGGGCATTTATTCTTGCCTCGATCGGTTTCGGTATTTTCCATCCTGTCAGTTTTTCCCTGATCGCCCGTATCAGCAAGCCGAACGAGATAGGACGGAAAATGGGGAGCTTTACCGCGATAGGAGATATCGGCAGGATTACCATCGCCGCATGCGTTACCCTGTTGGTTTCAATTTCGAGTTGGAGAAACGCCGCCTTTATCTATGGCTTGGTTCCATTATTAATGATAGTCGCCTTCATCGGCATTGCCAGGAAAAGCGCGATATGGACCGCATCCGGAAGCGCGAACGAGACTGTACATGGTTTGCACTGCAATACACGTTATATTTTCGCCATAGCAAGTAGTTGTATCGACGCGTTCGCGAGCTCGACTCTTTTCGTTTTTATCCCATTCTTGTACATCCATCGCGGAGCGTCCACGGCGCTGCTAGGGGCATTGTCCGGAGCGTTTTTTATCGGCAATATGCTCGGGAAGTATTTTTCAGGTAAAATAACCGATAAGCTTGGAAGCAAGCGGGTTTTTATATGTTCCGAGATAATCATGGCCGTCCTGTTGATCGGATTGAGCAGTACCAAGAGCATTTTACTTATCGTCGCCATTTCCGTTTTACTCGGAACAGTAACGAAAGGAACGGTGCCGGTCATCAATACAATAATCGCAAATTCCGTTGATGATAAAAGGCTTTATGACAAGGCGTTCGGTATTGGATCTTTCGTAAACGGAATCGCTTCGGTACTGGCTCCTTTGCTATTCGGGATAGTCATCGACAGATATGGGATAGTGGCGGTTTTTAAAATCAGCGCCTGTTTTGCCATTATTGCTGTTATACCTTTGCTGTTGAACGGCATCAATGACAGGAGAAAAGCGAAGATGGCCCAAGTTGAACTTTGACGGGATACTTCAACGTATTCAATATTTGAATAATAAGTAGTACGATACCATTC
>CAZNXK010000283.1:0-1746 GCA_964576835.1 uncultured Treponemataceae bacterium | reverse complement strand
TGGAGCTGGCCTTGCCCTTGGTTTGAGGCAGTTTCCAGGGCATTGAATGCCTCGCCCAACGAGTCGGTACTTTTACTGACAGCCTGGATATTGGCCATCATCTGCTCTATCGAGGCCGAACTTTCGGTAACGCCGGCCGCCTGCTCGCCAATCAGTCGGTTGAGTCCTTCCAGATTCGCCAAAATTTCATCCAATGTGGCGTGAGTCTCGGTCACGCTGGCGCTTTGGTTAATCGCCTGTTCACCAACTTTGGCCACGGATACGCCTATCTGTTCGACTGCGGCAATGGCGGATTGGGTCTGGCCGGCAAGCTGTTGACTAAGGCTATCCAAAGAATTGGAGGCGGTAGCGACATCGCTGAGTCCGGAACGCAAGTCCTGCGACATCTGATTCATACCGCGATACAAATCACCGATCTCGTCGCGGCGTTTTAGCCTTTTTTGATCAATATTCGAACTTAGATCACCTTTCGCGATCTGCTTGACATGATCAGTGGCTAGTCGCAGAGGTTGACTGATGGCTCGCGTCAAAACCGCGGTTAAAAACACCAAAGACAGCAATGCGAGCAATGCGATGATTCCCAAATACACTTGGGCTCTATGACTCAACGCGAAACCCCGCATTGATGTTGCCTTGATCTCTTGTTCGACAGCGTCACCCAACTCCCTCATGCTTTTTTCAAGAACCTTGAACTCCGCTTCGAACCCTGAAAATTTTGCCTTGGCGGCGGAGTGGTCCAAAAAAGCCAAGTCGATGATAGTTTCGGCGCTCGTCAGATATACGGCGGTCTCCTGCCTTACTGTCGTCAAGATAGCGCGGGTTGCCTCGCTCAGTCCGCCCTTGTCCAAGGTATCAAGGCTTTGTACAAAAATCTCTTTGTCATTCATGAATGTAGCGTTGGCCTGGGTTTTATCCTGAAGGCTGAATGAAGCACTTGCCGTTGTATTCAACGCAGCCAGTACATTGCTCTTAGTCACATCGTGTTTCATATCGGCAGTCATTTGAGCACGGAGCAAGACGGCGGAATTACCTGCTTCGCCGAGCATGTGACTAAGCGTCAGGAGGCCCCAATAAGCGGTTACGCACAAAAAGGCTATCAATATGAAATTAACGATTCCTTGAAGAATCAACTTGGCCAGAACCGATAGGTTGTCGAGCATTCCTATGCCTCCGTTATGCGGACCGTAAGGGGTCAATTCTTCAAAAGCGTAACTCATGCCGCCTATAGGCGCAAGGATATGAGGTTATTTTAAAAGTCGGTCGCCTTTTAAGCTTTCTTCCCTTGGGCGGCTACAGCGGCAGTCGCAGCCTTGACCATTTCCTCGTCGCCTAAATAGCGATGCCGAACGGCCTTCAGGTTTTCGTCCAATTCATACACCAAGGGAATGCCAGTCGGAATATTCAGTTCGACTATTTCGGCGTCGCCGATACTATCCAGATATTTCACCAAGGCACGGAGACTGTTCCCGTGCGCGGTGATGATCACCTTTTTGCCGTCCTTGATGGCCGGCGCGATATCGCTGTACCAGAACGGGACCGCGCGGGCGACAGTATCCTTGAGGCACTCGGTGAGGGGAATATCATTCTCGTCAAGGTCGGCGTAGCGCGGATCCTTGCCCGAATAGCGCAGGTCGTCCTTGGTCAAAGGCGGCGGGGCTATGTCATAGGCGCGTCGCCAGACCTTGACCTGCGCCTCTCCATGTTTTTCGGCCGTTTCGGCCTTATCAAGACCTTGCAAAGCTCCGT
>CAZNXK010000282.1:0-1790 GCA_964576835.1 uncultured Treponemataceae bacterium | reverse complement strand
GAGTCGTGGTAGGCGAACCAGACGAAAGGCTTGGCTTCTTCATCGGCGGTGAAGCCGCGGGCTATCCACATCCTCGAGGCCGCTGTCGGCGGTCGGCCATCTTCCTTGAGGACTTGCACCTCGGTCTCATCGAACCCAAGCACTGGAGAATTGCGGATATCGCGCTGCAGGCAGTCCATGAGCGGTTGTAAGGCTTTGGCCACGCGAATGACGTGGCGGGCCATGGTGCCGCGCGCCAAATCAAGGCCCATGCGCGCGAACAGGGCTTCTTGGCGGTACAAGGGCAAGCCGTCGCAGAACTTGTTGACGATGATGAAAGCCGCCGTGCTGTTCGACAAGAGGCTGCCCGGCGCGATCTTGACCGGGCCGGGCGCAGTGACGATGGTCTTCTCGTCGTGGCCAGCGAAATCGTCGCACTGGCACGGGCCATACTTGAAGCGGACATGGACCTTGACGATCAGCTGGGCCGGGATGATCTCGTACTCTTCGCTGCGTTCTTCGCCAATCTTGGGGCGTTGGCAGTTGCACCACGGGCAGGCGGAGTCTTCGCAGGAGAGTTCATGGACGATTTCGACGCGCTTGAAGTTCCCGGCCGGCCGGCGCCGCCCGCTGTGTGCCGGCTTGGTTCGCTTGACTTTTTCAGGCGCAGCTTCTGCGGCTGCCGTGTCCGTATCATCCTGGCCGCTGTCGGCTTCCGCCTCGTTGAAGAGGAGACCTTGCCCGGCGGCCGGTTCGGCCACTCGTTCGCTCTTGGGGCCGAACAACATGCGCTTCAGTGTTTCAAGATAATTTTTTGCCGCCTGCAGTTCTTGAGTCTGTTCGGCGATGGCGGTGGTTTGATCAGCTATGATTGCATCACGCTCAGCAATGATTGTATCACGATCGGCCATGGCGCGGCGCAGCTCAGCGTTTTGTCGTTCAAGCTCATCGATGAATGCTTTGTTTTTATTACTAGCGCCTGCCATGCCGGAATTCTATCATGGTTCCGGCTGGCAGGCTACTGAAAAATCAGGCAATTCTTGAATAATTCAAATTTTGAAAGCGTTTGCGGAAATCGATCCCATCCAGGATCATGGCCAGTTCCGCCTGGGTAAGGACGACAGCCTGGTTGTCGCCATCAACCTGGCGCGGCCAAGGGAAGCTGCCGCGCTCAATGCGCTTGGTCCACAGGCAGAAGCCGTTGCGGTCCCAGTACAGGCCCTTGATCATCGTCATGTCCCGGCCGCAGAACAGGAAAATGTCGCCAGAAAACGGTTGTCGCCCCATGCCTTGGACAACCAGTTCGGCCAGGCCGTCGATCTGCTTGCGCATGTCGGTCCGACCCGGCCGGATGTATATGGTCAGCGCGCTCAGGTCCGGCCACATACGCGTACCGCCGCCAGCAAGGCCAACTCCAGAGCCGCTGGCGCGGTGGTGCTGCTGCATTCGATGCTGACCAGATTTCCGACCATGATTCGGCAGGCGGCTTGATCGCCGTCCGGCGTTTTGATGACGACTGGCAAGAAGTCGCCGGCCGTGGCTCCCAATTGCCGCCGGCGCTTGACCTTTTGCCAGCGTTTGAAACTGTCTACTGAAATCCCTTTGCGCTCACAGAATGAACGGATCGTCTCGCCGCTGGCTATCCGCTCTTCGATCAATGCCAACTGTGCTTCTTGAGGTGTTCTCATGCAGGGCCTCCTGCCGGAAGTCTACCCTGCTTTTCGCACTGTGCCTGATGGGGTGATGGTAGCGCTTACGTTGGGCATACCGACGGTCACGGATCGAATTGCCCAAATGACGGCGCGATTGAT
>CAZNXK010000281.1:0-1801 GCA_964576835.1 uncultured Treponemataceae bacterium | reverse complement strand
GCCCACAAAGGCAAGGCGAAACGCTTGCCGGCAGCTTGGCCGAGCAGGCTGAGACAACCCCAGTGATGACCGCGGAAGAAGGAGGGTTTGCTGGAGGTTTCGGAATCCTGGTGCATCGTGGTAACCTGCGGCATACGACGCCCATCCTTGGGCTGCTTGGTGTGGTCGCCGAGGATCACGATACGCCCGGCAACCCGTTCGACGACCGGCTGCGTCATGAGCCACTGTTGCCACTGGCGGAAGAGCCCCTCCGCGGTCCAGGCGCTGGAATGAAAGAAGTGCAGCAGTGCCGGATAGTACACCGGGGCTAGGCTTAGAGCCCGGACGATCGAACTGACCCCGTAGAGGTCGTTGCGCGTGACCACTCCGGCGAAGGCGACCACGAACCAGGCAAAGGCGGCCTGCCGCGTGAACGCAGGGCGCAGCGCCCGCATAAGCTCCTCGACATAGGCGATCATGCTTTCCTCCATTTTGTCGTGGACAACGATTTGCCCTTGGACTATGCTATACAGCATAGTCCAAGATCACAAGGAGGTCCGCATGAGTCAGCAGCGGAGTCAGCGGCAGAAAGTGCTCGCGATGCAGCGGCAGGTACGGAAACTTCAGCAGGCGATCGCAAGCCTCGGCCCGCTGATGCGGGGGTCGGTGGTCGTCATCGGCACCCGCAACAAGCAACCCTACTTCTCGCTCAACAAGGATAAGCGCACACGATTGATCTACCTGGGGCAAAAACGAGTCGCGCTCGCCCGGGAGTACTCACAGAACTACAAACGGCTGCTTGCTCTCGTCGAGGAGATGACTATCCTGAACATGGAGTTGCTGAAACGCGACGCCGACCTCTGACGGGGGTCAGAGAGGCGGGAGAACTTGTGACTGTCGAGTAGGAGGCGAGGTTCTTGACCTTCACCCAGGGCAGGATGAGGTAGCGGGTCTGATAGCCGATGAGCCGCAGGTTGTTCTTTCTCTGCTCGGCCGTCCATCCGATGAACCGATCCCGAGGGGCCAGATGCCGAACCGCGGAACTCCATCCCATGCAGGCGATCGGTCTGTCCTGCCAGCGGACGAGATACTTCAGCTGCTCCCCGATCGGATAGCAGTAGCCGAGGTAGTGGTAGTGGGCGAGCAGGCTGTTGTACAGCTTCTCCCAGCAGGTTCGACGCACAAGCTGCACCTGCACGGGAAGCAGCTCGCCGATGGCTGCTAGGATCGGGGATTCATCCACGTCGATCTTTGGGGGCGGATGACGATTCGCCAGGGGATTGAGGGGAGCACATCGGGGAGGCGGAAGTTTGATGTGTCCCTTGCGTTCAAGAGCGAGGAGGAAACTACGGCAGACAAGGTCCCGACGAACGCCGTTGGGCTGGATCCAATTCCAGGCGTCACACAGCTTGTAGGACAGCTGGCGGCGGCTGTCGGTGGGATTGTCTGTGATCAGCCGGCGGACGAAGTCGAGCTGTTCAGCAGTGACCTCGATGCCGTAGACTATCTTCTCCCCCCATGGGGACGAGGGTAATCAAAATCAGGCTGGAAGGCAAGTCCGCCCCGACGAACTACCGGTGAACTATTACCCTTGCCGAAGCCGCGAAAAAGCGGTAGTCCAGTTGCATTAGCTCGGCACTGTCGAGGAGGGCAGTTCGGTGACAGCCCGGCCGTTTTCCACCCCGTCCTCGCCCATCCAGTCCGCAGCCGACCAAGTGTCGGCGATCATGCGCCGCTGGTTCCGCCAGGCGGAGACTGGCCTGTACTATGACTACATCGATCCCTACGAGGTCGGCCGGATCAACCTGCCCACCCTTGAAGA
>CAZNXK010000280.1:0-1830 GCA_964576835.1 uncultured Treponemataceae bacterium | reverse complement strand
GGCGGTTTCTGTCATTGTTTATTGCCTTCGTTGGGATTATTCGCCGCGCGGGACGGGATTCGGGGAAGGCGGGGCGCCCAAAAAATTGAGCGCCCCGCCCGATTGCCTGTTACTGTACTTTTCCTACCACGCCTTCGACGAGCCAGTCGAAGCCGAGCAGCTCGCCGTCCGACATCTTGGCGCCTTCGTTGACGCGGAGCTTGCCTGTGTTGTCCTTGATCGGGCCGGTAAACACGTCCCAGGTTCCGCCGACTATCTTCACCTTCTGGGTGGCGACCAGGTCACGGACATCCTGCGGAACGATGGGGCTGAAATCGGCGAGGCGGACCACATCGGCGGAGAGGCCTTCCCAGTACTGGCCGCTCTTCCAGGTGCCGTCCATTCCCCTGCGGACCGTGTCGACATAATAAACGCCCCAGTTCCAGACCGGGCTTGTAAGGACGGAGTCGCCGACAAATTTGCGCATGTCGGAGTCATAGCCGATGGAGAACTTGCCGCGCTCCTGGGCCGCCTTCTGCGGCTCGACGGTGTCCTGGTGCTGCGCGATGATGTCGGCGCCGGCGTCGAGCAGGGCCACGGCGGCCTCGCGCTCCTTGACCGGGTCGTACCAGGTATTCGTCCACACGACGCGGACCTGGACCTTCGGGTTAACCGAGCGGGCGCCGAGGGTGAACGCGTTCATGCCGCGGACGACTTCGGGAATCGGGAAGGCGCCCGGATAGCCGATGATGTTGGTCTTGGTCATCTTGCCTGCCACGATTCCGGAGAGGTAGCGGGCCTGGTATATCCTGCCGAAGTACGTGGACATGTTGTCTGACGTCTTGTAGCCGGAGCAGTGCACGAACTTGACCTTGGGGAACTCGGCGGCGACTTCCGCCATCGGGTCCATGTAGCCGAACGACGTGGCGAAGATCATGTCGTAGCCGTCCTGGGCGTACTGACGGATGACGCGGGTGGCATCCGGGCCTTCGGGGACGTTCTCCATGTAGGCGGTCTTGACCTTGTCGCCGAAGGCAGCCTCGAGGGCAAGCCGGCCGACGTCGTGCTCGTGGGTCCAGCCGAGGTCACCGGGGACGCCTATGTATATGAAAGCTACCTTGTACGGTGCGACGACGGCTGCCGGAGCGGCTACCGGTTCGGCCTTCTTTGCGCAGCCGACGGCCGACAGCGCGACGGCAAGGGCGCAGATGACGCGAAGTGTCTTCTTCATGAGTGTTCTCCTTTATGACGATGAGTGAAGGCCCGCCGAGTCACGACGAACTGGCCGGACCAACCGGAACAGTAAACAACGCGGGGGGCCATATGTCAAATCGTTTCTGCGCTTTTTTCAATCGACAAAAGGCGAAACCCTCCATAGTGCCATGAAACCGCCTGTCGGGCTCCTGGCGGCGCTTCTTGCCTGGCGCTTTGATTAGGATTAGGCTGGATGCATGAACAAGCCGTATCCGTGGATAGAACTTTCTTCGAGGAAGCTGCTCGACTGCAAGATTTTCAGGGTCAGTTCGAGCGAGCGCCAGTCCACGAGAGGCAAACAGGGAACGTTCTTCTCGGTCGACGCTCTTGACTGGGCGGGCGTCATACCGGTCGTCGAAACGCCGGAAGGCCGGTCGTTCGTGATGATCAGGCAGTTCCGCCACGGAACCAGGCACCTGTCCATGGAGTTTCCCGGCGGCGTCGTCGAGCCGGACGAGGATCCGGCCGCGGCCGTCGCCCGCGAGTTGCTCGAGGAGACAGGCTACAAGGCCGAAATGGTGGTGCCGCTCGGTATACTGTCGCCCAACCCGGCCTTCATGACCAACACCTTCCACGCCTTCGTCGCCGAGGGCTGCA
>CAZNXK010000279.1:0-1836 GCA_964576835.1 uncultured Treponemataceae bacterium | reverse complement strand
TCGTGGGTGGCCTCCCGCGGGTAGGCGAGCTTTTCGAGGCACGCAAGCCCAAGACCCCGACAGTACTCGCGATGGTTTCCGGCAAGGTGTCGTTCCGCGGCATCGTCAAGGGCAAGCGCGTCATCATCATCCTTGACCTCTTCGGCAAGGAATACAAGCATCTCGTTCCGATGGGACGCAGGTTGCTGGTACGCGACGGAGACGTCGTCGAAGCCAACGACAAGCTCTGCGACGGCAACCCCAACCCCCACGACATCCTCAACATAGCGGGCGAACATTCGTGCCAGCGCTTCATCATGGACGAGATCCAGCAGGTCTACCGTTTCCAGGGCGTGACGATCAACGACAAGCACATCGGCGTCATCGTTCGCCAGATGATGAAGAAGGTCGAAATAGTCGCACCTGGCGATACCCGCTTCATCTATGGCCAGCAGATCGACAAGTTCAGGTTCCACGAAGAGAATCGCCGCGTCCTGTCAGAGGGCGGCCAGCCGTCGATCGCCAGGCCGTTGCTCATGGGCATCACGAGGGCCTCGCTGAAGATAGACTCGTTCATATCGGCCGCCTCGTTCCAGGAAACCACCCGCGTGCTTACCGATGCCGCGATAGCGGGCGCTGTAGACGCGCTTCACGGGCTCAAGGAGAACGTGGCAATAGGACATTTGATACCAGCCGGCACGGGAATGCGCCAGTACAAGGGCATACAGCTTTCCGACGGCGAACACGATGACCTCGACGCGTACGTCGCGGAGGTCGCGGAGCAAAGGCGCAAGGAGCGGGAGCTTTCAGTCCTGCCATTGGGCGACGAGCAGGCGCCTTTCGTCGAGGAGCCCGCGTTCGAAGAGGATACGGCCTTCGAGGACGATGACGGGTTCAGCCCCGTAGAGGACGAAGTGGAAGAGGCCGAGGAGACCGAGGAGACTGATTGACACGGTGCCCCCAAGAATTCTATTGTCTATGCTCAGCGCGTTCCACCGACGCGCTGAATGCAACTTTCGCGTGTACCGAACAAACGAGCCTGGCGATGCTGACGCCCGGCCACAACAGGAGATGATGGTTTAATGCCAACGATCAACCAGCTTATCAGGATGGGCCGCAAGCAGTCTGTCTGGAAGACAAAGAGCCCGGCGCTCAACGAGTGCCCCCAGAAGCGTGGAGTTTGCACCCGCGTCATGACGGTCACGCCCAAGAAGCCGAACTCGGCCCTCAGGAAGGTCGCCCGTGTGCGCCTCTCCCACGGCATCGAAGTGACAGCCTATATCCCGGGCGTCGGCCACAACCTGCAGGAGCACTCGGTCGTGCTGCTGCGCGGTGGTCGCGTCAAGGATCTCCCGGGTGTGCGCTATCACATCATTCGAGGCGCCAAGGATACCTTGGGCGTCGCGGACCGCAAGCAGTCGCGCTCCAAATATGGCGCCAAGCGGCCCAAGGCCTAAGGGGACGGATCATGGGACGGAAAAAGAAGACCGAGGATCGTGGCCACCAGCCCGATGCTCGCTACAACAGCATAACAATAACTAAATTCATCTGCAGGATGATGTGGCAAGGCAAGAAGTCCATCGTCACCTCCATTGTTTACGATGCCCTCGGCCAGCTTCAGGAGAAATCCGGAGCGCCGGCGCTCGAGGCGTTCATGAAGGCGATGGACAATGTCAAGCCGGTCGTGGAGGTGAAATCCCGCCGCGTGGGTGGTGCTACATACCAGGTTCCGATAGAGATCCGGGATGTACGCCGCGAAGCGCTGGCAATGCGATGGATCATCAACGCCTCGCGCGGAAGGTCCGGCAAGTCGATGGCCGACAGGCTGGCCGCGGAGCTGACCGACGCCTTCAACAG
>CAZNXK010000278.1:0-1840 GCA_964576835.1 uncultured Treponemataceae bacterium | reverse complement strand
ACTACAAATGTGTAGCTGATCGAGCGAAGCGAGTACGTGGAACATACGCTTAACCTGGGAAGCGGAATTGGCGCGTATTTTGCCGAACGTAGCGTACTTGCGCAGTGACAGCAAAATGCGTGACAAACCGCTGACTCAGGTTGAAGCGATTATAAGGCTAGAACATCCATACAGCCTTATTTATTGCACAGTAAAGAGATACAGGACGGAGGCCGTATCAATTTACCGTAAAATTCGGTGTTTATTCGATACCCGTTTAGCAACTACCCGTGATCGCAAGGGGTAGTTTATGAGCAGACACGTCGTTTCAACGAAAAATGGTACATTGGTTTCCTATAATAAATATATGGAAACGATAAAATACCATCTACTAAAGAAAAAGTATCCAAAAACCAGCCCGAAGCGTGGGAAGACGTTCTTTATCGCTGGCTTGCCTTCCAAGGATCGAAGCCCGGATGGCAAGCTAAAATATAACAAAATGATTACGATACATACTGGCAATGAATCGGAAGCGCGACGTATTGCGCAAGAGGAACTAGCCAAAATATTCCCGACTATAAATAAAGAAAATATTGAATCTTTCTTAACGGAATTTTGGCAGTACGATTCGGAGTATTTTATTGGACGACGTGCAGAAGGCTTCCATATTACCACTTCGTATATTAGCCAGAGCCTACAGTTATTAAGAAAATATTTCATTCCTTGGGCTAAAGAAAACGGCGTCATAGTCCTTAGCGACTTATCGAAACAAAAACTATTTGCGTGGCGGGCTTGGGCGATCAAGCTAATCGAGTCTCGCGGGCATTCCATGAGCCGGGTAAATAATGTAAGACTCGCCTTAAATGTTCCGTTGACGTGGCTAGTAGAGCTAGACCGCTTGACCGTGAATCCCTTGACCGCTGTTCATCGCGTAAAAGAAATAAAAATATCACGAATTCCATTCGAGAAGGCCGAGCTTGAAAAAATGTATACCGCGTCATGGCCGGACCAACGCGCTAAAATTGCAGCGATGCTTGCCGCGACTACGGGAGCACGCCTTGGCGAGCTTCAAGGCCTGCGATGGATCAGCGTTCACCTTGACGACGGCTATATTAATATCCTGGAACAATATCAACCGAACTGCGATCGGCGGCTATGCCCACCAAAATGCGGGAGCGTCCGGGAAAATGTGCCGTTGCCGGATGCCTTGGTATTCGCACTAAAGAAATACAGAAATAATTCTCCGCGTCCTGCTAATCCTTTTGTGCTATACGGCACCAACAATTTTGTACCGATAACCCGATGCGTATTGAATACCGCCTTGGTTAAAGGAATAGAAGCCAGCGGCGTGGAATTACTAGGGCGCTCGTTCCATTGCTTCCGGCATTCCTACGTTTCCCAGCTTCGTTCCCAAGTCGGCCTGGAAATTACAAGCCATAGCGTCGGGCATACCGATTCGGCGACTACGAAGAGATACGACCATCAAACGGACGAAGAGCTTATACAAATTAAGCGGGCCGTCAATGGCATGATCGAGGCAGTATCATGAATAAATTAGACGAGATAATTAACCGACTAGAGAACGCGAAGGACCACGCCCGGGTGACATACGAAGCAGACAAGCAAAATGGCGCACCCGGTAGTACTCTTGAATATGACGTTGGCCGGTACGACGGGCTAAAAGAGGCTTTGGAAATAATTAGCAAGGGAGAATACCATGGAGCCTGAAACCCTACTAAAAATGCTTCGCAAAATGTGCCACGAACCCTCGTTAAGTATTTATTATTCGACGCTTTATGAAGCGATAAAAATCGTGGCCGCATTCGCATACGACTGCCATGAGGAATCTGTAAAAACCAGC
>CAZNXK010000277.1:0-1843 GCA_964576835.1 uncultured Treponemataceae bacterium | reverse complement strand
CGTAGCGACGCACAAACCATGACAAACCGCTGACTCAGGTTGAAGCGATTGTTAGCTTTTTCTTATCTCTTCCACTTTTTCAATAAATTTATTAGGTGCAATAATATCATATTTTCCAATTTTTAATTCTCCATTCATATCTATATATTCAATTCTTACAAATTGAAAGAGATGATTTATATATCCTATTGATCTTATAGTGCTGATATTAATTACATAACTCTGACCTAAATCTGGATTTATAAATATGTCATTATCATATATCTCAATAGTGCAAGATGACATCCATGAATTATGTCCCCAATATTTGTTTCCAGCATGATTTCTCTCCCCTGAATATCTGATACTCTTTATTATTGTCCGTGCAATTAATAAGAAAAGAATGGCAGTCATTAACGTAGCAATTGGGTTTTTCACAGAGAATATCCTCATCTTTATCTGGTTCAATATAGGACATAAAGAAAGCAGTATCGAGTATTCGATTATTCACTCTTATTCATTCAACTAGGATGAACTATTTATAAGTACAATTACATTTCGCCCGCAGGGTCAAGCTAACATGTGCTTAACCGGTAGCGCGTACATTGGCGCGGTTTGTGCGTTAAGCGAGCGTCAGCGAGCAGCACAAACCGTGACAATAGCGCTATCCGGTTGAAGCGATTGTTAGAGATTTTTTCTTAATCTTCGCCGAAGGCGATCTTACACAATCCTCGTCGAAGACGATCTTCAATACTATCCTCGCCGCAGGCGAACATTATCTATCTTTGCCTCTTCAAGTCTTTTTTCTATCCTCGCCGCAGGCGGTCCTGCACTATCATCGCAACAGGCGAACACTATAAATTTTCATCTCTTCATGTCTTTTTACTATTCTCGCCGTAAGCGATCCTGCACTATCATCGCCGCAGGCGAACATTAATTATCTTCGTATCTTCAAGTCCTTTTACTATCCTCGCCGTAGGCGATCCTGCACTATCCTCGCTGCAGGCGAACATTAACTATCTTCGCCGAAGGCGATCTTCAACGGTAATCCCCCTGGCGCGGAGCGCTCTCTCTAACATACGCTTAACCGGTAGTGCGTACATTGGCGCGGTTTGTGCCTCTCATGCCAGGCTTCTTCCGTTCGTGGAAGGCTGCACAAACCGTGACAATAGCGCTATCCGGTTGAAGCGATTGTTGTGCGTTTCTTATTCATAATGAAATCTAAATGAAATATAAATTACTTGATTATCTTCAACCGAATATATTATTCGATGTTCATGATCTATTCGTCTGGACCAAAAGCCTTTTAAATTATATTTAAGTGGTTCCGGCTTCCCAATTCCTTCAAATGGAGCTCTATCAATTTCCTTTATTAAGTCATTAATTTTCTTTATTTGCTTCTTGTCTACTTCAAACCAGTATAAATAGTCTTTCCAAGCTTCATCTGTAAATAGTTTATTCATCTCTCAATAACTCATGGCTAGATACTTTCTTAGTTCTATACTGCTCAATCGACTTCTTCAAATGATCAGAATTTGCTTCGTTGCTCAATAGATAATTTGTTTCTAAAAGGCTATTATATTCACTCATAGACAATAAAATAAGATTTTCATTATTCTTTCGAGTAATTATCAGTGGATCATGGTCATAATAAACCTTGTCCATATAGGTCTTTAGATTCTGGCGTAGATCGGAATACGATACAGCATCCATATTGTCCTCCTGTTAACAGGTACAATATATTGTACTTATCAATATATGTCAAGCGATGTTTCTTAATCTCAATTTTTCCGCGCGAAGCGTCCGCACAACATACGCTTAACCGGTAGCGCGTTAAGTTGGCGCGGTTTGTGCGCAAGCGAGC
>CAZNXK010000276.1:0-1850 GCA_964576835.1 uncultured Treponemataceae bacterium | reverse complement strand
GGCCACCGTGCTCGACGCCGCGCGCGCCGACGCTGCGCGCGCCGACGCCGAAGGGAGGGCTTCATGAGTTCTGGCTGCGGACTGAAAACGACCGGGGCGCCGTCAATAGCGGAGCTCGAGGCCGCCGGCATGCTGCCGAACGCCGGGCAGCTCGCGGCTGGCCCTTGCCTTTGCGTCGAGTGCATAGAGGAAATACCGTGCAATCCATGCGAGACGGCCTGCCCCCGCGGCGCGATTGTCGTCGGCATTCCCATAACCAACCTGCCCGTGATAGACCTCTCCAAATGCACGGCCTGCGGGCTGTGCATACCGGCGTGCCCCGGTCTTGCCGTGACGATCAAAGACGGATCGGGAGACGAAGCGGTTATACGCTTCCCGTACGAGTATCTTCCGCTGCCCGAGGCGGGCCAGAAAGTGACGATGTGCGACAGGCAGGGAGAACCCGTGTGTGAAGGTACGGTCAGGCTGGTGAACCGCGCGACGCGAAACGACAGGACGGCCGTCGTAACGGCGGTCTTCGACAAGTCAGTGATAACCGAGGTCATATCGATGGTGCGGCTTCCGCGGACGTAGCCGCGTACGCCCCTTCCGCGGATCGAGCATCGCGGGCTTCGACGAGCTCGAACAGCTTGATGCCCTCGGTAGGGAACCGGGTCTTGATCGCGGACACCACATTCCGTGCGGCCCTGGCCCGGTCGTCATCGATATACGCGATCAGCAGGAAGTTTTCCTCGGGCCAGGTCGCGGTGCCCATTTTGCGCGTACCCGACCCCCGGCCGTGCACGACCGGCACGACCGAGTAAAGGAACTCCGGAATGGCTGCTTCCAGTCCTTCAAGGATGTCGTCCTGGACCGAATGGTTGGCGATTATCTCGAATCTGGTCATTTGACGGCCTCCTTGACCGGCTTGGAGCGTTTCTCGTTGAAGAACGAGTAGATGACCGGTATGAAGAACAGCGTTATAAGCGTGGCCGACGTGAGGCCGCCGAGCACCGTCAGGCCTATCGGCTTGAGCATCTGCGCGTTCTCGCCCGACGAGAAGGCCATCGGCATGAGCCCGAGTATGGTTGTCAGCGTCGTCATCAGGATGGGCCTGAGGCGGGAGACGCCGGCGGTCACACAGGCCTCACGGACGCTCTCGCCCCGGCGGACGAGCAGGTTGGTGTAGTCGACGAGGACGATGCCGTTGTTGACGACGATGCCTATGAGCATCACGACGCCCATGGCGGTGAACATCGTCAGGGTTTCGCCGGAGATGACATACACCGCCACGACGCCTATGATGAGCAGCGGTATCGTGAACATATTGATTATAGGATCCTTGAACGATTCGTACTGGCCGGCCATCACGCCGAATACCAGCAGCAGGGCCATCGTGATGATGAGAAGGAATACGCCGGCCGTTTCCATCACTTCTCCCCATGATCCAGCCTGCGACAGTGATATGCCTTCCGGCACGACGATGTTCCCGGTTATGAGCTTGTCAATATCCTTCTCCACATCGCCCGCACGCCTGTCCGACGTGATATTGGCGGTTACATGGATGATGCGGCTCTGGTTCTCCCGGGATATGCTGACCGGGCCGACGCCCTTCTGCAGCGTCGCGAAGTTGGCGACGGCGTAGCGGCCGTTCGTCCCCTGCACGTGGATGCGTTCGAGGTCGGGTACTTTCTGCCTGTCGGCCTGTTCAAGGAACAGCTTTACCGAATACTCGTCGCCTTTTTCGCGGTAGGTCGTGACGGTGATACCGTCGACGCTCGCGTCTATTTCCCTCGCTATCGATTGGACGCTTACACCGAAGTCATAGGCGCGGTCGCGGTCAATTATCACCTCCACCTCGGGGAGTCCCT
>CAZNXK010000275.1:0-1857 GCA_964576835.1 uncultured Treponemataceae bacterium | reverse complement strand
GTGCACGGCATACCCGAGGAGCAGAAGATCTGCGGATGCAGCGCGAGGCTGAGCCGAATCGGGGAGGAGACGCTGAAGGAGCTTGGCGTCATCCCGGTGCAATTGAGGCTGTCTCACGGCACGGTTTCGGAGCGGTCCCTTGTCCCTGCGGCGGACCGCCGGGGCCGGGGTCCAGGCTCCCTAGGTGCCCGCCAGGCTCTCACCCGGGTCTCCGGGCGCCTGTCGTCGATCCCCGGTGTGTCCTGCTCTCAGGCACTCACCGCCACTCGGCCCACTTTCCCCGCGCTCCCTCTGACCCAGCTACCCGATAACGTTCTCTCGCAGTTCCACTCTATCCCAGCGCCAGCAGCTCCCCTGGCCTGTACCTTGCGATCTTGCTCAGGTTCGAGCCGATCCGCACCAGCATGAACTCCAGCGCCGCCTTCTCTTTCCCTCGAAGCAGGTGCTGCCGCCAGCCCTTGTTCCGCTGATCGTCCCCATGCACCGCTTCCACGATCCCCTGCCGCTTCATGTACGTCTCTCTGCCCCGATCGGTTCGCAGTTTCTCCCGCATCGCTTCCCGCAACGGCTCCCGGCTGTCGACGTTCAGTGTCCGTTGCTTTGCCGTCGTGCAGTTCTCCCGAAGCGGGCAGCCCTCGCAGCCGGTCCCTGCGTAGCTGCGGACTGTGTGGTTCTCTTCCTGCCTCTCCCCCTTCAGCACCATCGGGTGGCCGGCCGGGCAGATCACCGTCCCATCCTCTCGCCTCTCAAAGCGGCTGCCGTCGAACTTCCCCTTGTCCTCTTCGCTCTTCTCCGTGGCCGCAAAGCGCGCGTCCGGTACGAAGTACTCCTCCGGCCGCTGCTCCTGCTCGAGCTTCTCCAGTACCTCGTATCCCCCAAAGGCCGAGTCGGCCATCACCGCCTCATGCACCTGCCCCGTGTTCTCTTTCGCCTCGTCCACCAACTCCAACAGGTCCAACTCCCCGTCGCAGCGGTCCTCGGTCTTCACCGCGCAGCTGACCCCGTAGGCCCCGTCGACCGCGCTCTGATGGTTGTAGCTCGGAAGACTCCGCCCATCCTTGTGTCTCATCACCTTCGCTTCCGGGTCCGTCATGTTGATGTTCGCCTGCTCGTCGCCAATCCGCTCCAACAGCCCCTTCAACGCCACAAGGTGCTTCTCCTGCCGCGCCAGCTCCGCCAGCCGCTTCTGTTTCGTCTCCTGCGAGAAGTCCTCCGAGACCTCCTTCTCCAGCAGCTTCCTCATCCCTTCCGTCACTCTCGCCATCGACTTCTCCAGCCGCTTCTTCGTCTTGCTCCGCCTCCAGCTCGCATCCGCCTGGATCTTCTGTCCGTCGATCGCCAGATGCTTGAAGTCGATCATCCCCAGCTTCGCGCACAGATGCACGATCTGCGCGAACAGCCCCGGTAACTGCTGCAGATGCCGGCTGCGAAACCGATTCAGCGTCCGAAAGTCAGGAATCTGGTCCCCGGAGAGGAAGATGTAGTCCGCTCGGTTCTTCAGCCCCTCCCACATCTTCCGACTGCTCATCGTCCCCGTCAGGTAACTGTAGAACAAAACCTTCAGCATCATCTTGGGATGGTAGGGCTGACTGCCCTCTTCCTGGTACCACCCGTAGATGCCGCCCAGATCCAGCCGCTCCACCACCCGATCCACGATTCGCGCCGGGTGCTCCGGCTCTAGCAGATCGTTCGGAATGATCGCCCGAAAGGCCCCCTGTGCTTGATCGTAGGAACGGAAGTTGTCCATGCCAGCCTCCCGGCCTCCCTATCCATAGCACACAACAATGACGGAGGGCAATGGCTACCGCCGAGGCCCGCGGAACCGCGCGGAGGGGTGGCTGTGGGACAGTCTCAATT
>CAZNXK010000274.1:0-1859 GCA_964576835.1 uncultured Treponemataceae bacterium | reverse complement strand
CGCCGCTTCCCCGTCCAGCCACCATTGGGCGTCATCGCGCATCGCGTGCAACAGTCCGGCGGGGTACGCCTCGTACCCGTCTTTCCGCCCGAGTATTTCGGCGATCATCCGCGCCTTTGGCGCGCCGGTGACGATGAACGCCAGACGGGCCGCCTGCGCCAGAACCCTGCCTGTCACCGTGATCCTTTTTTGGCCGCTTTTCGGGTGCGCCGAAACCTCGCACAGCCTCTCCGATTTGATAAGGTCGATGTTGTGCGGGAAAATCGATGCGGTGTGCCCGTCGTCGCCGAGGCCGAGCATTACAAAGTCCAGGCGTGGCGTGCTTGAAAACAGCGGCAGGGTCGAGAGCATTTCATCGCTGTATCGTTCCGCCTCAAGACGCGGATCGTTTTCGCCCATAATTCGGTGGATGTTCAGCGCGGGGATGCCGACCTTGTCGAACAGTGCCTCCCTGGCCATGCGGTAATTGCTGTCCTTGTCGTCCGGCGGCACGCAACGCTCGTCCCCCCAAAAGAAATGCACACCCTGCCAGTCGATGCCGGCGGCGCGCAACGCGAGCGTCTCGAACAGCAGCCGCGGGGTATTGCCTCCCGACAGCGCGATGCTGTAAGCGGGCGCGGCTCCGATCGAGGCGGCAAGTTCCCCGGCGAACGCCTGCGCGAGCGAGAGCGGATCGTCGAAAATGCGGACGGCTCCGTTCATAGCTCGCACATTCCCCCGTCGTCGGCCATGTTCCTGCAGGGATAGCGCCAGGACAGCCCCATAGGGCTTATAAGCTCGTCAGCCTCGGCCGGACCCCAGGTTCCGGTCTGATAATAATATAATGGAGCCTGCGGCGTATCCTTCCAGTACGACAATATAGGCTCGACGAAGGCCCAGGTGGCAGCGATGGCGTCGTCGCGCGTGTAGAGCGTCGGGTCCCCGGTCATGCAATCGAGGAGCAACCTCGCGTACGCCGAGGCGAGCTGCACGTCCTTGAGGTCGGAATAGTGGAAGTCCATAGTCACGCTTTTGACGTTGAACCCGCCGCCGGGAAGTTTCATGCCGAATTTGACAAGGAGGCCCTCGTCGGGCTGTATCCTCACTATCAGCTGGTTGGCGGTTCCGGGAACATGCTCGGCGCCGGGGAACAGCGAATGCGGCGCGGGTCGGAAGTGAATGACTATCTCGGTGACCCTTGTCGGCATGTATTTCCCGGTCCGGATGAAGAAAGGGACGCCGGCCCAGCGCCAGTTGTCGATGAAGAACTTGAGGGCGACGTAGGTTTCCGTGGTCGACCCGGGCGATACCCCCGCTTCCTCGATGTACGAGGGGGTCTTTCCCGGGATGCCGGTGTACTGGGCCCTCACGAGGACGTCGTCGATTGTAGACCTGTCGACCGGTCGCAGGGACTGGAACACCTTGAGCATCTCGTTGCGAATCGACCAGGCGTCGACCTGAACCGGGCTTTCCATCGCCGTCAGGCCCACGAGTTGCATCAGGTGGTTCTGGAGCATGTCGCGGAGCGCGCCGGAGCTGTCGTAATACCCGCCGCGGCCTTCCACCCCGAAATCCTCGAACGATGAAATCTCCACGTGGCTTATGTAGTTCCTGTTCCACAGCGGCTCGAATATAACGTTGGAGAACCTCGTGACCAGGATGTTCTGCACGGTTTCCTTGCCCAGGTAATGGTCGATGCGGTAGATCTGTTCCTCGTCGAAATATTCGTGCAGGCGCTCGTTCAGCTCCGTGGCGGACTCGAGGTCGTTGCCGAACGGCTTCTCCACGACTATGCGCCTCCAGGTTTCCCCGTCTGGCCGGGAGAGGCCTACGCCCGCCAGGTTCGACGAGATTATCCCGTACATCCGCGGCGGGGTTGC
>CAZNXK010000273.1:0-1866 GCA_964576835.1 uncultured Treponemataceae bacterium | reverse complement strand
CATACGCGGCCAGCTCGGGAGTCACCCCGCCGCGGAGCGCCTCTTGCGAAACATGCTGCGCTTCGCGGCTTCCGGCACCGACCTGCCCCCGACCGATCCGCCTGCCGGATTCGAGGCCACCCTCGCGGAGTTCGGGTACCGGTAGGGAATTGACGAAAAATGGCCACTCGTCAGGCAGGGCTCCCGCATTGGGCCCGGCTGCCCTGGAAGGGCCGCCCGTGTGCCCTCAGCTTCAGGCTTCCCAAGCAAAACACATCCCATTCTGTACATCCTGTACCACTTGTGCAAAAGGGGTGCCCCTTTCCGTGAGGCGTAGCGGCCAAAGGCGGAGAAGAACGGTATCGTCTTCGAGGGCTCCCAAGATCGGGCAGAAATCAGCGAGGCGAATGCCAGCCAGGAATACTCCGCACCCCACAGATAGAATCGTTACGACAGCCCTTCTTCCGCTTCTTCGCCTGCTCCAGCGGGTTGTGAATGGCTACCGATGGGTCTCCAAGGCACCAGCCAGGACGGTCTGCAGGTGCTTGCTGATCGCGACACGATCATCAATCGGCAAAATGCCGACACGGTCTGATTCCTTGGCCTGAATCGTGGCGATCTTGGCGGTGCGTACTATGGAGGCAACGTGCAGTCCGGACACTTTCAGGTCAGATACGACCACGTCGCCCGGCCAACCGCGATTCTCCGAACTGGTGATCATCATCACCCACAGCAGGCCATGGTGCTCCTGAATGCTCCCGGACGCCACTACCAGGGCAGGCCGCCTTTCCCGTACCGGCCGATCCGTGTAGGGGAACGGAACCTTGATAATGTCCCAGGCATCAAAGGTTGGCATAGGCCCGCCGATCCGCTTCCGAGTTCCATTCGTCAAAGTTGGCAAAGGGATCATCCACCGCCTCGGTCGGCGCACGGGTCAATATCACTTCTACGCCTACGATGGCATATGCGATTGTGTCCCCCTCCTTGAGATGCAGCGCGGCTCTTATGGGCTGCGGGATCGTCGTCTGCGCTTTGCTGGTCAGTTTGCTGGTTATCATGGGTACTACCTTTCAGGGTAAGGAAGTTCCTTACAAGAATAGTGTAAGGAAAGCCCTTACCGGTGTCAATACTCATGCGCTTCCCGCCCCAATCCCTCCGGCGCTGGTGTTTCCTCCTGAATACGCGAAGAGGCTGCAGGCTCGAACGCTGGCCGGGAAGATTGACTGCCCCCGCGCGCAGACGGCAATGGGAGGGCCGCGGCAATGCGATCAACAAGCCTCACAGTTCCTCGTTACCGGGTTTGCCGAGCAGCAGGGTCGGACCGTGGTTCAGTGGCGCATCGACGAGCAGGCCTTCTCCAACGCAACGCTTCTCGCCGGCGTATACATCCTCAAGACCGACCGCACCGATCCGCCACCACTGCGAAACGACTCACGCGCCACGGTGCGCAAGATTGGCTATGGCTGACTCAGGGCGCTGAAGCGTCGCACATAGTCCGCGTCGAGCTGCACCTGATCCTCGTACTCCGGATAGATCCCGAGAATCACGGCGTCGTCGGCCTTGATGCCCCGGAAGGTCGCCTCAAAGGCGTGCTCCACCGTCTCTTGGCGGTCGCACACGCGGCCCGCCGCGAGGATCTTGAACCCCAGACAGGGTTTTGCGGTCCGGCGCATGGCCTGCCACATGCGCGGAGGGTCCTCTTCCAGGTAGACTTCGGGGATGGGGATGGGCACGTAGCCCAGCAGGGCCTTCAGTTCCTCGCGGGTGCGGTGGCGTTCGTAGACGCATGTCATGTAGAAGTCCACGTCCCAGCCCTTGCTCTCGACATGATCCACCACGGCGGGCATGTGCGTGGAGATGCCCACCCTCAGGCCGGCGTCGCGCACC
>CAZNXK010000272.1:0-1868 GCA_964576835.1 uncultured Treponemataceae bacterium | reverse complement strand
CGGAGCCGCGGCGAGCTCCAGCACGCCCGCGGCCTCAGGATCGACGGCAGAAGAGCAGGAGACAATCCGGCGGTACGTGGACAAGATGACCTACCTCGTGTATTTCAACGAGGAGAGCACCAAGGACGCCTTCGCGGCCAAGATGGCGGTGGGCGTCGCAAACGAGTACCTGGTCTCCAACACCATGGAGACCATAGATTTCGACCAGGTCCAGAAGCTCAAGAAAGACCAGGAGAAGGTCTACCAGGAGCAGAGCGGCAAGGACGTGAGCCTGATCCAGTGGGTCGCCCAGAAGCTCAACGCGGACGTCTATATCGAGATCGACGCCAAGAGCACGGGGGAGACCTCGGGGGCCGGCTCGAGCGCTCGTCACTACGGCCAGGCCAACGTGACGATCAAGGCCTTCGAAGCTTCCACGGGCCGGCTCCTGGGCACGCAGAACTGGAACAGTCCCAAGACCACGAGTCTCTCGAGCCAGGAGGACGCCAAGCTCAACGCCGTGCAGGCGAGCGTGTTCAAGTCCATGCCGGTGGTCATCGACCAGGCCAAGGCCTACATGGGCAAGGCCCTGCAAAACGGCATCAAGTTCGAGCTGGTGCTCCAGAACTCCTCCGACACGAAACTGGTCAACGACTTCCGGAAGAAGCTCCTCGCGAGGGTGAAAGACATCAAGACCGTGTCCCAGTCCGCGGAGGAGACCAAGTACGAGGTCTGGCTGATCGGCTCCATGGAGGATCTGGTGGACGCAGTGCTCGAGGTCAAGGACGTCGTCTCCGGGCTCGAGGGCATGGAGCTCGTGTTGATGCGCTCGAAGAGCGCTACCTTTACCACAGGGCTGTGAGAGGCGTTGCCTCTATATCGATAAGGCCAAGAGAAACGAACGGAGGGAATGAGATGAAGAAGCTGGTAATCGTGCCGGTCCTGATCGGACTGGTGTTCATGCTGCTCTCCTGCGCGGGCGGACCCAAGGGTGAGCTCAAGGAGAAAGAGAACCCGAAGACTGAGGCCCTCGTCATCGACCACAAGAACAAGGCCTTGGGCGGGGCCGTGCCGGACTGGGTGTTCGCGTCGGTCTTCGACCTCGAGGGACAGCCCAAGTACAAGGAATCGTACGTCTTCAAGATGGAGACGGACGGAAAGGACAAGGACGGGGCCCTCACCTTCCTCCGCGGCATGGAAGTGCCGACGCAGGTAGCCCGCCAGGTTTCCATCCGCGTGCAGAACAAGTTCGTGGGCGCCCAGGTCGGCGACAAGGACAAGGTGGAGACCTACATGGAGAATGTCACCAAGAGCCTGGCCCAGGCCCAGGTCACGGGGCTCCGCGAGGTCGACAACTACTGGGTGAAGCTGCAGGAAGGCAAGGCGGACCCGTACTACCGGGCCATGGCCCTGTACGTGGTGCCCAAGGCCGAGATCGACGGCGCCATCGCCCGCGCCCTGGATGCGGAAAACCAGAAGACCAAGCCCAAGACAGAGGAAGAGAAAGACGCGCGCGATCGCGTGAAGAACGTCTTCGGCGAAGGCATGGACTGATCGGTACGACTCCGAGGGGGGGTTCGCGGGAATCCCCCCTTTTCCCCGCGGGAGGACTGCTCGACATGAAGCGATGGATGAGATTCTCATTGTGCGCGATTGCGGTGGGGTTGGCCGGGGGCGCCTCGGGACCCGGGGCGACCAAGGCACCGGAGTGGGTCCTCTCCGCTCCACAAGACAAGGACGGGTTCATGTTCTTCGTGGGCGTGGGCGACCGCGGCAGCCTGGCCCAGTCCGAAGAGGCGGCGCGCCTGGAGGTGACTGACAAGATCCTCACCTTCGTCGGCGCGGAGATCTCCTCGCAGACCGACGCCACGGTCAAGGCGACCCTGGAT
>CAZNXK010000271.1:0-1951 GCA_964576835.1 uncultured Treponemataceae bacterium | reverse complement strand
CGCCGCCACCCGCACGTATTCGGCAATTCAGACGCCGACACCTCCGAAGCCGTGCTCAGGCAATGGAACGACATCAAGGAGAACCAGGAAGGCCGCCGTCGCAAGGACTCGGTCCTCGACGCCGTCTCCAAGGCCCTTCCGCCTCTCGAGCGCTCGTACAAGCTGCAGAAAGCCGCCGCCAAGGCCGGGTTCGACTGGCCCGACCACCAGGGGCCGTGGGACAAGCTCGAGGAGGAATTGCGCGAGTCAAGGCAGGCCTGCGACGCGATCGAGGCGAAGGCCGCGAGCGGCGCGGACGACTCAGCCGAGCGCGCGATGCTCGAGGACGAGATTGGCGACATCCTGTTCTCGGTGGTCAACGTCGCGCGCAAGCACAAGGTGGACCCCGCGATCGCCATGCACCGCGCCGTGGAGAAGTTCTCCCACCGTTTCCGGCACGTGGAGAAACGCATGGCGGCTGCCGGCGAGACGATGGAAGCCGGCAAGCTAGCGATGATGGACGCATACTGGGACGAAGCGAAGAGAGGGTGACATGAGCGATCAATACCACAACGAGGGCAAATGGTGGGTGAGCCCGTATAATTTCAAGCCGGAAGTGATGGCGAGCTGGTCCCAGCCCGCCAAGGTCCTCATCCATGACGCCACCCTGCGCGACGGCGAACAGACGCCGGGCGTGGTATTCCGCAAGGAAGACAAGGTACGCATAGCCAAGGCCCTCGACGCCGTCGGCGTCGACAGGATAGAAGCGGGAATGCCCGCCGTCTCGGACGAGGATTTCGAGGCGATAGGCGAGATCACCTCGCTGGGACTCAAGTCGAAAATTTTCGCGTTCGCGCGGGCGATGAACGAGGACGTCGACAAGGCCGTCGCGTGCGGCGCGTACGGCGTCGTCGTCGAAGTGCCCATCGGGTACCCCAAGCTCGTCCACCAGTTCAAATGGACCTGGGAAGACGTTATCCGGAAGACAGCTCCCGTCATCAACTACGCGAAGTCCAAAGGACTGTACGCGGTGTTCTTCCCCTACGACGCGACCAGGGCGCGGGAGGAAGACCTTGATGCCATGCTCGAGGCGATAATGAAGGAATCGAATCCCGACTCGATCGGACTCGTCGACACCATGGGTTGCGCGACGCCCGAAGCGATCGCGTACCTGACAAGGAAATACAAGGACTACACGAAGCTCCCGGTCGAAATCCACACGCACAACGATTTCGGCATGGCGGTGGCCACGGAACTCGCAGCCGTCGGGGCGGGCGCGGAAGTCGTACACTCCTGCGTCAACGGCCTGGGCGAGCGGACGGGCAATGCAGCGCTCGAGGAGCTTATAATGGGACTCGACCTGCTGTACGGGGCAAAGACCGGCTGCCGCATCGAGGCGATCACCGAACTGTGCTCGCTAGTCGAGGACCTGAGCGGGATCCAGGTGGCGCGCAACAAGCCTGTCGTCGGCGAAGGGAACTTCACCCGCGAATCTGGCATCGGCATAAATTTCGTGATGGAGCAACCGCTCGTGATGTTCGCCACCCACCCGGCCCTGACGAAGCGCAAGGGGAAGATAGTGCTCGGCAAGAAAAGCGGCAAACCTTCCATCGTCTACATGCTCAAGGAGCTCGGGCTCGGCGAACTCGATGACGCGCAGGTCAACGCCGCCCTGGCAGCGGTGAAGAAGCTGGGCAACGACAGGCGGGGACTCGTCAGCCCTGAAGAGTTCACCGCCATCGTCGAGGCGATCTGCGGAGGCAGGTGAAGGAACCCGCTGGGAACGGGCTTACTTCCGGAAGTCGATATAGAACGCGGGTCCTCTGATGGCGCCGGAATCCCAGCTCGATCCGGTGAAATGGGCAAGGTTTATATTGAATGCACAAACCCCCTCCGAGACATATTTAGCTACCTCGTTGTAGAAGATGCGTTGCACCAGCATCGTATCATCGCGTTGATACGCAATAATATT
>CAZNXK010000270.1:0-1956 GCA_964576835.1 uncultured Treponemataceae bacterium | reverse complement strand
GGCTTTCGGTCCCTGTACAGGGTTGCCAGCTCTTCTGACCACGGTACCGAGTACAGGAAGTGGAAGCCCTTGTCCGCCAACTCGATCGCCTGCCCGCAACTGAAGCAGCCGCGATCGGCAATGTAGAGCAGTCGCTTGGGTTTGAGGTACCTCAGCAGGTGCTGGAGATTCTTCGCTGTGGCGATGTGATCGTTGGCGCTTCCGTCGGCGGTGTGGTAGAAGAACGGCAGGGGACCCTTGCCGTCGTTGGCCAGATTGACCCCAACCTGGGCCTCCTTGATGTCTCGCCCGGGCCCCGCGTGACGTCCCCGTTCGATACGGAAGGGGGCAATCTCGGGAGCAAGGGCCGGGTCGGGTGACTGCTCGTCATAGGCTCCCGTGAAATGGAAGCTCGTCGTATCGTAGTGGACCTTCCATAAGTCCACCTGGAATCGCGAGCAGACGTGCAGCGCGACCTCGGCCAAGATGTTCCACCGCTTGGCGAACACCGCGTCCAGAGCCCTCCCCAGCCGATCGTCGCTGAGGGAGGCGGCGCGGGTTCCCAGCAGCAACTCCGCCCCGCTGGCGTGAGCCCACGCGGCCACATGCATCAGCGGCTGCGGCGAGCAGAGCCGATTGGCCACCAGGGCATGGATGACTTCCCCGACCGGGATCTCCAGTCGTACATCTGGGGGGCAATGCCGGTCAACGATCTCCTTGATACGCATCTGGCGCAACAGGGGGTTGGTCAGCAGCAGCGGACCGACGTTGCGTACGAGGAACTGCTGTGTCTGCTGGACCTTCACGGGTAGGCGCACTCGCTGGGGCCGCATCGGTGCTCTCTCCTGGAGCGCTCAAGCTCGCTTCTTGTAGCGGCGGGCACGCCGGCGAAGCGCCTCGGTATCGGCCTTGGCGATCCTCTCCAGCAAGCCCACCAGGTCTTTGTGTCTGCGCAGGCCGGCGGCCACTGCCCCCCGCAGATCGTCGGGGATGTAGACGGCGTGCGTCTTGCCCCGCAGGCTTACGGACAGCGCCCACCCCGTGTGCAGCTCCCCTCGGCTGCACTGGCATCCGGCAGCCCCACAGCGGCGGGAGTACTGGATCAGAGAGCCGCGATAGATCGGCTGGCCGCTGCGCAGGATCTCGGCGGCGCTCAGGCGTGGCGGAAGTCGCGTGGGGGGGTGGCTGGGGTCCGGGGTCGTGCTCATACGGCAATCATTATAGCGTCTACACTATAATATATACCGACGACGCGCAACGTCAAGACCCTCGATGGAGATTCCCAGTGACTCCGCGGCCCCTTGAGCCAGCCACGCCCAATCCAGGCACCTCAGGGATCAGGGCCCACGACGCAACCTACACGGAGGACCACTGACGAAGCTCCCTAACCTGCCTGCCTCCCCAAAGCCCTGCGCGCAATCGCGGACCTGGCGAAGTTGACCTGCGGAAAATGGGTCTAGACGAATGGAGCGGAACGGCTCCTTCCGCATGGAGAGCGTCAAGACAACGGGGCTCCACTTGCCTCCGCGCGGAGGGTCCGTTGCATCTACATAGCCGGCGAACCGGACTGCCTCAAGGTAGTCTCGTTGGTCAGCCTTGAAGAGCTCGTGGATGGTCCGCAGAGCTATCTGACACCGGGCCGATGTGTGGACCTTCTTCAAGTCGGCCTTCGACCGAGGCTTCTGCGACACCGCGTCCCAGGATTTCACGTGCGTGTGCTCCAAGATCGCCGGCACGGCAGATCCTGCCGGGACCTGCTTGCGGACCACCAGCGTCTTGTCGGCCGCCCTGCTGCTTACCGAGTGCTCCACCGGAAAGCCGTCTGGGTACTCGGACCTGTCCAGGACAAGAGTGCAGTAGGCCTCTATCGCCTCGGCATCTCCAAACAGCTACGTGACGGCAATCGCTTCGTTCCTGGCAGTCGAGCAAGAGATCTAGATGAATCTGTAGCCCGGACCAACTCTCGCGGCTACAGAG
>CAZNXK010000269.1:0-2018 GCA_964576835.1 uncultured Treponemataceae bacterium | reverse complement strand
GCATTGACCTAAGCCTCAGTGCTTTTCTGGAGGTTCCTCCCTTGGGGGAGGCCCTGCCGAACGGTGTCTTCATGGGCCACACGTGGCCTTGCCCGTTGGGGCATCTTTGGCCGAGGTTAGCCTTTTGGTAGTCCTATAAGGCTGTTTATACGTTGTTTCATCAGTTACGCTTCGTCGAGCCAAGGCCAATGCCCATCCGAAAGTGCCAGTTTCCGGGCCCGGTTGAAGCAAATCGGTGCAGCTTTGCGATGGGCTTGACACTTCATGCAACAAGTGATATTGTCATTGTATGGGACTGGGAGCACCAAAAGAGAAAGATACGGTCCGCCGCTTCTTCCTGGAACCCCGGACGGCCAAGCAGCGGCAGTACGAAGCCCTGCGCGCATTCTACGTCGATCAACAGCCATCGAAGGACGTCGCACGCCGCTTCGGCTATTCCGCCTCCGCTTTTCACGTGCTCTGCCATCACTTCCGCCGCGACGAGAACCCCGAGTTCTTCGTCGTAGCCAAACGTGGCCCCCGCTCACAGCCCAAAAAGTCCGCCGCCCGGGAGCTGATTGTCAGCTTGCGGAAGAACAACCACTCAATCTACGAGATCAGCCGGCACTTGAAGGAAAGGGGACAAGCCTTGAGCCCGACGGCAGTGCGCGAGCTGCTCAAGGCCGAGGGCTTTGCCCCGCTGCCCAGACGCCTGGACGAGGAGCGGCCGGACTACCCCAGGGCGACGAGCGAGGCAGTTGCCGACGCACGGCGGTTCTCACTGTCCCCGCGGCGCTTCACTACCGTCTGCGGCGGGCTGTTTCTGTTCCTCCCGGACTTGGTACGCCTCGATGTCCAACGGCTCGCCCAAGAGGCCGGCCTGCCCGGCTCCCAAATGATCCCCTCCGCGCATGCCCTCAGGGCCTCTCTGGCGCTGAAGCTGTGGTCCATCGAGCGCAAGAGCCATGTCATGGCGCTCGTGGCGGACGAGGGGCTTGCTCTGTTTGCCGGCTTGAACGCCTTCCCCAAGAAGAGCTTTCTCTCCGAATACTCCTCCCGGATCGAGCATACCAAGACGATGCGGCTGCTGTGCGCTTGGCACGGGCTACTGACGGGAGACAAGCTCTTCGGGGGTCAGTCGTTCAACCTGGACTTCCATTCCGTGCCCTACTACGGGGAGCATCCGGTCATCCAAAAGCACTACCTCCCGATGCGCAGCCAGCGAAAACCGAGCATTCTGGTCTTCGTTGCCCAGGATGCCGACAGCCGCAGCTTCTGCTATTCCAACGCGGATCTGCGCAAGGGAGAGGAAGCCGAAGAGGTCTTTCGTTTCGTTTCCTTCTGGAAGAAGACGCACAAAGAGCTGCCGCGACAACTCGTGTTCGATTCGAAGCTGACAACCTATGCCGGCTTGGCTCGTCTGGAGGGCATGGGCATTCCCTTCATCACTCTCAGGCGCCGCTCGCCAGCTCTGCTCGAGCAGGTCGCCTCGCTGCCCCGCTCAGCCTGGCGCACGGTGGAGCTGGATGTGCCGACTCGCAAGTATCGTACACCCCGGTATGTGGAGCAGGCGGTAACGCTGGCCGGCTGCACGCTGCGGCAGCTGTGCATTCTGGATCTGGGACGCGAGGAGCCGACGTTCCTGCTGACCAACCAGCGGCGTACGTCGGTGAAATCGCTGATCACCCGCTACGCGCAGCGCATGCTGATCGAGAACGCTCTCTCCGATGCGATTCGCTTCTTCCACATGGACGCGCTGTCCTCGGCGGTCGGCCTGAAGGTGGACCTGGATATGGCGCTGCTTGTCATCGCAAGCGGGCTGTACCGTTTGCTGTCCCAACGAATGCGTGGATATGAGGACTCGCAGGCGCGCCAGATCTTCCGAGACCTGATTGCGATGCCCGCGAATATCGAAGTGACGGACTCCGAGGTGCAGGTCAGCTTCCTGAGGCGAGCCCACCTGCCGATCATCCTTGCTTCGGGCCTGATGGACCGCCCCGTCGCAGTCCCGTGGTGGGAGGGAAAGAAGCTGCGCCTCA
>CAZNXK010000268.1:0-2018 GCA_964576835.1 uncultured Treponemataceae bacterium | reverse complement strand
GAATCATCTCAAAGAACTGCATAAACCATGCGACAACTATCTTGACAGATTCCGGAGTACGTTCAGCTCGGCAAACTGCGCGCCAATGACGCGCTACCGGTTAAGCGTATGTTCGATGGACGCTGTGCGCCAAGAAAGCTTGGCTGTTCTTGCTGGTTAAAGTCCAGCACGGGTAAGGCCTAACCAGCCGCCCATCACCTCATGCGCATTGGATAGGGCAACCTTCCCCAATGAAGCCGCGGAAAGGGAGTAGTCAGACCGCAACGCAAGTGAAGGTATTGAGCCCCGTAATTCTATAGTCGTAGAGGCCGACAGAGTAGGGTCAACTGGAAGGCAACAGAATATGCGTCGTTCTATTGGTAAGAAGCATATTCCTCTACCGGGGTCAAAGGCCGTGGTATGACTATGAATGGAACAATCTGGAACTTGGGAGATCCTGACGATTGCCGACAAGTAAAGGCTATTCGAGACACAATCTGAAGAGGAGAGGTCTACGGAGAAGATCGTCAGGAAGTCGGACTGATTCATAGTAGGGGAGTAGCAGGGTAACGGCCTGTGAGGGGAAAACCAACCCACCCGAAGGGATCAGCAATAGCATGCAGAGGTAAGAGGAAACATGGACCGTACAGGAGACAATAAATCCATGCAAACGAAACTGAACCTCATAACTGAAGTGGCCAAAGGGGACAAGAAGTGTAAAATCAACAATGCGGCCTATCTTCTTGACGTACCGAACCTGAAAGAATGCTATGACCTTCTTAAGAAAGGTAAGGCAGCCGGTATCGATGGTGTAAGCCTAGAGGATTATGGCAAGAACCTGGATGAGAACCTTGGACATCTCGTAGAAAGTATGAAACGGCAGGCATACAAGCCGCAACCAGTACGACGGACATACATTCCCAAAGCAAACGGGAAGCTACGCCCACTTGGTATCCCATCCATCGAGGATAAAGTGGTACAAAAAGACATAGCCCGGATACTGAATGCGATTTACGAAGTTGACTTTCTTGACGTCTCATACGGATTCAGGCCCAATCGAAGCTGTCACCAAGCACTAGAACGGCTTGATGATATTATCATGACCAAGCCAATCAACCATGTTATCGACGCGGACATCAAAGGGTTTTTCGACAATGTGAGTCATGCATGGATGATGAAGTTCTTAGAGCATCGAATCAGCGACTCGAACCTACTGCGCTTGATTGCACGATTCCTTAAAAATGGGTACATGGAGGAAAATACCTTGTTCGCAACGGACAAGGGGACACCGCAGGGTGGTATCATATCACCGATACTTGCCAACATTTACCTGCACTATGTACTTGACCTATGGTTTGAGTATCGGATTAAACCGCTGTGCAAAGGTGTTGCGGAAATCGTACGGTATGCAGACGACTTTGTTATTTGCGTGCAATTCAAGGAAGATGCTGATAAAATCCATGGACAGCTACGGGCACGGATTGAAGAATTCAACTTGGAGCTTGCCGAGGACAAAACAAGAGTAATCGGGTTTGGACGGTATTCGGAGCAAAATGCGAAAAGCAGAGGTGATAAGCCAGAGACTTTCAACTTTCTGGGGTTTACCCACTATGCTGGAAAGTCACGAAAGGGTAATTTCCTGCTTGGGCGCACAACTGATAGAAAGAAGCTGACGGCTAAATTGCGAGAAACGAAACTGTGGCTGATAGGAATCAAAAACAAGCATCATATGAAAGACTGGTGGAACCTGCTGAGAGCAAAGATGGCCGGACATTTCCGATACTATGGAGTCAGTGGAAATACCCGAGGAATCAGAGCCTTCTTCCAGGTAGTCACCAGAATGGTGTTTAAATGGCTCAATAGAAGAAGTCATATGAAGAGTTTCAACTGGGATTCGTTCAAGACTTATCTAGCACGCCATCCATTGCCCAAGCCACAGGTGTATCACAACTTCTATACAAACTATGGTCGATGATGTGAATGCTATTGAAGAGCCGTATGCGTTAATAGCGCACGTACGGTTCTGTGAGGGGTGTGGG
>CAZNXK010000267.1:0-2045 GCA_964576835.1 uncultured Treponemataceae bacterium | reverse complement strand
TGCCGATCAAGACGAAGTTCGTCGTCCGCGCCGACATGGAGATGGAGTGAGCGCATGAAGAACTCGTTCAAGGAGCTTAAGCTCGAGGAGCTCGTGGCCAAACGTGAAGAACTCGGGAAGAAGTATTTCGACCTGCGCTTCCAGATGGTCATCGGTCACGTGGAAAACCCGCTGCAGAAGCGTACTATCCGCAGGCAGATCGCCAGGCTCAATACGCTGATTTGCGAGCGCGAGCGCGACGGACTCAAGCGCGCCGGCGCCAAGGCCTAACGGAGGGCGGGACAATGGAAGATACGGTCAGGAAAGAAAAGCAGGTTCTGCAAGGCGTGGTCGTCAGCGACAAGATGGAAAAGACCATCGTCGTCGAGATAGTCATGCGAAAATTGCACCCGCTGTACAAGAAGTACTTAACCAGGAGCAAGAAGGTTAAGGCCCATGACGAAACGAATGATGCCAAGATGGGTGATACCGTCCGTGTCGTCTCGTGTCGGCCGCTGTCACGCGACAAGCGTTGGCGTCTGGTCGAAGTCGTCGAGCGCTCGAAGTAATCGTCGGAGAGGACCGGTATGATACAGGTTGAAACAAAGCTGAACGTTGCTGACAACTCCGGCGCCAAGACGGTGCAATGCATCAAGGTGCTCGGTGGGTCAAAGCGACGCTATGCTTACGTCGGCGATATTATAGTAGTGGCCGTCAAGGCGGCCCTGCCTAACTCCGCCATCAAGAAGGGAACCGTGGAAAAGGCCGTCGTCGTGCGTGTACACAAAGAGTACCGCCGTCCCGATGGTACATACATACGGTTTGACGACAACGCCTGCGTCATCATTGACGCGAACAAGAACCCGAAGGGCAAACGTATTTTCGGTCCCGTCGCGCGAGAACTCCGCGACAAGGACTACATGAAGATAGTATCGCTTGCCCCCGAGGTCCTCTAAGGAGCGGGCGATGAGCGAAGTGCAGTTGAAGACGAAGCTTAAGAAGGAAGATCTCGTGCAGGTCATCTCCGGCAAGGAGAAGGGCAAGCAGGGAAAGATAGTCAGGATCGACCGCGATAAGAACCGCGCCATCATTCAGGGAATCAACATGGTCAAGAAGGCCATGAAGAAGAAGTCCCAGAACGACCGTGGCGGCATAATCGAGATCGAGGCACCGGTGCGTCTGTGCAATATGATGATCGTATGCAAGAAATGCGGTCCTACGCGCATGGGCTACAAGTTGGAGGGCGACGCGAAGAAGCGCGTTTGCCGCAAGTGCGGGGAGGCGCTCTGATGGCCGAGAAGCAGAAGAACGCGTACGTTCCGAGGCTCAGGAAGGTCTACGCCGAGAAAATAGCACCGGAACTCAAAAGCGAGTTCGGCTATGAATCGGTCATGCAGATTCCGAAGCTGGTGAAGGTGATCGTGTCCATGGGCGTTGGCGAAGCCAAGGAGAACAAGAAGATCCTTGACGCCGCCGTTGGGGATGTCGGAATCATCACCGGACAGAAGGCCGTAAAGACCAAGTCCAGGAAATCGATTGCGGTGTTCAAGATTCGCGAAGGCCAGGAAATCGGTTGCCGCGTAACGCTTCGGGGTGCCCATATGTGGGAATTCCTGGATCGACTCCTCAATATAGCGCTGCCGCGCGTGAAGGATTTCCGCGGAGTGAATCCGAATGCCTTCGACGGGCACGGGAACTATTCGATGGGTCTTACGGAGCAGATCATCTTCCCGGAGATCGACTACGATAAGATCGAGAAGGTGATGGGCATGAACGTGGCCATCGTTACGAGCGCCCGCACTGACAAGGAAGCGAAAAGCCTTCTTGCCAAGATGGGCATGCCGTTCAGGAAGTAGGAGAGGATTCTAATGGCCAGGAAAGCTATGATACTGAAGGCGCTCGCGAAGCCAAAGTATATGACCAGGCACGTGAACAGATGCAAGATCTGCGGGAGAGCCCGCGGATACCTGAGGAAATTCGATATGTGCCGTATTTGCTTCCGGAAGCTCGCTAGCGAGGGCTTCATTCCGGGCGTAACCAAATCGAGCTGGTAGGAGGACTGGAAT
>CAZNXK010000266.1:0-2081 GCA_964576835.1 uncultured Treponemataceae bacterium | reverse complement strand
GGGAGCCCGTTCGTTCACAAGGTCTTTGACCTCAAGCGTCTGGGCACAGGAACCGTTTTCGAAACGGTACACCTTTTTCAGGTCGAAAGGATCGTAGCGGATCTCGACGACGCTGCGGGGACGCAGCCCCGGTATCGCATAGGCGTTGGCGCACAGCTTGACGGTCCCGTACTTGGTGACGGTACGCGATTCCCGCAACAGGAAGAGTGCGTTGAACCAGGCCAGATCGGTGACCCGTCGATGATTACCGGCGGCCGCGCGGGATTCCAGTGAGGCCGAAAAGCGCTCCGCGGGTGCCTGTCCGGTGGTGGAATGGATGCGGCGGTTGTATTCGACATCGATCCAGGCCCACAGGGCCGTGTTTAGTTCTTCGAGCGTCAGGAATCCTGCCCGCTCGGCTTCGGCCTGGAAATCCAGCTTCACCGTCTTCATGACGGATTCAACTTTGCCCTTACACCAGGCGTGGTAGGGCGGGTGATGGATCTTCCTGATGCCCAGTTGCGAAAGGACCCATGCGAATTGGCGGGCGATATAAACATTTCCGTTGTCCAGGTAAATTTTTTCAGGAATCCCCCAGCGCAGGATCATGTCGCGGAAGGAATCCTCCATGCGTGGCAGCTTCTCGTCCCAGTAGTAGCGGGCGTGCAGGATGCGGCGCGAATAATCGTCCACCCAGGCGAACAGGTAGGTTTTGCGTGCCTTGCCGTCCGCGCCGGGGAGCCAGATTCCGTCCCTCGCGTCTCCCTGGACCAGCACCATGGAGGCGGGCGCCTGGAACTGGTGGAAGGACTCCCTGCCCGGGGCGCAGGAGAGGGCTGACCGCTGCTTCACCGAAAGGCCGTTCTCGGTGAGGAAGCGATAGATGGTCCGGTCCGAGACGAGCGCGACGGCCGCCGCGTTATCGCTGCCCGCCTGCAGCAGCCGTCGGAGTTGGGGGACCGTCCGTAGGGGGCGCTCCTCAATCAGCTTGAGTATCGCTGCGGCAAGGGCAGGGTCGGCGATGCGGGGCGCCTGCTTCAAGTACCGCTGGAACGTGAGCCGCTCCGCGCCTTCTTTCCGGTACCAGCGGAGCCAGTTGCGCAGGGTCCGTTCCCCGATTCCGGTCCGCAGCCGATAATCATCGCGCATACGTGCCCTGTCCGATTCCGGGATGTCTTCATCCAGAAGGGATTCAACCAGGGAAATCCGTTGTTGGAACGCCTCGAATCGTGTTTCGGTCATCATCGACCAGTCAGAACGCTCAATCATGGGCTTTGCCCTCCATGTCCAACGTTTTTAACAGAAAGACTCCGGTTCCAGGAGACACAAGACGATGGTTTCTGCGGTCCTTCCCGACGCCAGAATTCATGCACGAGGCCGAGTTCCGTCGGTGTCCGGCCCCGATGGCCTTTTCTGATCAGGCCGAGCAACATAGCCGCGAGAAGTCGCCGCAAGGTTTCGCCGGTACCCATGTCCGGCGTAATGTCGGGTTTTGCCGCGGTTTCAGGATTCTCTGCGATGATCTCGCTCATGCGGAGGCTGGCCAGACGGATGGCGGCAGACGCGAGATCCACATGTCGTTTCACCGTACGGTCATCCTTGCACCCCATGATGGCGCAAGCCGCCTCGACCAGTGCGGGTGTACCGGTCCCCGCCTCGATGGCTGCAAGGGTCGCGTCCAACCTGATGACGCAGCCGCAAACCAGGAAATCAGGAAGGCAACGCTTGGTGTATTGCCGTCCCTGGGCGAATGCGACGGCGCAACTCACGCAGACTACCAACATACGGCTATTCAGACCGGTCTCCGGATCGCGGAAATTCCGATCGGGATAGGAGTGGATGGTCAGCAGGTGGATTGTATTGCAGAGAAGGCAGGGCTCAACCGCTGCATTGAGCTGTAATTGGGCAACGAAGTCTGGCAAGCTGAAGTAAAAGGTGATACCATACCGTGATCGGTTTTTGAGGGAAGGCACCCTGATGTCGGTTAAACAAAGGGGGTGCCTTCCCGTTTTGGCGAAGAAGGGAAAACTTCCCGGTCAGCCTACTGTATCCCATACTGGCACATTCCCATCAATACCGGCAACCGAGCTTGGCAGGGTACA
>CAZNXK010000265.1:0-2124 GCA_964576835.1 uncultured Treponemataceae bacterium | reverse complement strand
TGACCAACATGTACCCCGACGCCAGGAGCACCGACGACACCGAGTTCGGCGTGCTTACGGCGCTAGCGCTCCTGGACTCGGGCGGCGCGCTCACTCCGGCATCGACGGCCGCCGCCTGGCGGAAATACGTCCTGGACCGCGGCGGGGCCAGGAAGCGCGCCGGCAGGCCGCTGTATGGCGCCCTGGCAAACCTGGCCCGCGGCATCGAGCCGCCGCTGTCGGGCAGGCACAACGTGATGAACATCGACGACGGCGCCGCCATGCGCGCTAGCCCGCACGGGATCCTGCGCGCGGGAGACCCAGAAGGAGCGGCGCGCCTGGCCGAAGCGGACGCCTGCGTGAGCCATGACCAGGACGGCATCTGGGCGGCCCAGGCTATCGCCGCGAGCGTCGCGGTCGCGATCGCCGACGGCACGCCCGATGAAATACTCGAGGCGGGCTGGTCAAGGATGCCGGCAGGTTCGTGGTTGCGGGCGACGATGGACAGGGCGATGGCCATCTGCGACGCCAAGAGCGACATCGAGATAGCCTACGAGGAACTGCACACCTCGCTCTGGAATCCAGAACATGCCTCGTCGCCCGAGGCGATCCCGCAGGTATACGCGATTTTCCGCCTGACCGGCGGAGACCCGAGGCGCGCTCTTCTGTGGAGCGCCAACTTCGGTCGCGACGCCGATACGATCTCGGGTCTCGTCTGCTCCATGTGCGGCGCGCTGCACGGCCTCGTAGCCTTCCCGGCGGCCTGGGTCGAGGCGGTCCGCAAGCCGTCGGGCGTGTGCCTCGAGTTCGCCGCGGAGTACGACATGATACAGCTGGCGCGCGAACTCGTCGCGCTCTCGTACCGGAGCTGACGCGATGAACGGCACAAGGCATTTGAGGGTACGGCTCAGGCAGGAAGGGTTCCTCATCGTCCTCCTGGTACCCGCCCTCGCATACTTCGGCGTCTACCACCTGGCGCCGATGACCGGCATGATTCTGGCGTTCCAGGATTTCCGCATCGTGGGGTCGAGCAAGTTCGTCGGGCTCAAGCACTTCATCACCCTGTTCTCGTCCCCGTCCTTCATGGACGTGCTCAGGAACACGCTGATCATAAGCTCGATGAAGATAATCCTCTTCTTCCCGTTGCCTATCCTGTTCGCGCTGATGGTGAACGAGCTGCGCTCGGTGCTCCTGCGGCGTTTCGTCCAGGCTACCGCCTACCTGCCGCACTTCCTGTCGTGGGTGGTGATAGCCGGCATCTGGATATCGTTCCTGTCGCCCTCGACCGGCGGCGCAAACCAGGCGCGTGGTTTGTTCGGACTGACACCTATCGACTTCATGACGAGCAAGGCGCACATACGCTGGGTGCTGTTCGCCTCGGAAACCTGGAGAAGTCTTGGCTGGGACTCGATCATATACCTGGCCGCCCTCATGCGAATCAGCCCCAGCCTCTACGAATCGGCGGACATGGACGGTGCGGGCGCCCTGCAGAAGGCCAGGTACATAACCATACCGGAACTGGTGCCGACGATGGTCACCGTCTTCATACTCAACCTGGGATTCTTCCTCTCAGCCGGCTTCGACCAGGTGTTCAACATGATGAACGACTCGGTGATAAGCGCCATCGACATCCTGGACACGTACGTGTACCGGATAGGCCTCATGAACATGCAGTACTCGTTCTCGACGGCCGCCAGCCTCTTCAAAGGGGTCATCGGCCTCGTGCTTATCCTGGGCACGCACATGACGGCCAAGCGCGTCACGGGGAAGGGGCTATGGTGAAGCGACGCGGACTGCCTTCCTCGCCGAAAGACACTTTCTTCCGGGCCGTGATCGGTCTTTTCCTGGTCGCGGCTTCGGTGATCGTGCTCGTGCCGATACTCAACCTCCTGGCGCTGTCGCTGTCGGAGTCCGGCAGGGTGTCGGAGGTCACGGGCCTGACGATCATACCCAAGGGATTTTCCCTCGTGAACTACCGCGTGCTCGCCGCCAATCCGCTATTCGTCAAAAGCATCGTCAACTCGGTGTATATAACAATGGTCGGGACGGTAATAAACCTCGTGGTTACATCGATGGCGGCGTTCGCGCTGACGAGGAACACCTTGCCCGGCAGGCGCTGGTTCATGCTCCTCGTGATCGTCATCA
>CAZNXK010000264.1:0-2126 GCA_964576835.1 uncultured Treponemataceae bacterium | reverse complement strand
TGGCCTTTCAGTGAACCCGTGCAAGCTCCTTCGGCGCGCCGGGCGTGATCTCAGGTCCACGCGGCCATCGTCGCCATGAAGGCCTTCCGTGAGCCTTCTATCGTCTTTTCCGGCACGCAGTAGCAGAGTCGTATCCAGCCGGGGTAGCCGAAGCCGATCCCGGGGACAGACAGGACGCCGTTTTCCTTGAGGGCCATCGCGAAGGTCACGTCGCTGGTCTCGCCGGGGCCGCGGGTTGTCCCGGATGGAGCGTTTCCCGTGGGCGAGCCGGCTGGCGAGCCTTCGGGAACCTCGCAGAAGAGGTAGAAGGCGCCCTCGGGTTTGGCGAAGAGGATGCCGGCATCGGCCAGGATGGCGGCGAGCATGTCGCGGCGCCTGGCGTAGCGTGACACGTCGGCCTTGGCCCGCCAGCTGGCGGTTACGGCGCGCTGCATCAGCGCTGGCGCGTTGACGAAGCCGAGCACGCGGTTCATGGTCGACAGACCCGAGACCAGGAGCGCTTTCTCGGCGCAGGCCGGGTTGACGGCGATGTAGCCAAGCCGCTCGCCGGGTATCGACAAGGTCTTTGAGAAGCTTGACGCGACGATGCTCTCGGGGTAGGCGGACAGCACCGGCGGCACATCGATCCCGTCGTAGACGATATCGCGGTACGGCTCGTCGACGACCAGGTAGGGCGCGCGGCCGCTCGCTCTGGCGTGGGCACAGAGCGCGGCGGCTAGCGCTTCGATTGCCGCCCGGGGATAGACGCGGCCAGTGGGGTTGTTGGGGCTGTTGAGGATGACGGCGGCCGTGCGAGGCGACAGGACGCGGGCCACGGCGTCAGGGTCGAGGGAAAAGTCGGGCGCGGAGTCGGCGACGACGAGTACGCCGCGATGGTTGCCGACGTAGGCCGGGTACTCGGCGAAATACGGCCTGATGACGACGACCTCGTCACCCGGATTGAGCACGGTGCCCAGTATCACGTTGAGGGCTCCGGCCGCCCCGACGGTCATGATGATGTCGTCACGCGTTGTCGGCACGCCGTGCTCGAGCGCGACCTTCTCGGCCATGGCGGCGCGGGCGAAGGGGTAGCCCGAGTTGATCATGTACGCGTGCGCGCCGGGCTCGTCGCTTGAGGCGGCAGCCTTGAGCGCGCGGATGAACTCCGGCGGCGGCTCCAGGTCGGGGTTCCCGAGCGAAAAGTCGAAGACGGCGTCGGCCCCGAGCCTGGCCTTGAGGGCCAGCCCCGCCTCGAACATCTTGCGTATCCATGAACCCCGTGCCAGGCTCTCCCTGACCGAGTCGGCTATCGGCATGCTCGTACTCCTCGCCAATTTCGTGTAGAGAGGCTAGACTATATCATGGCTGCCCCGGACGCGGGAGCCGGGGGAGACGACATGTCAGAGTCAATCCGGAATTCGAAAGACCGCGCAGGCGCGTTCCTGTCCCTGCTCGACGCGCTGTCTGCTGGCGGCGGCACGTCGTCCCTGGCGGAAGCGGTCGACGAGGCGAAAGCGTTGACTGATGCCGCTCGGCCGGAGGACCTGGTGGCGGCAGTCGACGCCGCGGTCGCCCGTGGCGACGACTTCGCGACGCTCAAGCCGGCGGTCTCCAAGCTCGTCAACCTTCTCGCCTCGCCGCTCAGGGAGCACCGTTGCGCTCCGCCGGCAGGCGAACGCCTCTTCTCGTCGCTGCTGGCCGAGAACGCCGGGCTCGTCGCGGTCCTGGACCGCGGCAAGCCGCTGACCAAGGCGATAAACGACCGCAGGTTGCCCGTCGCTGGCCTCGAGGAATCGCTCGCCGCGCTGAAAGGCCTAGTCGGGGAGCTTGGCGCAGTCGAGATCCACTACCGCAAGAAGGAGAACGTGCTGTTCCCCTGGTTCGAGTCGCACTACCCCGAATACCGCTGTGTCAGGCTCATGTGGGACATCCAGGACGACGCGAGGCGCGGCCTGGGGGAAGTCTCGCGTCTGCTGGACGCCGCGAGACCGGGTTTCGACCCGCGGCCCCTCAACCAGGCGCTCGGCAGGCTCTACTTCGACCTGCACGCCAACATTTTCCGCGAGGAATGCGCGCTGTTCCCGGTGATGCTCCCCCTGGTCGCCCCGGCGGACGGCGAGCGGCTCTTCGGGGAAGCAAGGGATTAT
>CAZNXK010000263.1:0-2130 GCA_964576835.1 uncultured Treponemataceae bacterium | reverse complement strand
AAGACATATTTTGGTTTTCCTTTTTCCATGAGGCTGCCCACATCCTCCTTCACGGCAAAAAGCTCGTCTTTATCGAGTCGGATGGCCCCAAGACAGCGGCTGAGGAAGAAGCCGATTCCTTCGCCCAGGATTTCCTCGTACAAGAGGCAGATTGGCGAGCGTTTACCAAAAAAGGCAGGGTCCCGGATAAAGAAGAAATTCTGCCTTTCGCTAAGCATCACGGAATTTCACCAGCCATCGTAATCGGCCGGCTTCAGCATGAAGGCCTCCTCCCTCAAGGTTCCTCGTTGAACGCGATGAAGCGCTCGATCGCCTTCGATGAAGTGTATGGCTGAAATGTTGATCGAAAAAATCCTTGCGGATGTAAAAGGAGCCTCCTGATGTCCGTCGAATCGATAAAACATCCTTACGAGACCCGCGCCCATATTCCCTCGAAGGAAGAGGCGGGCATGGAAGTCGCGAGCCCGGCAGCGCAGTACAAGGGCACGCTCGATTTGCCCCTCAATCCCGTCACAACACGAGGGCAAGACCCCGAGCTGTACTGGATGAACAAGTACGGAGCCGAGGGCACGGAGGATCGTCTGCACATCGATATCCGCTCGCTCTACCGATACGAGCATGTAAGTCCCGAGGTGATGATGAAGAGGCTCTACAGCCTCAAGGTGGAGCAGCCGACCGATTTTCTGTTCAGCGTGAACGAGCTGTTCGGCAACGCCGTGGATATCGACGAGCTGGACAAGGTAGGGGAGTACTACCAGCACCAGGACGGCTGGACGAACCGGATGATACTCGGCGACAGCCTCCTTACGATGACGTCTCTCCTCGAGCGCGAGGGGATGAAGGGCCGCGTCCAGTGCATCTATATCGATCCGCCATACGGTATCAAATATGGCTCAAATTGGCAGATAAAACTCAACAATCGCGAGGTGAAGGACGGAGCCGACGACAACCTGTCTGGAGAGCCGGAGCAGATCAAGGCATATCGCGATACCTGGGAGCTGGGTATTCATAGTTACCTTTCGTATATCCGCGATAGGTTACTCGTCGCGAAGGAGCTGCTGACGGAATCGGGGTCTTGTTTCGTACAAATCAGTGATGAAAACATTCACTTAGTTAGAAATATTATGGATGAGGTTTTTGGAAGCGAAAATTTCGTAAGCCAAATTTCATATGTGACCACAAGCGGGTTTGCTTCGTCAAGCACAATTGCTCGTGCAGGGGATTATATCTTATGGTACGCGCGGAAACTCGAGCAAGTAAAGTATCGCAGACTATTTAGGGAATCGACAAAGTTAGCAGGTACTGGTAGCTATCGCTGGATCCTAATGAAAGACGGGAAAACCCGCGGGATGACTGCTGATGAACTTAGGGGAGAAAATGCTATACCCGCAGGCGCGAGACTGTATGCGCCAGATAACCTAAAGTCTCAAGGTGCAGCGAGCACGGATCAAGCCTTTGAATATATGGGCAAGACCTATCGCCCAGGTCCGACTTCTCACTGGAAAGCCAGTTGTCCTGTTGGTATGAATAGATTAGCAAAAGCAGGAAGACTTCATATTGCAGAAGATAGCCTGCGGTATATACGGTTTGCCGATGATTTCGAATGGGCTGAGCGAAATAATAATTGGGATGATACCGCGACAGGTAATTTTACTGATGATAAACTATATGTTGTTCAAACTGCTACTAAAGTAATTCAGCGTTGCATACTATTAACCACAGATCCAGGAGATCTTGTTCTCGATCCAACTTGTGGATCGGGTACGACTGCCTACATAGCTGAACAGTGGGGTCGCCGCTGGATTACTATAGATACAAGTCGTATCGCCCTTAACATCGCCAAGACACGGCTGATGACTGCTAGCTTCCCATACTACCAGCTAGCCGACGAGAAGGCCAAAGATATTCGGCATGGCTTTATTTACAAGAAGGTGCCGCATATAACACTCAAGAGTATCGCCAACGACGAACCAGCAGAGGAGGAGACCGTCTATGATCAGCCTTTGGAAGAGAAGAAAAAACTCAGAGTAACCGGTCCCTTCACGGTTGAGACTTTGCAATCCTACGATCCTATACCCGCATCAGCGCTCGACGATCACGGGGAGTTCGACGAGAGCTTCGAAAAGCGAA
>CAZNXK010000262.1:0-2143 GCA_964576835.1 uncultured Treponemataceae bacterium | reverse complement strand
AAGTCCTTCATGCCGGCAAGGAACGAGTCGTAATCGACCTCGACGCCGGTGGGCACGATGCTCGAACCGACAGCGTAGCCGAACGCGTAGCTTACGTCGACTTTTTCAGAGCCTTCGGCGGCTTTTTCCTTGCCCTGCGAATTGCACGACGCAAGGATTAAAGTCAGCGCCGCTATCGCGACAAGAGTCTTCTTCATGGTACTTCCGATTGGGTGACGGATCGTGGCGCCAGGCGCCCGGGCCCTTGTTAAGGACTTCCTCTAGGATATAGACAATGGCAGGAAACGACAAGGAGCCAGAGCCGGGCTAAAGTTTCTCAAGTTGCGTGACCAGCGCCCTGAAATCCTTGGGGTACGGAGCCTCGATCCTCATCGAAGCGCCTGTCACCGGATGGGCGAGCTCGATCGAGAACGCGTGGAGGGCGGTACGCGATATGAGAGGCCTCTCGCGCTTTTCGTCGCCCTTCCAGCGGCGTTTTATCTTCGACAGGAGCACCGGCTTGCCGTCGCCGTACAACGGGTCGCACGCGACAGGATAGCCCAAGGCGGTCAGGTGCACCCGGATCTGGTGCGTGCGCCCCGTCTGCGGCCTGGCTTCGACGATAGCCATCTTCGCGTGCGCGCCTATCACATGGAACTCGGTGACGGACGGTTTGCCTGCCCCGTCGATTATAGTCCTGTGCATCCTGTCCCCATCCGGGCTCAGCGACAGGTCGCAGACTGTATCGGCCCAGGTCGGCCGCCCGTTTACCACCGCATGGTAGACCTTGCGGACTTCCCTCGCCTCGAAGCCCATCGAAAGGACCCGGTGGGTTTCCTCGTCGCGGGCGAAGAGCAATACGCCGCTCGTATCGAGGTCGAGCCGGTGCACCGGCCACAGCCGCCCGTGCTCCATCTCGAGCTCGCGGGAGACGACGAGCGCCTCGGGGTCGTACCTGTCGGGAGCCGAGAGGAGTCCCGACGGCTTGTTGACCGCCAGGATGGATTCGTCCTTAAAGAGAATGGAGATAGTATCGTTCATCGAGCCTCGCTTGGGGCGTGAGTATACATCAAATACCTTCGCGTGGGGATCGGGTAGCGGACCCACTTGCCGTCTACAGGGCCTTGTTAGTATCTTCAGTATCGCGAATCGTACCGATTCGTTTCAAATTACGTACGCCAACCCGTCCAGAAACGGCGCTCGCGTTTTTTTTTAACGCGGGGCCCGGCGCGGGGCGGAACACCCAGGAAGAGAAAGGGAGATACAAGAACATGGCGAAGCAACTAATGTTCAGCGAAGATGCCCGGAGGAGGCTCCTTGCGGGAGTCGAGCAGATTTCACGCGCGGTCAAGGTGACCCTCGGCCCCAAGGGCAGGAATGTGCTCCTCGACAAGAAATTCGGCGCCCCGACCGTCACCAAGGACGGCGTTTCCGTAGCCAAGGAAATCGAACTCGAAGACCCCTATGAAAACATGGGCGCCCAGCTCCTCAAGGAAGTCGCGACCAAGACAATCGACGTCGCCGGCGACGGTACCACCACCGCCACCGTGCTCGCGTACTCGATGGTCAAGGAAGGCCTCAAGTCCGTCGCCGCCGGCATGGACCCGATGGGGTTGAAGCGCGGAATGGACGCTGCCGTAGCCATCGCGATCGAAGAAATCAAGAAAAATTCCAAGGACATCAAGGAAAAGGACGAGATCGCCCACGTAGCCTCCGTCTCAGCGAACAACGACATGGAGATCGGCGCCCAGATCGCCGACGCCATGGAGAAGGTCGGCAAGGACGGCGTCATCACCGTCGAAGAGTCGAAGACCATGGACACGACGATAGACTTCGTCGAGGGCATGCAGTTCGACCGCGGCTACCTCTCCCCCTACTTCGTCACCAACCGCGACACGATGACAAGCGTGTTCGAAAACCCCTATATCCTCATCCACGACAAGAAAATCTCGTCGATGAAGGACCTCCTCCCGATCCTCGAGAAGATCGCCCAGACCGGCAAACCGCTGGTGATCATCGCCGAGGACGTCGACGGCGAGGCCCTCGCCACGCTCGTCGTCAACCACCTCCGCGGCACAATCAACGTATGCGGCGTGAAGGCCCCCGGCTTCGGCGACCGCCGCAAGGCAATGCTCGAAGACATCGCCATCCTCACCGGCGGCGA
>CAZNXK010000261.1:0-2172 GCA_964576835.1 uncultured Treponemataceae bacterium | reverse complement strand
CCATCCAGCTGTCAAACGAGGAGCGCTCCGCCGGCATGGATCTTTTGACTGACCCCGCGCTCTGCCAGCGCATCATCGACGACCTCTCGAGCTTAGGCTACGTCGGCGAGGATCTCAATAAGCTGCTCCTGTACCTGTGCGCCAGTTCTCGTAAGCTGGACGACCCCATCTCCGTCCTCATCCTCTCGCAGTCGGCGTCCGGCAAGAGCTTCCTGGTGGACTGCGTGCGCAAGCTCATGCCCAGCGAGGACGTGGTGGCCGTCACCAGCCTGTCCGACCAGGCCCTCAACTACATCGAGGACTTATCGCACAAGTTCCTGGTCTTGGGCGAAGCCGTACACGGCGCGGTAGTGGAGCACCAAATCCGCGAGATGCTCTCCGGCAAGGAGCTGTCCCGCCTGGTCACCATCAAAGACCCGGAAACGGGCGGCATGCAAAGCCGGATCGTGCGGACCCCGGTCATCGTGGCCAGCGTCATGTCCGGCACCAGCCACGCCGTCAACCCGGAGAACTCCAGCCGCTGCTTCGTGGTCAACACCGACGAGAGCGTTGAGCAGACCGAACGCATCCACGCTTTCCAGCGCCAGAAGTACAGCCTCCAGCGCCTGCGTTCCGGTAAAGAGACGGTGGCCGGAATTATCAAGGCCCACCACGCCGCCCAGCGCCTGCTGTGCAAACGAACCATCGTCAACGACTTCGCCGGGCTCTTATCTTTCCCGGCCACCTTCATGCGCACCCGGCGCGACCATGACCGATTCCTGGACCTTATCGCCTGCGTCTGCTTTCTGCGCCAATACCAGAAAGCAGAATGCCGCGAGGGCAGTCTCTGCTTCATCCGGTGCGACCTGGAAGATTACCGGGTGGCCTACCACATCATGGTGGACGGCGTCATGGGCTCCACCCTGCGCGAGCTACCCAAGGGCGCCGTGACCCTCCATGAGCAAATCCGTGCCCATGTGCGCAACCTGGCCAAGGCTCAGGAGCTGGCGCCACCGGACATTTCCTTCACGCAACGCCAGGTGCGCGAGTTGTCCGGCTTGTCCCACACGTGGGTCAAGTATGCCCTGCGCCTGCTCGTGGACCATGAATACCTGACGCTGGTACGCGGCGGCGGCGAGCGCAGCCGCGCCTTCTACCGGCTCAAGGACGACGCGGGAATCGCCAACGTCGACCTGTCGATGATTCCCACGCCCGAGGCCATGGCCGCGCAGGTGGGCGGCCGGAATCTGGAGCAACTGGGCAACTGGGCGCCAACTGGTCAGTGACCAGATTCAGGGTGACAAAGTATTGACCTGTCAGTACTTACCGCATCTGGTCAGTGAAATGGCCACAGACACAGAGGGAGGAAATTACATGGGACATGTTTTAAGCACCGTCTACGCCGACCTGTACGACGAGTTTCTGGCGGCCGAGCGGCCCAGGGTAACGACGCAAGGCTTCACCAGCCTCCAAGGTCGAGCCCGCCGTATGCTGGAGTGGTTTGAGGACGAGGACATCGAGCTCTTGGCCGTGGGTATCCAGGAGGCGCTCCGGTATCAGGTGTGGCTGTCAGAAAAACTCACCACCGAAGGCGTAACCATTGCCACTGGCACGATGCACAACTATCTTAAGGTGGCCCGCCGTTTCTTCACGTATCTTTTGCAAACTGAACGCGTGACAACCAATCCCTTCATGGAACTGCGCTACCCAAGGCTCGCCCTGCATTTGTCGCGGAACGTCCTGGCCGAAGCGCAGATGGGCCGGCTCCTTGAGGAACTGGGGAAGTTCGACCAAAGCACCGTTTGGTACGAGCGCGAGCGGCGCTACCGGGTACACGTCGTCGCCGAGTTCCTCTACGCGACCGGGCTGCGCATCGCGGAAGCCTGCGCGCTGACTGAGGGCGACCTCGACCTTGAGCACCGCCTGGTGTACGTGCGCGACGGCAAGGGCGGCAAGCCCCGCACCGCCTTCTTGAACTCGTACGCGGCCGACGTCCTTTCGCTATTCCTTGAATCGGGCGACTCGGCGATCCGGCACAACTTTGCGCGCAAACTCGGGCATACCATCTTCGGGGCCAACAAGGCACGGGTGGCGACTGTTCTGAACCGGGAGCTGGAGCGGGTCTGCACCGCCCTGGAGCTTCCGGTCATTACCACCCATGGCTTCCGCCATTCATTGGGGACGCATCTCTTG
>CAZNXK010000260.1:0-2299 GCA_964576835.1 uncultured Treponemataceae bacterium | reverse complement strand
CGAGATGAAGACGAAGAAGATGCCTCGTTCGAGGCGAGCCGCTTGTCGCCTTCTGCCGGCTTTCACGTCGTTCGGCGGTCTCATCGAGCCCTCCCGCTGGCAGCCTTCGGCTTTACCAGCGACCGCGCTTGTTCATGCCGCCATGATGACCGAAGCCAGTCCCGTAGCCCACGGATTGCCCGAGATCGTAGTCCTTTCCGCCCACGCTGACCTTGGCAAGCGCTAAAGTCGCGTACTCGGGAGCCGCCGCCGATTGCGCGAAGAGCGCGGATCCGGCGATGACCGCCAGAGCCACGATGATACCGAGCTTCTTCATGCTTGCTCCTTGGCTAAAAGTTGCTTCGATCTACATCGAAGTACATTCCGCTCATTGCTATGCAGTAATCATGCCATATTGGATGCGAGTACTGTTGGATTGTTATAATTCAATAGCGGGCCATGATTTATTGTTGTTGCATCATCGCAGGATGAGTTAGCCCACTGTTTTTGTTGTCAATTGATATCGGGCATTATTTTCACATGCATTCGTACCTGTAGGTATATTCTTCCCATATCATCCATTATCCGCACAACAATGGAACCCGGAATATCCTTGATCTATAACGAATTACTTTGCGGATGTTTTCATGGCATAGTTATTGCATGACTATTAGTACTCGGATATAGGAGGCATCGGATGATGCATGGTTGGTACAGAGGCGGCTTGGTTCCCGGCGGATACGCGTTCGGGTTCCCATGGGGAGGTCTGGCGATGGGCTTGATCGGTATCGCTATAATCGTGTTGCTCGTGGTGCTGATCGCACGATCGGGAAGTAACCGGAGGCCCAATATCCTCGACCTCAAGGAGAAGGGTATCGATATTCTCATCGAGAGATACACCCGGGGTGAGATCGACGGCGAAACATTCAAGGCGATGAAGGCTGAACTCGACGCGAGGATTTGAGCTTTTCGATCCAGGATATCAGCGAACAAAATAAGCGGTGATCGAAGACGGTACCTGTATCATCACGTCGTTGCAGGTCACCGAAATGATCAGACCTTGAATGCCCCCGTGGATATAATTGTCCGCGGGGGCTTACCTCCCCAGTCCATGCCTCGCGGAGTATCGACTCGTAGTCGACGCCGGCATAGATCACGTTACCTCGGACGGCGTGGGGGTCGAATTCCTCCATCTCCTCAAGCGTGCACCGGTGCTTCGTAAGGTCGGCTATCGTCGCGATGCGCTGGACTCTCTGGGCGGCCAGCTTGCCATAGGGCATCGGGTGACGTATAGCGACGACTCTGAGGCCCCTCGCCATCAGCATTTAGACTATCTTGCGGCTGGTCTGGCTCTTGCCAGCTCCGGTGCGGACGGCGCAGACGCCGATCACCGGCTTAGTCGAGCGGAGTCTGGTGTCCCGCGGTAAAGGCGACGATATTGAAGGTGTCGTTGTCGCGGTAGCGGGTGGTGAAGTTGTGGCAGTCGCGGCCGGCGGCTCCGATAATAAAGACTTTTCTCCTGGCCCTGCTGAGCCGTCCTTATATGGGATGCTTTTGTCCAAGCAGGGTATGCCGCCCTTGAGGGGCACTTAAAAGTATTGGCGTCGTACCGAGGGGCCGTCAATGGAATAATGTATGCATATTTATGCGGTACAAGAAAATATGTTCTATTATGGCCCAATACCGAATAGTGTTCCCTGGCGTGCCTCCAGACGTTTGATAAAGTGATAGAATGTGGAAGGTGGATAGCGTGCCGTCAGAAAATAAGAATGTGGCCTCGATCGCCCTCCCGGTCCTTGTATTCGCGGTGCTGTCGGCGCTTGCTGTCGTGATATTCTGCGGGATAGTGGAGAAGGGCACGCTCGAGAGCCACAATGACGCCGAGCGCACGATGAATTTGCTCCTGTCGAGCTTGCGCGACCATGAGAACTTCGGCACGGCGATCGAGAGCACCCAGTCGCTCCGCGACAAGATAGTCGGGTTGGCCGCCTACGGGAGCAACGGTTCCACCTTGTACGCCTGGGGCAGAGTGCCCCCCGATCTGCCCCGATCCGTGCCAGATGCGCAGCGGGAAGGCGAAGCCGTATCGATGTACATCGACATACCCGCCTATGACTCCATCGCGCTCGTATTCCGCACATTCAAGGGCGGCCCGCCTCCGCTCCGGCATAATGGCGGGGAAACGTCCTCCGGGAGTACGGATACATCTGGCGACGCGACTCCGGAGGGCGCGGCCAAGGACTCGCGCGAGCGTTCCGATCCGGCTGATTTTTTCTTCACCACCCTGCGCAAGGCGGATTTCATGTACCTCGAGATACGT
>CAZNXK010000259.1:0-2327 GCA_964576835.1 uncultured Treponemataceae bacterium | reverse complement strand
CTACCCGGTCTCCGGTCACTGGATCTGGGGGGGCGGCTGGCTCGCGAATCTCGGCTTCCATGATTTCGCCGGGTCTACGGTCGTGCATTCCGTCGGCGGATGGGCCGCTTTCATGGGCGCAACTATCCTCGGTCCTCGCACGGGCAAGTATATCACAACCGGTTCCACGACCTCGGTCAAGGCATTTCCCGGGCACAACATTCCTCTTGCGGCGCTTGGCGTATTCATACTGTGGTTCGGATGGTATGGCTTCAATGCCGGTTCCACCCTTTCCGGCATGAGCGCCGATATATCCCGCATCGCCGTTACTACCACGCTCGCCGCTTCCTCCGGCGCCCTGTCCTCACTAGCGGTGTCGTGGATATGGTTTAAAAAACCCGACGCATCCATGACGATGAACGGTATCCTGGCCGGACTCGTCGCGATTACCGCCCCCTGCGCTGTCGTAAGTCCAGGCGCATCCATTGCCATCGGCCTTGCAGCCGGAACGTTGGTCGTCCTTTCAGTCGAATTCATAGACAAGCAGCTGAAAATCGACGACCCGGTCGGAGCCATATCCGTGCACCTCGTCAACGGTATATTCGGCACGCTCGCTGTAGGAATTTGGGGCAACGTAGACGGCGTGGCCGCTGGCCTGCTCCATGGCGGGGGAATGCGCCTGCTCGGCATACAGGCACTGGGAGTCGCTACCGTCGGAATCTGGGCCGCCGGCCTCAGCGCCGCGCTCTTCCTTGCCATAAAGGCTACCGTCGGACTCCGAGTCTCGACGAACGATGAGCTGCAGGGGCTCGACCTGAGCGAACACAAGTCGGAGGCGTATTCCGGCTTTCAGTTCTTCAGCAACATCTAGGAGGAAATCGATGAAACTCATCATCGCGTACATAGAACCGCACAAACTGAACGAGGTCAAGCAGGAACTGTACAAGGCCAGGGTCTACAAGATCTCGGTGACCAACGCCATGGGCTGCGGCCAGCAGACAGGGTACCATGAAAGCTACCGCGGCGTGGATATCGAGGTCGACCTGCTCAAGAAGGTCAGGATAGAAATCGGCGTCAATGACGATTTCGTCGAGCGAACCGTTGACGCCATCGTCAAAGGAGCACGCACCGGCACTATCGGCGATGGCAAGATATTCCTGCTGCCCATGGATCAGTGCATCAGGATTCGTACCGGCGAATCAGGATCCGACGCCATAGGATAGGAAGTGATTACCTACATTTTCGTAACTTGTTTGAGAGTTTTACTACATTTCAGTAGTTATACATGGCAGGCTGGAATTTCGAAACCCAGGTTGGTTAGCAGATATTGTCTTTACGTACATAACTATAGTGATAAAGATATGGAACCGGCCCTGGTCGACTGGCCTTGGCATGGTTATTGCATTACATGAGGTAGATTGATTTATCCCCAAGGAGCTACCATGACCGATTCAATCGATTTCACGACGACGCCGTTGATCGACGTATACGGATGCAACAGTTTTTCAAATGTCCGTATGAAGGAATGGCTACCGAAGACCACATACAAGGAACTACTCGCGGTACAGGCCGGCGAGAAGGAGTTGTCGCTCGAGGTTGCCGACGTAGTAGCCGGCGCTATGAAAACCTGGGCAATGCAGAAAGGCGCGACCCACTTCACTCACTGGTTCCAGCCGTTGACCGGTCTCACCGCCGAAAAGCATGATTCTTTCATTGCGCCTAACGGCGACGGCACCATCCTCATGGAATTCTCCGGCAAAGAGCTCATCAAGGGCGAGCCGGATGCCTCCAGCTTTCCGTCAGGCGGATTGCGAGCTACCTTCGAGGCGCGTGGGTACACCGCGTGGGACGTGACGAGCCCGGCCTTCCTCAAGCAGGATCCCACAGGTACGACGCTGTGCATCCCTACCGCGTTCTTCAGCTACTACGGCCACGCACTCGACAAGAAGGTGCCGCTCCTGCGCTCGATGGACTGCCTGAACAAGCAGGCCATGCGCATTCTGAGGGCCCTCGGGAACGAGAGCTCGCAACGAGTCATCACGACGGTCGGCCCCGAACAGGAATATTTCCTCGTCGACAAGAAATTCTATGACGATCGTCCCGACCTGATGCTCACCGGCAGGACCGTTTTCGGCTCGATGCCGGCGAAGGGGCAGGAGATGGAGGACCATTACTTCGGCGCCATCAACGTCCGGGTAGCCGCCTTCATGCGCGAACTGAACTATGAGCTCTGGAAGGTCGGCGTCGCCGCGAAGACCCAGCACAATGAGGTGGCCCCAAACCAGTTCGAGCTGGCGCCGATATACAGCACGACCAACGTCGCCGTAGACGGCAACCAGCTGGTAATG
>CAZNXK010000258.1:0-2331 GCA_964576835.1 uncultured Treponemataceae bacterium | reverse complement strand
TTCATCATCGTGCCGATGTTCTTCTCCGGAGGCCTGATCCCGTACTACCTCACCATCATGAACCTCGGCCTCATCGACCGGATCTGGGTGCTCGTCATCCCCGGCGCCGTGAACTCGTTCTACCTGATCCTGCTGCGCAACTTTCTACAAGAGCTCCCGGCGAGCCTCGAGGAGTCTGCGAAGATCGACGGCGCCAACGACCTCTACATCCTGTGGAAGATCGTCGTCCCCACGTCGGCGCCCGTGATCGCCACCATCTCGCTCTTCTACGCCGTGGACAAGTGGAACGACTACTACACGGCGCTCCTCTTCCTCTCCAACAGGATGCTCTTCCCGCTTCAGCTCGTGCTCCGGGAGGCCATCCTGGACGTGCAGCAGATCATGGCGACCTCCATCGGGGCGGAGATCGCCCGGAACAACCGGCCGACGTACACCCAGGCCCTGCAGATGGCCATTATCACGGTATCCACGATACCGATTTTCTGCGTCTACCCGTTTCTGCAGAAACACTTCACCAAGGGAATCATGCTGGGGGCCATCAAGGAATGAGCGACCGCGCATCCCGACATGGACACCCCGGCTGGTCACATCTGATCGAAGGCTCCAAGGAGGAGAAGGAAATGAAGAGAGCTCTGTTTCTCATGGCCGGCATCGCGCTGGCGATCACCCTGATCGTCGGTTGCGGCGCCAAGAACTCGGGCACGGCGTCGGCGAAGGCCCCGAAGGACCATGTGGAGATTTCGTTCGCCATGTGGTCCATCGGCGAGGCGCTCGCTGACGGGGTTCAGGATCCGATCCGCGACAAGGTCTTCAAGACCCTCAACATCACGATCAAGCCGATGAACACCACGTGGGACGACTACACGCAGAAGATCCAGGTCTGGGCCGCCTCCGGGCAGCTCCCTGACATCTTCGCCATCGACGCCATCGGCACGGCGAACTACAAGAAGTGGATCGACGAGAAGATCGTGCGGCCACTCCCGGTGGACCTGACCGCATACCCGGTGCTGGCGAAGCTCATGTCGTCCCCCGGGTTCGAGATGTACAAGTACCCGATGGGCGACGCCAACGGCAAGATCTACGCGATCCCGCGGCTCAACCACCGCAGCATCGACGAGTGGTCCACGGACACCGGCGTCCACCTGCGCAAGGACTGGATGAAGAACGTGGGCGTCACCGCCGAGCCTGCGACGATGGACGGGTTCATCAGCCTCATGAAGGCCTTCGTCGAGAAGGATCCGGACAAGAACGGCAAGAAGGACACCATCGGCCTCACCATGTACTCCGCGGACTGGCTGACCTGGTTCTTCCTGGCCTATGAGCCCGGCATCCAGAGCGGGGGATGGGTCAGGGACAAGGCGAACCCGGGCAAGTGGATCCCAGCGTTCATGACCAAGGAAGCGCTGGAAGGCATGAAGGCGCTCAAGAAGCTCTACGACGCCGGCGGCATGGACAGGGACTTCGCGACCCTCAAGGCCGAGGCGGGACGGGACAAGTTCGCGGCCGGCAAGGCCGGCGCCTACGTCCACGACGTCACCCCGAGCACCATGGACTACGTCGCTACCCAGTTCGAGAAGAACTTCCCGGACCAGAAGTACGAGAACGTGGTCACCATCCTGAAGCCCTTCAAGAACGCCGACGGCAATTACTACCGCCACATCGCGAACCCGGCGTGGTCCGAGACGTACATCAACGCCAAGGTGGACGACAAGAAGACCGCGCGCATTCTCCAGATGTTCGAGTACTTCATGGGCGACGAAGGGTGGAACCTGATCCACCTCGGCATCGAGGGCAAGGACTACAAGGTCGAGAGTGGCAAGATCGTCCGGACCCCGCAGAAGGACTCTGGCGGCAAGGAGATCGCGCTCACCACGCTGTACCCCTTCCTCTTGATGAACTACGTGGCCGAGTGGAGCGGAACGCACCAGTGGACCTCTTTGGCGTTCAACCCCGTGCTGCAGAAGATGTCCTCCGACCTCAACGACTGGCAGCAGGCCAACGCCAAGCCCGTCCCCACGGACCTCCGCATCAACCTCCTGGACGTGCCGGACAAGGATAAGGCAACGCAGAGGATCGGCGACGACATCATCAAGTGCGTCCTCTCCAAGGACGTGGAGAAGACCTGGAACGAGATCGTGAAGAGCTACCGCGCGAACGGCTACGATAAGCTCATCGACGAGATCAACGCCGAGACCGCGAAGCTGGGAATCAAGTAACTCCGACCGCGGCGCCCATGCGCGGAAGCCGTGCACCCGCGTGCACGGCTTTTTTGCTCCTCGGCGACGATCCTGCAAGGTGGGCTGACCAGGGATCGCGCGGCTTCGGGTGTGG
>CAZNXK010000257.1:0-2393 GCA_964576835.1 uncultured Treponemataceae bacterium | reverse complement strand
GGTCGACGGATATCGGGCCGCGGGCGAGGAGCGACCGAGCCGGACGCACGGAGCGTACTCCTTGTACGCGAGTACGTACGGCGACCAAGCGACGAAGCCCCCGGCCCGATATCCTAGACCCGCATTGCGGTCATATAGCGGCGTAACCCCCGCCCCACCTCCTCGACGGGATGGCTTCGAATTGATTCGTTGACGCGCACCAGTTCTTGGTTGGAGACCGTCGCGTCCCCGGCGGGCAGACCTTTGCCGATCACGTTGGGGCCGACGAGCCGCATGAAGCCTTCGAGCATCGGTCGGCAGGTATTGTCGAACAGATAGCAGCCGTACTCGGCGGTGTCGGATATCACCTTGTTCATCTCGTAGAGCTTCTTCCTCGCGATGAGGTTGGCGATCAACGGCACCTCGTGGAGCGACTCGTAATAGGCGCTTTCAGCCTTGATGCCTGACTCGACCATGGTCTCGAAGGCCAGCTCGACGCCAGCTTTGACGAAGGCGACCATAAGGATGCCCTTGTCGAAGAACTCCTGGTCGCCAATTTCGACGTCGGTGGGCGAGGTCGTCTCGAACGCGGTCGCCCCGGTCGCCTCTCGCCATTCGAGCAGCTCGCGGTCGCCGTTCTTCCAGTCCTTCATCATCGTCGAGCTGAAATGGCCGGACAGGATGTCGTCCTGGTGCTTGCGGAACAGCTGCGCCATCATCGACTTCAGTTCGTTGGCAAGTTCGGCCGCCTTGAGCTTCGCCGGATTGGACAGCCTGTCCATCATGCCGGTCAGGCCGCCGAACTTCAGTGCCTCGGTAATGCGTTCCCAACCATACTGGACGAATTTCGATGCCCAGCCTGGAGAGATGCCGCTTTCAACCATCTTGTCGAAGCACAGGAGGCTCCCGGTCTGCAGGAGGCCGCAGAGTATGGTCTGCTCGCCCATCAGGTCGCTTTTAACTTCCGCGACGAAGCTGGAGGCCAGCACGCCTGCCCGGTCCGCGCCGACGCCGCAGGCCAAAGCCTTGGCTATCGTCCAGCCCTTGCCCTCGGGATCATTCTCCGGATGCACGGCGATCAGGGACGGCACGCCGAAGCCGCGATTGTATTCGACACGCACCTCGGTGCCCGGGCCCTTGGGAGCCATCATGACCACGGTGATGTCCCTGCGCACCTTCATGCCTTCCTCGACGATATTGAAGCCGTGCGAGTACCACAACGCCGCGCCTTTCTTCATCAAGGGCACGATGGCCTGGATTACCGTGCTGTGCTGTTTGTCCGGCGTCAGGTTGCCGACCACGTCCGCCACCGGCAACAGGTCCTCGTAGTTGCCGACGGTAAAGCCGTGTTCAATGGCGCTACGCCACGACGGCCGTTTCTCGGTCATGGCCTCGTCGCGCAGGGCGTAACTGACGTCCAGCCCCGAATCGCGCAGGTTGAGGCCCTGGTTCAGGCCCTGCGCTCCGCAGCCGACGATGACTATCTTCTTGCCCTTGAGCGCGGCCGCGCCGTCCCTGAGTTCGGATCGGTCCATGAAGCGGCAGGTCCCGAGCTGGGTCAGGGCCTCGCGGAATGGTAGTGAATTGAAGTAGTTCATCGTCGTCTCCTTGGGCGGATCGGCCCCGTCTTTGTCTTCTTCCGCCATTTATACTGTTTTTGTATTGATGAGTAAAGTGAAACATTTGCACATCACTGTTGACAAATGGTCATTTGAATGATATTCTTCAATCCATGGACTTTTACGAACTCGAGGCCTTCGTGGCCCTGGCCAAGGCTCTCCACTTCGCCCGTGCGGCCGCCACCGTGCATACCAGTCCCTCCGGCCTGAGCCGCCTCCTGGGGCGGCTGGAGGACGAGCTCGGCGTCAGGTTGGCCGAACGGGACACCCGCCGCGTCGAGCTGACCGAGGCGGGGGAGGCCTTCCTGGCCTTCGCCGAGGACAGCCTCCGCAGGCGGGACGACCTGAGGCTCGGCCTCGGTTCAAGCGACGGGAGGCTGCGCGGCTTCCTCCGCGTCTACGCCTCGGTGACGGCATGCTACTCGGTGCTGCAGCCGTTCGCGAGTGCCCTCCTGTCGGAATACCCGGACCTGAGCATGTCGGTGGAGACAGGGGATCCTGCAGGCGCGGACGAGGCGGCCCGCTCGGGAAGGGCGGAGCTGGCGGTGGCAGCCATACCCGACGGCGGCTACACCGACCTGGACAGCTACGCGGTCACCCGGTCGCCGCTCGTGCTTGTCGCGTCCAAGGCCGGGACGTACGGGCGACTTGACCTCGAGCGTTCCGAGGACTCCACCGCCGACGGCGAGAGGGCCGCGGTCCTGTCTGTCGACGCGCCCGGCCGGGAGCGCCGGCTGGCCAGGGCGCTCGCCCGCGCCCCTCTGCTACTCCCGCGCGCCGGCCTGGCACGCGAGC
>CAZNXK010000256.1:1343-2463 GCA_964576835.1 uncultured Treponemataceae bacterium | reverse complement strand
GGTCAATCGACAACTGTCAAACAATTCCCGCCTCCCTGAGCACGACGAGAGCGTCCAGTTTGGGGCGAAGCAGGCCCTTGGGGAGGAATGCCGACAGCGGGCGGTCGTAGTCGCCGTCGTCGGCCCAGGCGGCCAGAGCGGCGTCGAGCGGGGCTGTCCAGCGCTCGGAAGACTCCTCGCCGCGGAAGGCCAGGTCGTTGATGGCGAAGTTGGAGCGGGGTTGCGACGGCTCCAGAGCCAGCTGCTCGCCGCGTTCCCAGGACGCGTACATCGCCGAATGGCGCGTCAGCACGAACTTGTGCCAGAACGCCGAGTCGACGAGGCCCTCGGCCAGCAGCACGCGCGTCATCTCGGCCGAATCGGCGATGTCCTGGTCGGACTGGCCGGGGAAACCGTATATAAGGTACGCGTGCACGAGGATGCCCGAGCGCTTGAAAGCCGCGAGAGTACGTACCAGGTCTGTCATCGAGAAGCCTTTGTCGACGATCTCGAGGCCGCCTTCGGTCGCTATCTCTATGCCGCCGGACGCGGCGACCATGCCGCCAGCGGCCGCGAAGGCGCAGGCCTCCTCGGTCCAGGCCTTGTCGAAGCGCACGTTGCCCCAGAAGGTGTACGGCCTCTCGCGTTCGATGTTGCGCGCGGCGAAGGCCCTCACGAGATTGACAGGCAAGGCCTCGTCGACGAAGTGGATGCCATACAAACCTGTCCTCGCGGATGCGGTATCGGCCGCAAGCAGGAGAGCATCGAGGTCTGAAGCCAGGTAGCGCTTTATGTAATCGAGCTGGGTGTCGCAGAACGCGCAACGGCGCCAGTAGCACCCGTAAGCAAGCCGGTACTTGAGCCAGGGCGTGTCGTTCCACAGCCGGTGCATCGGGTTGGGCGAGTCGACGATGCGCAGGTAGCGCGAGAAATCGAGCCCGCGGTAGTCGGGGTGCACGCGTTCGATCGCTTGGCGTTCCAGAGCCTCGTATGCACCGGGAACGGCGGCCTGCGCGGCGCCGCCGGCCATGCGACACGGCTCGTCGGGCGGGAAGCCCGAGGCGACGACTCGTCCCGTAGCCTGGTCGCGGTACCGCGCGTGGAACAGGCTCGAGCGCGGGGCGCCGCCAAGCACGTCGAG
>CAZNXK010000256.1:0-1243 GCA_964576835.1 uncultured Treponemataceae bacterium | reverse complement strand
ACCGTGCCGAACGCCGGGTCCAGGGCGTACGCGATGAAGTCGGAGAGGTCGTTGAGCGTAGCGGTGGCGAAGGCGCGCGCGTCTTCGGGCCCGATGCCGTCCCCGAAGACCGCCTCGGCCCGCATTCCCATCGGCATGCCCGCGCCGACGGCGATCCGGTACGCGAAGGCCGGGTCTCCGCCCGACAGGAAGGCGACGAGCGGCTCGATAGTCGAAAGGTAACGTCCTTCATCCTCGAAATAGGCGCGGACGCGGTCGGCGGTCGCTTTGTCGGGATGCTTCCTGCCTTTGAGGGCGGTCCGCGCATCGGCGAAGACACGTTGCAGGCCCTCGCGGCTGTATACGCGCCTCGCCAGAGCTATCGAGTGGTCGAACGCGACAGATTCCATGCCGCGCCCGCGGAGCCATGCATCGAGATACCATACGGCGGGGTAGGGTGCGTTGAGCTGCACGAGGGGCGGCTGGATGCATACGGCGCGCATTGAATGAGTATATCTGCGGGGGGCTTGTGGTGGCTATACGGTATCTGTCTTGAATTCTTACTATCATGGTAGTAAGATTGTGGTATGAAAGTAAAGACATCGGTGTCCCTATCGGAGGACGTCATCACCCGGTTACGTGAATATACATCGGAGGGGAACCGCTCCGAGTTTATCGAGAATGCCATCCTCAGGTACCTCGAGTGGATCAGGAGGAATGCCCGTGACGAGCGGGACCGGCAGATCATCGGGGCTGAAGCTTCCTTGCTCAATCAGGAGGCTCTCGATGCCTTGGCTTATCAGGTCTTGCCGTGAAGCGTGGAGAATTGTACCGCGTGTACAAGGGGTCGAAGGATGACCCCAAGGAACACCGGGTGTTTGTCGTTGTCAGCAGGCAATTGCTCGTCGAATCAAGGTTCAGTATGGTTACTTGCGCTCCCGTCTACTCGGTTTACGACGGTCTGTCGACCCAGGTGGAAGTTGGCGTAGCGGAAGGCTTGAAGCATGATTCGTCGATACACTGCGATCAACTCGTCAGCCTGCCAAAGTCGAAGCTCACCGATTATGTGGGCATGCTCGGGGAGAAGGGGCTCGAAGAGTTGCGAACGGCGCTTCGCATTGCTTTGGAGTTGGAGCCATGATGCGGGTCCAGGTATTACCGTAACCAGTCCTTGACGCTTTTAGCCGTATTATGTATAAAGGTTCGCGCGCGCAAGCGGGCATGCCGCTGTAGCTCAGTTGGTAGAGCAGTGGACTGAAAATCC
>CAZNXK010000255.1:0-2474 GCA_964576835.1 uncultured Treponemataceae bacterium | reverse complement strand
AACCTGACCCGCGAAGGCTTGATCAAGGCGCTCGAGTCGATGAAGAACTATGACACCGGCAAGGGCAACTTCGCCACCTTCTCCCCGACGCGCCGCGAAGGCATCGCCGGCGGCTTCGTCGTCCAGTACAAGAATGGCGATTGGTTGCCGATCAGCAAATGGATCAACGTCGACGTAGGTCAATAAGAAAAGCCCGGTAGTCGCGCCATGGCACGGCTACCGGGTCACGGTTGTTTCCGCAGTTTTCCCGGGGTGTGCGAAGGAGCGTTTCATGTACAAGGCTTGGCGGGGCAAACGGGCGGAGTGGATATGGGTCCGCCCCCCGGAATATGGGAAGGCGGGCCTCATATCCCGCGGCGAGCCCGATTTCCTCGCGGACCGCAACCGCTTCGTCTACCTGCGCAAGGAATTCTCCCTCGCCGAAGTGCCAAAGGCCGCGCTTGTCCGCGCTTCGGCAGGCGGCAGGTACATCCTGTTCGTCAATGGCGTACGCGTGGGTCGAGGCCCGGCGCGCTGCCACCCCGGATGGCAATACGTCGACCCTTACGAAATAGCGGCTGCACTCCGCCCTGGCAGGAACGTGATTTCAGCCCTGGTCCATACATACGGGCGTGATACCTCGTGGTACGAGACTCCCAGGGGCTCCCAGGCCATCCTGTTCGGATGCGGCGGATTCTACCTGGAAGCGAGGTTGCCGAAGGCGGACGGCGTACTCGGCGTCGACACCGACGGCTCCTGGAAATTCTGCCTGGCCGAGGCTTGGGAAAGCGATACGCCCTTCGGGGGCATTGGCTTCGTAGAGCGATTCGACGCTAGCAAGGAGCCGCCCGGCTGGAAGCTGAGCGGATTCGACGACTCTTCATGGGAAAACGCCCACGTCCAACGCATAGCCTTCCCGGCGGCGGGTAGCGACTTCGTTCCCTTCCCGCGGCTCGTGGAACGCGATATACCAGCGCTCCGCAGCGTCGATACCAAGCCCCTCCGCGTCAGGCGAGGCGTGGAAAGCGCGTGGGAACGCGGCGGCGATGACTTGGTCTGCCCGGTCGGGGAGAGTATTCCGATAGTCCTCGATTTTGGCAGGGTGCTGCTCGGGCGCTTGCGCCTGGAAGTCGACGCGGGGCCGGGTTCCCAGCTTGAATTTTTCAGCGGCGAATGCCTTGGCGAGGACGGCCTCGTGTTCCAGCCGAGCGCCATACCCGGGATATTCACACCGCTCGTGCACAGCGTACGATTCTGCGACGGCGTGCAGGAATTTACCCAGTTCGAGGCTGCGGGGTTCCGGTACCTGCAGCTCCAGGCGCGGGTTTGTGCCCGGCCTCTCGTCATCCGCTCGGTGATTGTCGAGGAGAGCTCGTACCCTTCGGACGCCCCGGGTGAGTTCAGCTGTTCCGACGTCAACCTGACGGAGATCTGGAAAGCAGGGGCATACACAGCCGCCGTCTGCCGGCAGGACGGCATGATCGACTGCCCCTCCCGCGAGCAACGGCAATGGACCGGCGATACCTATATCCAGTCCCTGCTCAACTATGTCACCGACGGAGATGCCCGGCTCGTCCGCAAGATGCTCCTGCAGTCGGCGCAGACCCAACGCCCCGACGGCATGATAATGATGGCATCGGCCTCCGACCTGGAAGCGGGCGCCACTACATACATCCCGGACTATTCGCTATGCTGGATACTGGCGACCGAGCGCTACCTGCTCCATACCGGAGACGTCTCCGTGCTCGCCGGCCTGTTCCCGACGATCGCGAAGGCGATAGCGTGGTTCCTTCCATACATCGATGCCAGCGGATTGCTGTCGGACGTGCCGGGCTGGGTATTCATCGACTGGTCGGATAGGCTCGACAAGCGCGGCGAGGTGCTTGCCCTCAACGCGATGTTCGCCGGAGCTCTGGACGCGGCCGCGCGTATCGCCGGATTGGCCGGGGTTCCGGAGTACGGGCGCGGTTGGAAGGAACTCGCGGCGTCCCTGCGCTCGGCCGCGGCCGAAGCGTTCTGGGACGAGTCGCGCGGGCTCTACGCGGACGCGAGGACCGCGGACGGCCTGTCGGCGACTTTCAGCCAGCAGGGCAACGCCGCCGCAATCGCCTTCGGTATCGCCCCGTTGCGGCGATGGGACAGCATCTTCGCCGCGATCCTCGACGAGGGCAAGCTCAAGTTGACAAGGACCTGGCGCTGGGACAAGGAACGCCCCTTCGACCCAGGCAAGGACATCGTGCTCGCCCAGCCGTATTTCAGCCATTTCCTGCACCGGGCGCTCGCTATGGCCGGTCGGGTCGGAGACATCGTCGACAATATAAAGCGCCGCTGGACTCCAATGCTCGAGGAGGGGAATACCTTCTGGGAATCCTGGCAACTCACAGAAATGACCAGCCGCTGCCACGCGTTTTCCGCGACGCCCACCTGGGACCTCTCGGGCTACGTACTGGGCGTGAGCGCCCTGGCCGATGGCTATACCCGATTCAAGGTACGCC
>CAZNXK010000254.1:0-2545 GCA_964576835.1 uncultured Treponemataceae bacterium | reverse complement strand
TGCTCCAAGCCGTTGTTCTGCGGCCGCTCCCATTCTGAAGCCGCGCTACCCCTAGTACTACAGCGATTAGTACCTGTAGACATTAACTGAATCACAAGTTATAGTAGCCCCCGACGGCTTCCGGACTCTTGAGGATCAAGGGCGTCCATCTCGATGATTGCTCGGCCAATGGAGGTTGGCCGGGAGGGGCGAGGTGGGCCCTGTACCGAAAGCCATCGGAGGGCGATGCAAGGATAGCACGGGGCGCCGAAGATGCAAAGCGAAGCCGATGGGAGGCGTGGGCTGGTGGAATGCTCGTTGGCCGAGTTGCTTCCCGTCACGATCGAGTTGGTGGGAGACCGGCAGAGCCGGCAGGTGTGGAATCAGCTGGTGGATCGGCATCACTACCTGGGGGTCAAGCGGCCGACCGGGAGGCGGCTGCAGTACTTGGTGTACGCGGCGCAGCAGCCGCTCGGGGCACTGGGGTGGAAGGGTGGCTCGCTGAAGCTTCGCGCACGGGACTGTTTCGTTGGGTGGACCGTGCAGCAGCGGGGAGAGTACCTGGATCATGTCATCAACAACTATCGGTTCGTTCTGGTCGATTGGATTCGGGTACCGAATCTTGCCTCGTATGTGCTGGCCCGAGCGGTTCGTGCGGTCTGCGAGGACTGGAAGGAACGCTATGGGGTGGCGCCATGGCTGCTGGAGACGTTCGTGGATCCACGGCGATTCGCCGGGACCAGCTACCGAGCGGCCGGCTGGGAAGCGGTCGGGAGGAGCAGCGGCTACGGGAAGCGAGGCGTCGAGTATGTGTACCACGGTGAGCCGAAGGAGGTGTACCTGTATGTAGTCCAGAAGCAGTTTCGCCGACTCATCGGCTGTCAGCGGCGTCCTGATCCTGAGGTCTCCGGAGCCGTCCAGATCTGGGAACGGGAGCTGCATATGATGATTCAGAAACCCGGATACGATCCGGAGTTGATTGATTGGACCGAGATCGACGAGGCGATGCAGGAGGACATCGCCGAGCAACTGGTGGAGTTCCACGCACTGTTCCGGGACTGCTTCCTGCGTTCGCAGCAGAGACTTCTGGGGCTGGGGTACCTTCGCGGCCTGGTCAGTGACGTTGAGCGGAAGAACATCGAGGCGATCGCCTTGGCCTTCGGGGGGGAAACCAAGGTCCGGAGCATGCAGAACTTCCTCAGCCGATACCCCTGGGATGAAACCAGGATGCTGGAGCGCTCCCACACCCTGCTGCGCCAGAGTATTGGGGAGCGACAGGGTATGTGGTGCGTGGACTCAACCGAGATTCCCAAGAAAGGGAAGGAATCGGTTGGCGTGGCGCGGCAGTACTGCGGTGCCCGGGGCAAAGTGGAGAACTGCCAGTCCGGGGTATTCGTCTCCTTCACCTCCCGCGTCGGCTACGGGCTGCTCGAAGGGCAGCTGTACCTTCCGCAGTTGTGGTTCAGCCCTGAGTACGAGCAGCGGCGGAGTGCCTGCAAGATACCCCCGGAGACACAGTTCGCGACGAAGACCCAGATCGCCCTGGAGCTTCTGCGCCGTCAGGACAAACGCGGGATCCTGCACGCGCGATGGGTCGGCTTCGACTCATTCTTTGGCGTCGACAGTGGCTTCCGCGACGAGGTGGCCGCCATGGGGATGAACTACCTCGCCGCCATCAAACCCAAGAGCAAGGTGTGGCTGGGGGACCGCTCCCTCACGGTGGCAGAGCTGGCCGCCGACCCGAGCACCCCATGGCAGAAGTTGATCCTTGCCGAGGGAGCCAAGGGACCTATCGTGGCGGATGTCGCCAGGATGCGAGTGCGGGATAACCGAGACGACGAGCCCGGCATCGAGCAGTGGCTGATCCTTCGACGATTGGAGGATGGGCGGCTGAAGTACTACCTCTCCAACGCCTCCGTGCGTGTCGCCGCACGGACCCTTTGGGATACATTGGTCCGCCGATGGCCGATCGAGCAGTGCTTCGAGGATGGCAAGAAACACCTCGGCATGGACCACTACGAGAACAGAAGCTGGAAAGGGTGGCACCGCCACATGATCTACGTCTGCGTGGCGATGCTGTTTCTGCTGCGGCTGAGGCTCCGGTATATAAAAAACTCCGACGCTCACCCTCCCTCAGGTCCAGCGCCTGCTGGTCGCCTGCCTCGATCGACCGAAGATGGACAAACGGCAGGCTCTTGCGATCCTCAAGTACTATACCCGTCGGAACTTCATCGCCTACCGCTCGCATCGCAAGACGAAGCTCCGTCGTCTGCCCAGGAGTCTGCGCTGCTGATCCCCGCAGGGCCCCCGGCTCCGTAACCCTCTACCCTCCTCCTCACCCGCAGAGCTGCGGGACAACTCTGCCTATCGCGGAGCGCAAGCGAACTGCGAACTCTCAGGAGATCATCCCCATCACCGTCGCCTGCCTTCCCCTCCCGGCCCTGCCCTCATCGCCAGTGGTCCCCGATGACGGTTTGGCGGCGTCGCCAGCCACAACCACGCGCCCCCGCTCGCCAACAACAAGCCGCCATCGCCCCCCGCAGCCGAGTAATCGCTGTAGTACTAG
>CAZNXK010000253.1:0-2548 GCA_964576835.1 uncultured Treponemataceae bacterium | reverse complement strand
CGCCCGCAAGCGCGGCGAGAACTCGATGCCGCGCAAGCTGGCCGCCGAACTGATGGATGCCTCCGAGAACCGCGGTGGCGCCATCAAGAAGCGTGAAGAGACCCATCGCATGGCGGAAGCGAACAAGGCGTTCGCCCACTACCGCTGGTAAAGCGGGGAGGCTCGGGCCCCCGCCGCGACCCTTGAAAAGGCCGCGGCGGCCAATTATAATAGCGAGGCTTGCGCGCGGCGCCGGCCTCCCTTTTTCTTGAATACCAGGCTAGGAGGATACGATGGCTAAAGAGAAATTCGAGCGTACCAAACCACATATGAACGTTGGCACGATCGGGCACATTGACCACGGAAAGACGACGCTGAGCGCCGCGATCACCATGTATTGCGGAAAGAAATTCGGCGACAAGGTCATGAAATATGACGATATCGACAACGCCCCCGAAGAAAAGGCGCGCGGTATCACCATAAATACCCGGCACCTTGAGTACCAGTCGATCAAGCGTCATTACGCGCACATCGACTGCCCGGGCCATGCCGACTATATCAAGAACATGATCACCGGAGCCGCCCAGATGGACGGCGCCATCCTGGTTGTTTCCGCTCCCGCCTCGGTGATGCCACAGCCCCGCGAACACGTTCTCCTGGCCCGCCAGGTCTGCGTACCCGCCATCATCGTCTTCCTCAACAAGATCGATCTGCTGGACGACCCCGAACTCGTCGAGCTCGTGGAGGAGGAAGTCCGAGACCTCCTCACCTTCCAGAAGTTCCCGGGCGCCGAAGTCCCGATAATCAGGGGTTCCGCCTTCAAGGCGATGACCGAACCCGACAACGCCGAAGCGACCAAGTGCCTCGAGGAGCTCCTTGACGCCATGGACACCTATTTCAAGGATCCCGAGCGCGTCACCGACAAGCCCTACCTGATGCCGATCGAGGACGTTTTCTCGATCTCCGGCCGCGGCACCGTGGTGACCGGCCGTATCGACCGCGGAATCATCAAGCTCAACGAAGAAGTCGAGATCATCGGTATCAAGCCGACCAAGAAGACGGTCGTCACCGGTATCGAAATGTTCAACAAGCTTCTCGATGAAGGCCGCGCCGGAGACAACATCGGCGCCCTGCTTCGCGGTATAGACAAGAAGGAAGTGGAGCGCGGACAGGTCCTGGCGAAGCCGGGCAGCATTACGCCCCATACCAAGTTCAAGGGCCAGATCTACGTGCTGTCGCAGACGGAAGGCGGCCGCCACAGCCCGTTCTTCTCCGGTTACAGGCCCCAGTTCTACTTCCGCACGACCGACATCACCGGCACCGTTACCCTTCCCGAAGGCAAGGAAATGGTCATGCCTGGCGACAATACCGAGATTGGCGCCGAGCTGATTTACCCGATCGCCATGGAAAAGGGACTCAAGTTCGCTATCCGCGAAGGTGGCCGTACTGTAGCCTCTGGTCAGGTCATCGAGATCGTCGAGTAACTCAAGGCCAGTTCAGTTTATTGGCCGCCCCTTTCGGGGCGGCTTTTTTATATTGCCTTGGATAACAGGAATAATGTTGCGTGCCGCAAAAAATGCGACTACAATCGTAAGTTGCTAAAAATCGCCCCATCAGGGCGAGAAACCTAATCAACGGAGGCTGAGATGAAACGAATTCTAATTGCAATCCTCGCGATTTGCATGGTCGCGTCGGCGGCGTTTGCCGAGCCGATCGGCCTGGACTTCTGGCACGCGATGACCGGCAAGAATGCAGAGTATGTGCAGATCATCGCTGACAAGTTCAATGCCAGCCAGAGCTTGTACAAGATCAACCCTGTATTCAAGGGATCGTACATCGATACGATGAACGCAGGTATCGCCGCATTCCGGGCGAAATCTGCCCCTGCCATCATACAGATATTCGAGGTCGGCACCGCGACGATGATGTCCGCCAAAGGCGCGGTCAAACCGGTGTACCAGCTGATGAAGGAAACCGGACAGAAATTCGACCCGAAGATCTACATCCCGACGATCACGAGCTACTACTCGACGTCCAAGGGCGAGATGCTCTCCCTGCCCTTCAATTCCTCCACCTCGGTCATGTATTACAACAAGGACGCGTTCCGCGCCGCCGGCCTTGATCCCGAGAAGCCCCCCGTCACCTGGCCGGAATTCTTCGATGTGGCCAAGAAGCTCAAGGCTTCCGGAATGGAGGGAGGATTCTCCACCAACTGGATATCCTGGATACAGCTCGAAAACTTCGCCGCGTGGCACAACCAGCCGTTCGGCACAAAGTCGAACGGTTTCGAAGGCCTCGATACGGAGCTTGCCTTCAATACTCCGTTGACCCAGAAGCATTTCGAGACCATCTACCAGTTGAGCAAGGAGAAGGTTTTCATCTACGGCGGACGCGAGAACAAAGCCAACCCGTTGTTCACCTCCGGCCAGGTCGGCATGCACTTCGAGTCGATCGGCGGCTATGCCAACTTCAAGAATACCTGCAAGTTCGACTTTGGAGTCGCGCGCCTGCCCTACTATCCCGAAATCGCCGGCGCCCCCCAGAATTCGATCATCGGCGGAGCCAGCCT
>CAZNXK010000252.1:0-2561 GCA_964576835.1 uncultured Treponemataceae bacterium | reverse complement strand
GGGCCCGCCTTGGCACGAAGGAGCCTTCGCTACGCGCTCAGGCCCCTTCGTGCCTGGCGCCCCGCGACGGTTGATATACAAAGCTTTCAATGAACGAGCAATCACGGCGCGCCGGGCGGGCTAGGGGTGGACTGACCAGGCTTTTTCGACCCGGTTCCGGCCGTCGGCAGCCCCGGCTAGAAATCCGTCATACCAGCTCTTCCCTGTGCCAAGCCATACCCCGCGCCGCCTCGTCATCCATGACGTGGCGGAGCAAGCTCCGCCAATTACCGTGGATGCGCCATCCCTGGCGCATCAGAGCCTCACTGACAATCCTTGTTGCGTCGAAGCGGGGGCTCCGTGACTTTATAACCCCATGACTTTGGGACGCAAGGTCTTTCAGTGAACCCAAGCACCTTTCCCGGTTCGATGGGCGTCATACCAGCCCAGCGGCGCGGGGTACGGAAGTTTGCATAGGTAGACCGCCTGCTGGTTGATTTCCGCATCGTTGTACATATATTATAAGTATGAAATACATACAGTTCGAGTGGGATCAAGATAAAAACAAGGTCAACATTCGCAAGCATGAAATTTCTTTTAAAGAGGCCAAGACGGTGCTCAGCGATCCCTTTGCGAGGATCATGGCAGACCCGGACCACTCGGCGCTCGAAGACAGATTCATCATGCTTGGCATGAGCCTTAGGTTGCGGCTCCTCGTCGTCTGCCACTGCTATCGGGAGTCTGACGAAGTGATTCGCATCATATCCGCCAGAAAGGCGACAAAGATGGAGTCGATCCAATATGGAGGCAAGCCATGAAAGCTGAATACGATTTTTCCAAATCGAAACCGAATCCATATCTCAGAAAGTTGCGTAAGCCAATAACCATCCGGCTCGATGTCGATACCATCGAATATTTTAAAAACCTTGCAGAGGAAACAGGCATCCCTTACCAGAATCTCATCAATCTCTATCTAGCCGAATGCGCAGTGGAGCACAAGAAGCTGGATTTCGTCTGGAAATAGCATTGAACCACACCCGGCGCGCCGGGATTCTCATCACGCCCGGCGCGCCGAAGGAGCTTGCACGGGTTCACTGAAAGGCTATGTGTCAGCTGTCGCGGGGGCCCGCCTTGGCACGAAGGAGCCTTCGCTACGCGCTATTAGCTTGACTGACTGGGGGCAGATCCCCCAGACCCCCTTGCTGTACTTTTCTGGCCGGGGATACCCCGGACCCTACGATGCTCAACGTTTCGCGTCGTATGCACTGCTCGCATTGCACCCCGCGACGGTTGAGATAAATGGCCATCGATGAACGAGTAATCACGGCGCGCCGGGCGGGCTGTGGGTGTACTGACCAGGCTTTGGATACCTGATTATAGCTGTCGGCAGACTCGATTAAAATCCCCTGATACTAGCCATTCCCTGTGTTAAGCCGTTTTTCGCGCCGCAGGAGAGAAAACTTGACAAAGGTTATCGATGACATTACAGTAAGACGAGGGGCGTATCGATGAATACAGTCACTGTTTCAAGTAAATTCCAGGTAGTCATACCGAAGGAAATAAGGGATGGTGTCGGTCTTAAAGTCGGTACCGTAATGGAAGTGATAACGTATGGAACTCGAATCGAATTTATTCCAGTACAGCCAATCCAGAATTTAAAGGGACTTTTTAAGGGCTTGAATACTGATATTCAAAGAGAAGATGACCGTACATGAATATTGTAGACTCTTCTTGTTGGCTGGAATATTTTGCGGGTTCAGAAGTCGGCGATCTAGTTTCAAGCGCTATCGAGGATTTGAAATCCCTGATAGTACCATCAATCACTTTATACGAAGTGTTCAAGAAATTATTGATGGAAAAAGATGAGGATAGTGCTTTGCTTGCCGTTGCTCACATGAAACAAGGGGCAGTCAAAGAGTTGGATTCAGATTTATCGATATATTCGGCAAAAATTGGAATCGATTGCAAATTGCCGATGGCTGATAGCATTATTTACGCTACGGCAAAGAAATATAGTTGCACTCTATGGTCCCAGGACAAGCATTTTAAAGATCTGGATAATGTCAGGTATTTTGAGAAAGAAAAAACCGAGCGAGAAAAATCGTAGATAATCGCTCTGGCCTGAGGCAAGGTATTTCACGGTTTTCGTCATGCCATGCCGTACCCCGCGCCGCCTCGTCATCCATGACGTGGCGGAGCAAGCTCCGCCAATTACCGTGGATGCGCCATCCCTGGCGCATCAGAGCCTCACTGACAATCCATGTTGTATCGAAGCGGGGACTCCGCGCCGCCGAGATCGGCTCTTGCGCCCATCGAACCGTGTTGCTTCGCCTCAGAATGGCCCGGTGTGGCAGGGTCGCTGGGTGCAACGCGAGCAGTGCGCAGCGTTGCAAGGGGGCTCCAGGGGATCTGCCCCCGCAGTGAAAAGCAGGCATACGCCGGGGCGCGCGGTAAGCGCGCTCTGCGTGCGCCAAGGCGGGTCCCGCGACTATGCGCGCTCAGGCTTTTCTGGAGACCCGAGCAAACATCCCGGTTCGATGGGCGTCATACCAGCCCAGCGGCGCGGGGTACGGAAGTTTGCA
>CAZNXK010000251.1:0-2607 GCA_964576835.1 uncultured Treponemataceae bacterium | reverse complement strand
CATCGACGAGCCGACGGTCGGCATCGACATCGGCGCAAAGGAAGAAATCTACGACCACATCAGAAAACTGGCCGCCACCGGTGTGTCGGTGATCCTGGTCTCCTCGGACCTCCCGGAACTGACGCGGCTTTCCGACCGCGTGATAGTGCTCAGGCAAGGCAGGATTTTCAAGGAGTTCAAGGAGTGCGTGCTAACCGGCGAGAAAATACTCCGCGCCGCCTCGGGCATCCAGGAGGACGACCATGAGTAAGAAAGCGCTCCCGACCGAAGTCAGGCTTCTGCTGGTCCTCGTCCCCCTTATGGTACTCTTGACGATTGTCTCCCCGAGGTTCCTGACGCTGAACAACCTGTCGAACGTCATCTGGTCGATATGCATCATAGGCATACTGTCCTCGGGGGCAATCTACCCGCGCATCACCGGCGGCATCGACCTGTCGCTCGGCGCCGTCGTCGCGCTGTCGGGCATCATCGTCGACATGCTGATGAACAAGTTCGGCGTCCATTGGGTGCCGGCAATCCTGGCGACGATCGTCGTCGGCGCTTTGATAGGCCTCTTCAACGGCTTCATCGTAGCCAAGATAAAGGTTCCGGCCTTCGTCGTGACGATGGCGGCCAAGACCTACCTCTACGGCGTCGCGCTCGTCGTTTCCCAGGGCGCCATGCTCGCTATCCTCGAACCCAGGCCCTTCATCCAGATAAGCACGGGGCGCTTCCTGGGACTGCCCAACCCGATCTACATCATGGTCGTTCTCGCCGCGATCAGCCAGTTCGTCCTGCGGCGCACCGCCTTCGGGCGGCAGGTGATGGCGGTCGGCTCGAACGAGGTCGCGGCAAAGCTGTCTGGCGTCGACCCCGACAGGGTCAGGCTGATCTCCTACACGCTCTCAGGTGCGACCTCCGCGGTCGGCGGCGTCGTCTTCGCATCGCTTACCCAGCAGGTGTTCGCGGCGGCGGCCTCGGGCGTCGAACTCGAGGTGATGACAGCCCTCGTCATCGGCGGCACGAGCGCAGTGGGCGGCAAGGGTTCCGTCGTCGGCGCCATCATCGGCGCGATCATGGTCGCCTTCATCATCAACGGCCTCAACCTGCTCAATGTCCCCGCGCCGTTCCACCCTATCGTCTCCGGCGTCGTCATTCTTGCGGCGCTTATCCTCAATCAGGGCTCGGTTGACGGTTTCAGGTTCGGCGGCTTGCTCAGGGGCAGAAAGCCGGGCCCCTCGGCATGATCGCGATAGACAGGAACGAGCTGAAGCTCGGCATCTATGAAAAGGCGCTGCCTCACGACCTTGGCTGGCGAGAGCGGCTTGACGCCGCTGGTGGGCTCGGCTTCGACTTTGTCGAGATGTCGGTCGACGAGACCGACGAGCGCCTTGCCCGTCTCGAGTGGGACAAGGCTGAACGAAGGGATTTCCGGAACGCGGTGGCTGATACCGGTGTCGGCGTGCCGTCGATGTGCCTGAGCGGGCACCGGCGCTTTCCGCTTGGCAGCCGCGACCCGGCGGTCCGGGCGCGCGCAGGGCTCATCATGCGCGACGCCATTCGTCTCGCCGTCGATCTGGGCATCCGCACGATACAGCTCGCCGGCTATGACGTGTACTACGAGGATGGAGGCGAGGATACCCGCTCGTCTTTCATAGATGGCCTTAAGCGGGGCCTCGACCTGGCGGCGCGGGAGAACGTCATGCTGGCGATGGAAATCATGGACCATCCGTTGCAGAGCTCCATCGTCAAGTTCCTCAATCTCAGAGCCGCCATGCCCTCGCCATGGTTCACGGTTTATCCGGACCTCGGGAACCTGTCGGCCTGGGGCAACGACGTGGCGGGTGAACTGGAACTGGGCATCGAGAGGATTGTCGCGTTGCATTTGAAAGACACTCTCGCCGTGTCGCCCGGTTTCCCTGGAAAATTCAAGGAAGTGCCATTCGGCGAGGGTTGCGTCGATTTTGCTTCGGCGTTCAGGGTTCTGGCAAAGGTCCGCTACCGCGGTCCCTTCCTTATGGAAATGTGGGCCGGGAAGTCGGGCGATCCGTACGCGGAAATCGCGCGTTCCCGGGATTGGCTTCTGGCCAAGATGATCGAGGGCGGCTACCTGGCCGCCACAATACAAGGAGAAAGCAATGGCTAAGATCGATTCGATAACGAGGGAGTCATGGATCCTCTCGACCTTCCCCGAGTGGGGGACCTGGCTCAACGAGGAGATAGCGCGCGAGAAGGTCGCGCCCGGCAGCTTCGCGATGTGGTGGCTCGGCTGCACCGGCATCTGGCTCAAGTCGGAGGGAGGTACGAACATCTCCGTGGACCTCTGGGTCGGCACCGGCAAGCGCACGATGAAGAACCCGAACATGACCGCCGGCCACCAGATGCAGCGCATGGTCGGCGCGCAGAGGCTCCAGCTCAACCTGCGCAACTCGGTCTTCGTTCTCGACCCGTTCGCGATCGACAACGTCGACGCCGTCGTCGCGACGCATGACCACAATGACCACATCGACGTCAACGTGGCCGCCGCGGTGATGCAGAACTGCCCGGCGACCGTGCCCTTCATCGGCCCCGAGGCCTGCGTCAAGCTCTGGACCTCCTGGGGCGTGCCGGCGGAGCGTTGCGTCACCG
>CAZNXK010000250.1:0-2636 GCA_964576835.1 uncultured Treponemataceae bacterium | reverse complement strand
GGACCGGGCCAGGGTGCGCCCGACGGGTCCAGGACGCGGGCGGAGCGCCCGGGCAGGCGACCGGAAAGGCAGCCCGACAGGCGGCCAGACAGGCCGGCCGGCCATCGACCGCAACAGCCAGCCAGGCAGGGACAGACCCCGAAGGCCAGGCCGGCCATGGCAACGCCCCCGGCGAGCCCGGCACGCAAACCGGGCCTCTTCGACAGGCTGAAGCACCTGCTCGGCATCGACAAGGGTCCGGACTGATAGCAGGCGACAAGGCCTGGACGGAACGGCTATACTCGTCGCCATGGCCGCGAGCATTTTATGGTACGACCTCGAAACCTACGGCCTCCAACCGCGCCACGACAGGATAGCGCAGTTCGCGGGGCTGCGGACCGACGAGAACCTGCGGCCCGTCTCAGACCGTCTGGTCTTTCATGAAAAGATGACGAGCGACTACCTGCCCAGCCCCTACGCCTGCCGCGTGCATGGCATCACCCCCAGGGAGACGCTCGAACGGGGCATTCCGGAATACGAATTCGCCAAGGCGCTCCGAAACGAGATGCTGGCGCCGGGCACCTGCGTCGCCGGGTACAATTCCGTGCGTTTCGACGACGAATTCGTGCGCAACCTGTTCTACCGCAACCTCTTCGACCCCTACGAGCGCGAGTGGGCCAACGGGAACACGCGATGGGACGTCATAGACCTCTTCCGGGCGACGCGCGACCTCCGCCCGGACGGCATGACCTGGCCCGACGGCGTCGACGGCAAGCCCGATTTCAGGCTCGAGAGCCTCGCGCTGGCCAACGCGGTGCCGCTCGAGTCGGCGCACGACGCGTTCCAGGACATCGCGGCCACCGTCGCCCTGGTCAGGCTCGTCAGGGAAGCCCAGCCGCGACTCTACGACTGGTACTGGCGGCACCGCACGCGCGACTCGCTGCGTCCTCTCGTCAACCTGGCCGAGCGCGAGCCGCTGGTGCACACGTCCGCAAGGTACACGAGCGCCCGCGGCTGCTCGACCATCGTGGCGCCGGTAGGCATGCTGCCGGGCCGTCGCGACGGCCTCGTCGCCATTGACCTCCGATACGATCCGTCGCCCCTCCTCGACCTGGACGTCGAGGAGATCAGGCGGCGCGTCTTTGAAAAAAAGGACAGGCTCGCCGGCGGCGAGCGCGTCCCGCTGGTCGACATCCGCCTCGGCCGCTGCCCCTACCTCGCGCCGATGTCCACGATGGACGCGCGGGCTGCCGAGCGGCTTGGCATCGACCCCGGACTGGCCATGGAAAGGGCAGCCGGCCTGTCGCGCGAGCCGGCCCTGATTCAGAAGCTCCAGGCCGTCTTCGCCCCGACCCCGCGAGAGGCGGTGGAAAGCGACCCTGAATACCGCATCTACTCCGGTGGCTTCTTCCGCGACGAGGACAAGGACTCCATGGAGGCGGTTCACGAGGCGATAGCGACGCTCGGTCCCGCCGAGGCGAAGCCCCACGCCTACTCGACCTCCTTCATCGACGAGCGGCTGCCCCAGCTCGTGCGGCGGCTGTTCGCGCGCAACTGGCCGGCCACGCTCACCGAAGCCGAGGCCGCCCGCTGGCGCTCCTTCTGCGCCGGCAGGCTGCTCTGCCCCCGCATCGAAGGCGCCACCGACATTGCCCTCTTCGGCAAGACGGTCGAGGCCATGCTCGCCAACCTCGACACGCCCGCTGGCGACAAACCCGTCCTCCTCGAGCTGCTCGAGTACCGGAGCACGCTGGAACGCGAGATTCTGTCGTACGACGCTGGCAGGAGCGCCGACCCGGCGACCCCGCGATCCGAAGGAGAAACTGCCCATGGATGATGAACGAGGATCTGCGCTCCGGGCCGGAGGCGGCGAGCGGGGGGTGGTCTACCCGGTCAATTTCGAACTACGGGTCATATACATCCTGTCCGAGGGGGCGACGCTCGCCACCGACCTCCTGCGGGTTTTGTCAGAGCGCGGCGCGTCGCCGGACCTGCCCCGGACGCTGCCGGTCAAGTCCGACGTGCCCGCTGGCAAGTACGGCCGCATGGCGTGCCGCGTGACCTTCGCCGACAAGGAAAGCATGTACGCCGCGTATGCCGCGGTCGGGGCCCTGCCTGGTGTCAAGGCGGTGCTGTGAAGCCCGGCCTCCGCAAGGGCGGCCGCGACAGGGTCGAGTTCCTGTACGAAGACGACGACATCGTCGCGGTCGACAAGCCCTGCGGTCTTCCGACCATCTCTCCCGAGGGTTCCAGGTCGAAGAGCCTCTACGACATAGTCACCGCTCACATCCAGCGGCGCAACCCCAAGGGGCGGGCGGCCGTCGTCCACCGGCTCGACCGCGACACCTCGGGCGTCATCGTCTTCGCCAAGAACGCCCGCGCCAAGACGGCGCTGATGTCCGCATGGAATGAATCGGTCGACGATCGCCGCTATGTGGCCCTGGTCGAAGGCGCGCTGCCCTCCCCCGAGGGTGTCTTCGATACCTGGCTTTCCGAGGTGGATCCGTACCGCGTCCATCAGGTTCCCGCCGGCACCCGCGGCGCACTGCGAGCCGTCACCCGCTACAGGGTGCTCTCTCAGGGCGACGGCTTCTCCCTCGTCGAGCTGTCGCTGGAAACAGGCCGGAGGCACCAGATACGCGTCCAGCTGGCGGCGG
>CAZNXK010000249.1:0-2647 GCA_964576835.1 uncultured Treponemataceae bacterium | reverse complement strand
GTGAATGTTGCTGCCGCCATTGCTGCGGCGAGCGCCGTAATGTACGCGATCCTGCGCATGTGCCTATCCTTTCCGACCGCTTTTTTTCGCGGACAAGAGAGGACGATGAGCCGTACGGTGAATGGAATCGTCGCGGACCGGTCAGTCGAAGCGGCGACGCCGGCCCGCCTGGGTGGCGGGTTTCATGCAGGGACTCCTCGATCCTCGAAGGTTGCCCCGCCGCCAATCGGCGAGGCTGTCCCGGACGGTATCCTGGCTTGCGCGTCGAACCGGATCAGATCACCTTCTCACCGTCCACAAGGACGGCAATGGCCGCGCCCCACGCGTTGGCATGGGCGCCGGTTCTGTCCGTAGCGCTTACAGTGGCGGGTCCGCCGCGGATTCTCACCGCGTTCCACGTTCCCGGGACTTGTCATGGATATGAGTACCTCGAAACGCCCCGCGTGGTCAAGATCGAAGACGTCCGGCCTGGCACAGGCAAATTCCCGATTTGGCATCCTTGATCAAGTTCTTTACCTATACAGAACTGATGTTGAATCGCTTGCAATGGCTGTGCGCCCTGGTCGGGCTGCATCATTCGGCACCCACTGCATTTCCGCATGCCGCCAGAGGCGACTTACCATTTCCTTGAAAGCGCCGTATAGTAGAAGCATGGCTGTCGATCCCATCCCGCATGCCGATAAACAAGCGTTTCTCGAAGCCATAGCCATGCGAGCCGTACTGGACAATAATCGACTGCGCGCGCGAGCGGCAAACCGCCTCGAGCAATCAAAAAAAGAAGCGCTGCGCCTTGCCCGAGCATTGTCAGAGCTCGATGGCATCCAGAAAGTCATTCATTTTGGATCCTCCGCAAGCGGCAGGAATTTCAGGCTGGATTCGGACATTGACCTTGCCATAGTCGGGGGAGACATCCTCGATGCGGTTCGCGTCGTTGAATCCTCATCGTTCAGAGTCGACATCATCGATATCGAGACCGTGCCTTCCCCGTTCAGAGATGCCGTCATCGGCCAAGGAGACGTGCTGTATGAGAAGCGCTGATGATTACCTGCGACTTTCAGGCGAGCTGGCTCTCGATATCGCTCTCCTGGTAAAACTCAAGGAGAAGCACGAAAAGGCCGTAGTCCGCGCCCCCCAGGCTGGCGACGATGACCTGCTCTGGGCTGCCGTTGGGTACACCATCCACAACATCTATTGCCTGCTGGAAAACTACTTCTTGCGGATTGCCAAATTTTTCGAGAATGGACTCGACTCGGGTTCCTGGCACGCAGAGCTTGTTTCCAGAATGTGCATCGAAATCCCTGGCTTGCGCCCCAGACTCTTCGATACCGCGTTCGCCGAGAGGGTCGACACGCTGAGGCGCTTCCGACATGCCTTCAGGAACATGTACCAAGCCGAACTAGACCCGCGCCGAGTCAAGATCCTGAACGACGACCTGCCAGGCATCATCGATGAATTTTCTTCATGGCACGCGCAATTTGCGCAGGCGCTCCAAACCATCGCCACGATCATTGAAAGAGAAAATTCCCAGGCAACTTGAACAACCATCAAAATTAGGTCATATGGTGCGCCCGGAGCAGGGCATCTACAGGGGTATCCAGTCCCGGGCTCATCAACCAACAGGCCCGACAGGGTCACACGAGTCGCCGCATCGACGCCACCACGCTCGTCCAGAAGCCGGGTGAGGGATCTGATGCGAGCTTGATGAATTCTTGCGGTGTATAGACAAGCAGATCCATTGAAAGCGCAAGGTCCATAACATCGAAGAATTCACGGGAGCGTTCCAGAAAAGGCTTGTCGGTATTGGCAACCAGCAGTAGGTCGACATCGGAATCGGGGCCAAAAGCCGGAGTTCCACAGGAGCCAAACAGCCATGCTTGTTCGACACGCCCTGCAAGCATACCTTTGAGCGCAGTTTCAAACTGATCAACGGTACGTCCGAGCAGGGGATCGCGAGTATTCCAGACCAGAACGCCCGTCGTTTCAGACATCATCGAGCTCCCCGCGGGCCCTGAGTATAAACAGGTCGGCTAGTTTTAATGCGCCTTCGGCCTGGCTCCTTACGAACATGTCGCACGGCGCGCCGCCCGGGAGTGCATCGGGATAACGCGTCGTCATATAATATTGATCAAGGATGCGTGCAGCCTCCGCAAGCTCACCGTTCATTTTCAGTGATGTGGCAATTTCGAAAATCGAATGACTCCTGACCTGCGCCACTCCCTGGGCAAACGCTACGGCTTTGAGCGCCTTTTCAGAGGTCTGCTGACAGAGGTAACAAACAAGAGCCCAGTTGCCCGAATCGAAGGCGTCCTTGGCCCACTTGTACTCTCCTTTGGCCTGACGTAGCCAGATTCCCGATTTGGCATCCATTATCAAGCCCTTCCTTTCTCGAGCAACCAAGGCTTTTCGCTTTCAAGCATATAGTGAGCCGGGGCAACAGGCAAGTCATGTCTTGTGAAGTTATGGATGTATCAAGCCAGCTCAGGTGGCTCGACAAAATCAAGACATAGGTTTGCCAGAGCGTTTGCCTGGCGCCTGCAAGGACTACTACAGGAAAAGAAGAAACCTACCTATCCAATAAAGATCCATACTCTATTTGGCGCTTCCGGCTATCATGTGGCAAAAGGTTGAAGATCAAGGCCACCCAAGT
>CAZNXK010000248.1:0-2674 GCA_964576835.1 uncultured Treponemataceae bacterium | reverse complement strand
ATCGACGTGGCGCCTTCGGCCTTGGCGGCGGCTATCAGCTCCTCGACCTTGCCGGAACCGAGCAGGGTCGCCGGGCTCTTTGCGCGCAACACGACCAAAGCGGTGCCGGCGACTTCTATGCCGAGCGTCGTGGCAAGTCCGCCGAGTTCGGACAGGAGGCTGCCGGCCTCTTCGGCCTTGATTTCTTCGTCGCGCACGCCCACGAGGTAGGCCCGTTCCGGACGGGCGGCCGTTTCTTGCGGTGCATTCACAGCTGGATAGTACCCCCTTTGTCATGCGCGGGTCGAGGCCCATTTCGCCTATATCCATTTTCCACCATGCTTCGCTTGAAGGGCGCGCTTTGGAGTGCTACTATATCCACCTTGCATGGAAATATCCGGTCAGGAACATCTCCTGCACGCACAAGGAGCACAGCATGTCGATCTCGCTAAAAGATATTGGTAGCGCCGTCCTCGATACGCAGTACGCGGTACGGGGACCCATAGTCGCGCGGGCGCAGGAACTTGAGCGTTCGGGCCGCGCCATAGTGTACTGCAACATCGGCAACCCGCAGGCGCTGGGACAGAAACCGTTGTCGTGGACAAGGCGCATCCTGGCGCTCTGCGAATACCCGGAACTTGCCGCGTTGTCGCCCGGAACCTTCCCCGCCGACGCCGTCGACGCCGCCCGCGGGTTGCTCGCCGGTTCCAAGCACGGCTTCGGCGCGTATTCCGAGAGCAAGGGGTTGCGCTACATACGCGACGCCGTGGCAGCATTCATTGCCAGGCGGGACGGAATAGAAACCGACCCCGAATCGATCTACCTGACCGACGGCGCCTCCAAGGGCGTCCAGGCCGCCCTCAGGCTGCTGCTCGCGGCGCCGGAAGACGGCATAATGATACCGATACCGCAGTACCCTCTCTATTCCGCCACAATCACTATGTACCAAGGCAGGCAGGTCGGCTACTACCTCGACGAGGAACGCGACTGGATGCTGTCGCGCGAACTTCTCGAAGACGCCCTGGCGAAGGCGAAAAAAAAAGGCACCAGGACAAAGGCAATAGTCGTCATCAATCCGGGCAACCCGACGGGTTCCGTGCTCGACGCGGAGAATGTCAGGATGGTCATCGGCTTCGCGAAGGAACATGGACTGGCCATACTCGCCGACGAGGTATACCAGGACAACATCTACCGCGAGGGTGCCCGTTTCGAATCTTTCGCCAAGTCAATGGTTGCTTCAGGCGAGAAGGACGTGTCGCTGTTCAGCTTCCACTCGACAAGCAAGGGATTCCTCGGCGAATGCGGGCAGCGCGGCGGGTACATGGAACTGCGAAACGTCCCATCCGATGTAGCGGCCCAGGTACTGAAGATGCAGTCGGTAAGCCTGTGCTCCAACCTGCCGGGCCAGGCGACGCTCTTCAGCCTCGTGTCGCCGCCGCCCGAGGGCGGCCCCAGCCGCGAAGAGTACGACCGCGAGCGTGGCGCCATCCTGGGCGAGCTCAAGGAGCGCGCAAAACTGATTGCCGATGGCTTCAACGCGATCCCAGGTTTCCGTTGCAATGCCGTCGCTGGCGCCATGTACGCCTTCCCGCGGTTCAAGCTGCCTGCGGGCATGAGCGACGAGAGCTGGTGCATGGCACTCCTGGAAAAAACAGGCATCTGCGTCGTACCCGGATCGGGATTCGGCCAATTGCCGGGAACGGCCCATTTCAGGGCGACAATACTGCCGCCGCGCGAGCAGCTGGCCAGGATGGTCGCTTCGATCGCTGCCTTCCATGCGGAGCATACATAGACAGCACGCTAATTTCTCATAACATAGCAAGGAGTATCACAATGGAATGGAAAGCGAGTCACATCCTAGTCAAGGACAGGACCCTGGCGCAGGATCTCGTGCGCAAGGTGAAGCAGGGAGCTGATTTCGGCTCTCTTGCCCGCGAGTTCTCGACCTGCCCGTCCAAGTCATCGGGCGGCGACCTTGGCTGGTTCGGTCCCGGCAAGATGGTCGCAGCCTTCGAGAGCGCCTGCAAGGGCCTCGGCGTCGGTTCGGTATCCGATGTCGTCCAAACCCAGTTCGGCTATCATGTTATCAAAGTGACCGGTAAACGGGACTAGCCAATTTTAAAAAAATAAACCACAGAGACACAGAGGCACAGAGATGATAGGGGAATGAGTTGGAAGGATCGCATACGAAGGCACAGTGACACAAAGATGATGTAATTAGAGGTGGAGATTGGGTGAGTATTGAAATAATTCCTTTTCTAATTTCCATTTTTATTCCTCTGTGTCTCTGTGTCTCTGTGGCAAATTCTTTATGTTATAGCTGATTGGGGGATGTATGGGTGGGGACAGGTGGTTTGCCAGCGACAACAACGCGGGTACGCATCCAAGGATCATGGAAGCCTTGGCCAGGGCCAACAGCGGGCACGCGATAGGGTACGGTGACGATCCCATTACCCAAGCGGCCGAGGCGGCCGTAGCGGGGCTCTTCAGCCCGGGCGCGGAGGTGCGTTTCGTACTCAACGGCACGGGAGCCAACGTCTATGCCCTAGGCTGCTTCGCGGGCCAGGGCGACGCCGTTCTGTGCTCCAACTGCGCGCATATCCAGGTCGACGAGACGGGCGCACCGGTCGCCGTGCTCGGAGTCCAGCTGGTGCTGGTCGAAACATTGGACGGCAAGATCCAGGCGCACGCACTC
>CAZNXK010000247.1:0-2729 GCA_964576835.1 uncultured Treponemataceae bacterium | reverse complement strand
CACCTCGCGCCATCGTGCTTCAACAACCAACCCTGGAAGATAAGCGCCGTCAGCGGTGAGGAGACGCTACCCGCGCTGCGGGCCGCGCTGTCGGAGACAAACGCCTGGGCGAGCCGGGCGCCGATGATAATCGCCGTCGCCGTCCGCGCCTCGGACGACTGCAGGCTGGAAGACGGACGCGATTACGCGCTGTTCGACGCGGGGCTGTGCGCGATGAACATGATAAGCCAGGCGACCGCCGAGGGACTCGTCGCGCATCCGATAGCCGGCTACAACCCGAAGAAGGCCAAGACCGCACTCGGCATCGACAAGGACTACGTGCTCGCGGTGCTTATCATAGTGGCCAGGCGGGCGGAGGGCGATCCCGAAGGTGACGGCATGCTGACGCCCGGGCAGAAGACAAGCGAATCGGCACCGCGCAACCGTAAGCCGCTCGAGGACGCCGCCAGGTTCCTGTAGACCGTTTACCCGGACGCCGCGGCGTGCTATCCTGTACGCATGCCGGAAGCAAAGCTTATAGGTATCTGCGGCGGGTCGGGATCGGGCAAGACGACAATAGTCCGCAAGATATCGGAACTCGTGTCGGACTTCGTGTTCATACCCCAGGACAATTACTACAAGTCCGCCGAGTATATCTCGAACTCGAACATCACCGCCTTCAACTTCGACCATCCCGAGGCCTTCGACAACGAGTTGCTCTTCAAACACCTGTCGGCTCTCAAGCGGATGGAAGGCGTGGAGATGCCCACCTACGACTTCGTCCACCACCGCCGCGCCGACGAGAGCATCAAGGTGACCCCGCGCAAGCTCGTGATATTCGAGGGCATCATGGTGTTCACCAACGAGAAGGTGCGCGACCTCATAGACTTGAAGATATTCGTCGACACGCCGGACGACATCAGGTTCATACGCCGACTGTCGCGCGACATAAAGGAGCGCGGACGCACCGTCGACTCGGTGATAGACCAATACCTCAACGTCGTCCGCCCAGGCCACTACCAGTTCATCGAGCCGACGAAACGCTTCGCCGACATCATAATCCCGGAGGGCGGAGCCAACGAAAACGCGTTGCACGTGCTAGTCACGTTCATAAAGACGATCCTGAACTCGTCGAACGACTAGCCCGGACTACGCGGACAGACTCGCCGGCCGCAGGGGATGGCGCTGTCCAGATCAAGGAACACTCCATCGATATCGACGCCCTCAGGAAACCCGGATCGCCGGTCTTCATCGTCTCGAGGTCGAGCAGGCTCGAGATCACCTGCATGTTGTTCTTCACGCGGTGGTGGACCTCCTTGAGCAACGCGTCCTTCTCTACCGATGAGGCGCGCAGGGCTTCTTCCATCGTTATCCTGCTCGAAATATCCCGTGCCGCCGGAAAAATCGTGCCGTCGTTGGCCGCGATGGCCTTGCGCGTCGGAGTCACATCATCCGGGTGCACGAATTCCACGAAGGACTTGCCCATTATCTCCGCGAAAGAAAAAGGATAGAGAATATTGGACAATCATGCCAGAAATGGACTTACACCAGAAATCATTGTGATATTTCAGATTGACATTTGAAGTATATCATGGTTCCATTATCTATACCCCGGAGTTGCGCAGTGAATAGAATCATAAGACATCCAGTCATCGATATACCCACGGGCGGGGTACAAGCTTCTTTTGCATTCGACGGACGCGCGATGTCCGGATACGAAGGCGAAATCCTTGGCTCGGCGCTTTTCGCCAATGGCATCCGCCAATTCTCCGAGCATCAGAAAGACGGCGCGCCACAGGGGATATTCTGCGCCAACGGGCAATGCTCGCAATGCTCGGTCCTCGTCGACGGGGTCGTTCGCAAGGCCTGCATCACGCCTTTGCGTGCCGGCATGGACGTCCGCACGGTCCACGGCATCCCGGAGCTTCTCGCCGACGACACGAGGGCGCGCGTCGAGCGTATCGAGACGCTGGCCGCGGACGTGCTCGTCATCGGCGGGGGTCCCTCTGGCCTTTCGGCCGCGGCCGAGCTCGCCGAACGGGGTTTCGACGGCATAATCGCCGACGATAAAGCCTCACTCGGAGGCAAGCTGGTCCTGCAGACGCACAAGTTTTTCGGCTCGGAGGAGGACGCCTACGCCGGCAGCCGAGGCTACGACATCGCGAAGATACTCGAGGCCAAGGTCCGCGCCTTCCCCAATGTAAGGGTGCTCGCCAGCACCCCGGTGCTCGCGGTGTACAAGGACCGCAAAGCGGGTCTCTACGCCGATTACAAGCGCTACCTGCTTGTCGACTTCAAGGCGCTGCTCGTCGCCGCAGGCGCCCGCGAACGATCGATTCTGTTCCCCGGCAACGACCTTCCCGGGGTGTACGGAGCCGGCGCGTTCCAGACTCTCGTCAACCGCGACCTCGTCAAGGCGGCGGAAAAGGTATTCGTCATCGGCTCGGGCAACGTCGGGCTTATAGGCTCGTACCACGCGCTACAGGCCGGCATAGGCGTCGCGGGCATATGCGAGATACTGCCGAAGATCAACGGCTACAAGGTACACGCCGACAAGATCGTCAGGATGGGCGTACCGGTGTACCTTTCCACTACGGTGGTCTCGGTCGAAGGCGAGGGCAAGGTCGAGCGCATCACAATCGCGAAGGTGGACGGGGAGTATAGGCCGCTTCTCGACACCGCGCGGACCTTCGAAGTCGACACTGTGCTCGTAGCCGCGGGCTTGTCTCCCTGCGACGAGCTGGACCGGC
>CAZNXK010000246.1:0-2736 GCA_964576835.1 uncultured Treponemataceae bacterium | reverse complement strand
AGTCATCAAGAAGCAACAAGATACTCCGCATGGTCGCCTGAATCCTGAGGATAATAATTCTGCCTTTATCTGAGCCCGCTCAACTTCATGAACATTGTTTCATTGCCTTCCCAGATGGGCCGTTCAGCTTTTTGCTCCGGGGTCTCCACCGAGGTGATTACATCGCGAAGCATCGACAGACTTGGGCTTGCGTAGATCTGGGTTGTCTCCAATCTAGCGTGGCCTAGAAGGCGAGAGACCAAGGGTAGGTCCACGCCATTTCGGTAGAGCTGGGTGGCGCGTGTCCTACGGAACATGTGTGGGTACACGTTCTCTGGAACCGATGGGCAGGAATGCCGCGCTTCATGCGCGTATCCCTTTACGAAACGTTCCACATTTCCTGCGGACATCGGCCCAACGATGCCCTTGATGACCGTGTAGAAGAGAAGATCGGTACTAGGGCGGCCACGACCATGGTATGCCAGTTTGTATTTCTTGAGGTGCGCGATAGCCTTCGCCGAAATCGGCACAATCCGCTGCTTGCCGCCCTTGCCGTTAATCCGGACATAGGGATTGTCTCCGTCGGGTACGACGTCGGAGATCTTCAGCCCGAGGATCTCGGCAAGCCGTGCGCCGCTGTCGTACATCATGACCATGATGGCACGGTCCCTGATTCCCATCCTGGTGTCGGGCGGCTGCCTGAGGATGGCGGCTATTGCCTCGTCCGGGATCACCACCCGCTCTGTCCTTGCCTGCCGGAACTGAGGAATTCTGCCAACCAAAAGCGCCACCGACTGCAGTGTGATGTCTTTGTCAGCCGCGAAGGAGAGGTACGACTTCAGCACGGCCAGGCGCTGGTTGCGCGTACCGGGTTTGTTCTGATTCGCGGCAAGGTGGTCCATGAAACCCATCACGCATTCACGGTCGCACGCGGCGAAAGTGAAGGATCCCATCCGGACGCCGAGCACGCCAACGATGTAACGGCGAAACAGTGAGAGAGCGTCCCGGTAGGACTCCACGGTGTGTGAACTCCTGCCGCATTGCCTCGGCAGGTAGGTCTCCAAAAAATCTTGGGTCATCGAGAAGAACAACGTTCTGATCTGGTGGTCATTCTTCATGAGTGCTCACCTCCGGGATGATGTTGACGGAGAGGGCGTTGTGTCGCTCCACGATGGGGAATGCCTGGGCGATGGCATGGTAGTAGTACTGTGTTTCCGCGATGGATGCGTGGCCGAGGTAGCGACTCAGATACGGCATCATGGCGTCGAGATCCAATCCTGCGCCCATCCATTCGTTGACTTTATTCACGACGAAGGTGTGGCGCAGACATTGGATTGTTGGCCGCTTGTCCACCGCAGCGGCGGAAGGCGTGAGCGCCCAGAGCTGGCGGAATTTCCGGTCGAGCGAGGTCTTCTCGAAGGGCTTATCCGGTTGCATTCCCGGGAAAAACCACTCACGATCGGGGACGATCCGTTGCATCATAGCGTCATAGTCTGCACACATGGACTGGACATCGGCGGCGAGCGGCACCAGCCTATCCTTGTCGCCTTTGGAGTGGAAGATGTTGATCGACCCTTCCACCAGATCGACACAGGAGCGGCGAAGTCGACAAGCCTCCACGAGTCGGAGTCCACAGCAATAATAAAGTCGGAACAGGATCCGGTAGGTAGGTCCAAGGCGCCGCAGGCTAGGCTGTGGTGGCTCATAGGAGTCCACGGCCGCGTAGAATTCCCCAAGTTCGCGCATGGAGAGGATATGCGGAGCGGCTACCGTTTCCGACGCAAAATGCCGTGGCACGTACACGTCCATACCGAGTGACAGCATATACAGTGCCAGTTGCCGCACGAAGGATACCCGCTGGTTGCGATAGTTCTTGCCTTCCGTCGAGCGCTGGACGGCCCACTCCATGACCAGATCGCGGGTGATCGTATTCACTTCGTGGCTTTGTTCGGTGCAGAAGCGATCGAAGAATTCAAGAACGTATTCCTGATACACGTAGGCGTAGCCGCAGGCTCGTTTCTGCTCGATTAGTCCCGTGATGTAAGGCGCGAGGCCGCTTTGAAAGCCGCTCATGAGAGCGCTCCGATGGGCCCGATCCCTGCGAGCCCTAACGCGCATTTGCGCATCCGGTTTACGTCGGTCGCCAGGTATTCATCGACCGACGACGGATCAGAGTGCCCGAGCGCGCGGGATATCAGAGATATGGGATTGCCAGCCACGAGGAGCCCGGAAGCGAAAGTCCTCCTTGCAACATGCAGTCCCCGGATGTCGGATGGGAACCCTTTTTTGCCAAGGATGGTCACCGAGGACCTGTAGCAGCGCGAGGGTGTCGTAGCCGTGTACGGGTGCTTCAAAGTGATGAAGACGTTGGGGATGTCGCACGACGGCCGCCCTTCGAGGATATATCTTGCCAGGGCGTTTCCGACCTCGACAGGAAGCGGCAACGTAAGCGGTGAGCTAGTCTTACGTTGGACGATCGATATCGTGGCTTCTTCCCATGAGATGTCAGACAACCGCAACCCGCAGATGTCGATGGAGCGTAGACCCATCCGAAGAGCGAGCGTCGCCATTGCAGCGCTTCGAAGCTCCGACGGTGTGGAGCTTTGAGCGGTGTGCGACCGAATGGCGGCGACCTGCGAGGGTGACAGGATACTAACGATCCGTACCTGTGACGCATTCTCGGTCGCGAAGGAGTACTCAAGGGTTTTCGGGACAAGGCCGCGTTCGGCGAGGAACCTGACGAAGCCCCGTATCCTG
>CAZNXK010000245.1:0-2743 GCA_964576835.1 uncultured Treponemataceae bacterium | reverse complement strand
GAACAGATAGGCGGCCAGATATTCATAGACACCTGGGGCCTCGTGTGGCCCGGCAATCCTGAGCAGGCCGCCGGGTACGCCGCGACCGCCGCGAGCGTCTCCCACGACGGCGACGGCGTCAACGGCGCCCGCTTCATAGCCGCCTGCATCGCGGCGGCCTTCGACAGGCCCTCAGGCGGCATGCGCGCCGTCGTCGAGACGGCCCTGGCCTTCGTGCCGCCTGATTCCCTGTACGCGGCGGTAGCCCGCGCGGTCATCGACTTCCACGACGCGCACCCGGCCGGCTGGCGCGCCTGCCAGGAATACCTGATAGCGGACTGGGGCTACGACCGCTACCCGGGCCTCTGCCACATGATACCTAACGCCGGCGTCTGCGTGCTGGCGCTCCTGTACGGTGACGGCGACTTTTCGCGCACCGTGGAAATAGCGACGATGTGCGGATGGGATACCGACTGCAACGCGGGCAACGTCGGCACGATAGCCGGGGTCTTATACGGCCTCGAATCGATCCCCGCGAAGTACCGCGATCCCATCAACGACGGAATCGTCCTCTCCGGCCTGCCGGGGTCGCTCAACATACTCGACATACCTACCTTCTCGCGCGTGCTCGCCGCCATCGGCTACCGACTCGCCGGGGAAGCGGTCCCGGGGAGCATCGCGACGGCCTTGTCCCTGGGCGACGGCGAACGGGCCCTGCATTTCGACTTTGCCCTGCCTGGGTCGACGCACTGCATGCGCGTCTCCGATCCGGTGGGATTCGCGGCAGTGCACCGCGCCGGTATCCTCGAAGGAGGGCGCGGCGCCCTGGAGTTCCGCCACGAACGGCTCCCGCGCGAGGCGTCGGGCAAGCTGTACTACAAACCCTTCTACCGGCGCGCCGATTTCGACGACGAACGCTACAGCCCGACCTTCGCGCCGACAGCGCGAGCCGGCCAGAACGTCCGGGTACGTTTCCGCATGGAAAGCTGGGAAGGCGAGAAAATCGGCGTTGCCGGCTACGTCCGCGACACCGGGACAGGCAGGGACATTACGACGACCGCCCCGCTGTTCCCCGTTCCAGGCAAGGACTACACACTCGAATTCGTCATCCCCGAGGTCGATGGATCCCAGGTCGACGAGGTCGGGATCATCCTGACCGGCTTTTCGGGAGCCGCCAGGCGCGACTCCGGCCGCCTCCTTGTAGACCTCTTCGAGATCAACGGAAAAGCCCGCTATTCCATCGATTTTGCAAGGCAGGCGATCGAGTTCGGTTGCGTGACGCCGTTCTCGCACGACGGCGGCAACTGGGCCATCGAAGACGGCAGGATGCGCCTGATGACCGATGTGGCGGCGGCGGCCTACACGGGCGGCCACGCCGTCGCCGACCAGCGCGTCAGCGCCAGCCTTGTGCCGCTGGCGGGAACGAGCCACCTCCTCGTCGCCCGCGCGGCCGGAGCCATGCGATCCTACCTCGCCGGCTTCGACGGCGCCCGGCGCGTATCGATGCTCAGGAAGGACTTCGGACTGTCGGCTCTGGCGTCGACGGAGTTTGCCTGGGAGCCGGGGCGAGAGTATCGCATGGTTTTCGAAGCAGTCGGCGAGCGCCTGGCCCTGTCGATCGACGGGAAGCTCGTGCTCGAAGCGTCGGATTCCGCCCACCGCGCCGGCATGGTCGGGTGCGCCTCGGTAGAGGCGGCGCGCGCGCTGTACGGTCCGTTCCTGGTGGAAGAGCTGTGATGCAGCTCAAGTCGGATTGCGCTGTAGCATTCACCCCCGGCTCCGCCGCTCTGGCGGTACGCGTTGTCTCATCGGTCGGAGTCCTGTTCGGCCGCGCCATCGAGGCGGCCGCGCTGACGACAGCCGGAGTGTTCGGCGTCTCAACCGGCACGCTGACGATCGAGGATGACGGCGCCCTCGATTACGTCGTCGCCGCGCGGGTCGAAGCTGCGCTCCGGCACGCCGGCTTTTCGCATGCAGGCGGGTCAGAATCGCCGAAGCGCCGCGTCAAGGATGCCCTCGCCGACGAAACCGTAACGGCGACGACCAATGCAGCCGGGCGAAGGCGGTCACGGCTGTACATCCCTGGAAACCAACCCGACCTGCTTCCGAACGCCGGACTGTTCGGCGCCGACACCCTTGTCCTCGATCTCGAGGATTCCGTGTCTCCTTCGAAGAAAGCCGAAGCGCGCATACTCCTGAGGCGCGTCCTCGAGTCCCACCGGCTCTTTTTCCGGGGCGCCGAGATCGCGGTGCGGATCAACCCGCTGTCCGACGGCCATGGCAGGGACGACGTCGCCGAGCTGGCCGCCTGCCTTCCCGACGCGATCCTCCTGCCCAAGTGCGAAAACCCGGAATCGGTCGCGGAGCTGTCCGCGTTGCTCGACGGACTCGAGGCCGCTTCCGGCCTGGAACCCGGCGGGACTAAGATAATGCCATTGGTCGAAACGGCGTGCGGGGTGCTCGCGGCGGCGTCAATCGCCGCGGCTTCGCCCAGGGTTACGGGGCTGTGCTTCGGCGCCGAGGACTTTACCCGCGACATAGGGGCGCAGAGGACGGCCGCAGGGAACGAAACGGCGTACGCAAGGGCGGCGATCGTACTCGCGGCCCGCGCGGCCGGGGTCCAGGCGCTCGATTCAGTGTATCCGGATACCGGGGACGAAACCGGCCTTGCCGCGTACTGCGCCGCGTCCCGCGCGATGGGTTTCGACGGCGTCGGCCTCGTCCACCCGCGCCAGATAGCCATCGCCCACCTGGCGTTCTCGCC
>CAZNXK010000244.1:0-2752 GCA_964576835.1 uncultured Treponemataceae bacterium | reverse complement strand
CGCTTTCAGCGCGCACTACAACATTCTTCCATAAGGCAAACGGCGCGCAGCGACGTATACAAGGAGAAGCCCCCGCGGGGATCCGAAGGCACACTATTGTGTGTCGAGGGTAACCCCGGGGGGCGCGACGCCCAGCGCGCTTTCAGCGCGCACTACAACATTCTTCCTCCAGGCGAACGGCCGAAGGCCGTACGAAGTAGACGCCGTAGCGCGCTTACAGCGCGCACTACAACACTCTTCCTTGCGGCGAACGGCGCACAGCGACGTACGCCCCGGTCTTCCACTGCAAGGACTTTCGCGAATACCGGGAGTGGATGCCCAGCGCGCTTTCAGCGCGCACTACAACATTCTTCCATAAGGCAAACGGCGCGCAGCGACGTATACGAGGAACAGCCCCCGCAGGGATCCGAAGGCACACTATTGTGTGTCGAGGGTAACCTTGGGAGGCGCGACGAAGTAGACGCCCCCGGCTTCCACTGGACCGACTTTCGCGTATACCGAGGATGGATACGAGAAGCGCCCCCCAAGGGGACCCGAAGGCACACTACTGTGTGTCGAGGGTAACCTTGGGGGGCGCGACGAAGTAGACGCCTCGGTATACGCGAAAGCTAGGGAGTGTCGGCGGCTATGCGGGCCATGATTTCCCCCGCCTTAACCTGGTACTTCTCCGGATCCCCATCGGACGCCTTCTGCAGGTAGTCGGTGGCTTCCTCGAAACGTCGGGAAGCGAACGCGTTGATGCCCAGAGCATAATTGGTTATCGGGGCATCGCTGCCGAGCTCGAGAGCCTTCTTGTAGTACTCCTCGGCAAGCGCGTAGTCGCCTTTGGCGTACGCGATCAGGCCCAGGTAGTAGTGTGGAATGTAGCTGATCGAGTTCTTGGTCAGAGCCTGGGTGAACGACTTGAGGGCCGTTTCCAGATCCTTGTCGCCGTAGGAGCGGACGCCGCCGGTGACTAGTTCGGCGAAGGTCTTCTGCCCGTCGAGGTACGCAAGGAAATCGGACTCGGCCGCTTCCTCGCCATGCCAGCGGATGAAGAAATCGTGCACGGCCGCCTGGTTGGCGTCGAGCGTGGCCTCGGGCGTCAGCTGTCGGATGGCATCCCAGACAAGGCGGTTGTAGCGGCGGTCGGGGCTTTTAACGAGGAACGACACGAGGGCCCAGGACTGCGGGTAGAAGACATCAAGGCCGGATCGGGCATCGTCGGAACTGAGCATCATCAGGTCGCTCACTGTGTACAGCTTGGTCTGCGACTTGAGCAGTTTGACAGTCTCCAGCCAGGCCTGGTTCTCGGCGTACGTCACGACGCCCGATTTGGGATCCATGCGCGTGCGCTCGAAGAACACCGCGAAGCCTTCGCGTATCCATAGCGGAGGTTCGGGTATGAAGGCCTTGAGGAACTGCACGAAGGCCTGGTGGGCCAGCGACGCGTCGAAATCGTCGGCGCTTTCCTTGGCGAACACCACGAGCTCGGAGCGTTCGACCGTCGGATAGTGGAGGTAGACGAAATCGTCCTTGGTCTCGCCTATCACCTTGGTGAGATAGGCATCGAACGAATCCTTGGACGAGAACTTCCGCACGGTAAGAGGCGCCTTGAGCCTGGTCTCGTCGAAACGGAAATATTCGTTGTAGACGCCGAACAAGCCGTCAAGCGTTCCCGCCATGGCGACGGCGTCATCCTTGCCGGCGTCGGACCAGACCGCGTAGTGCTGGGAACTCGCGCTCGAGAAGGCGGCAACGGGCGTTGCGGGATTTCCTGCCGTCGCGTCCTGTGCCCCGGCGCCCAGGACGACCGTCAGGGCGATGGCCGCCAAAGTCAGCATTTTCTTCACTATGGTACCCTCCATGGTACGTTCATCGTAATCTCCGTCGACCCGCTTGTCAAATCGGGCCTGACATCCTACTTTGAAAACCGGTCGATGACCAGGTTTACTTCCTCTATCAATATTCCCGTGAACCTTTCGATATTATCGACAATATACTGCTGCAAGTTGTGGATGCGGCCGGAAAGCCGCGAACCGAACGGGACTTCTATAGTTATAGTGAGTCGATACCCCTGCGAATCAGACCGGATGGTTATCTTCTGGATGCGTATCGAGTCGTCAAACTCGTCGACGCAATGGATGACCATCTGCGAAAGGGCGGATTCCGATATCGCGACGCGGCCGCGCTTGGAGAACTCCGGGCGGACCACCGATTTTTCGTACAGCTTGGGCGTTGTGAAGCCGCCGGGGGATATTGTCCGCTGGAGGAATACCCGGATGCTGTCGTAGAAGATTCGGGGGTAGCTCCGCTTGATTTCTATGGCGGGCACGGGTATCACGTGCTTGCCCTCGACCCTCCGCGCCCGGATGGCGGTCTCGATTTCGTCGCGGCTGGCGATATCCTCGATTTTAATGATCTTTGCCGGGTACGGAATCTGGAGCCGTTCGGCTATTTTCTTGACCATTTTTTCCGATGTGCCGATTAGGAGGATCTTCTTCCAACGGGCCCGCTGCAACACCCGGGCTACCTCGTCCCGATGGGATTTCTCGTGGAACAAGGCGGTCTTGACCGCGGCCATGTACAGCTTCTCCCGTTTTGCCGACTTGCCCGCGATAATAGCCTCGCCGTTTATGAGGAGTCCGTCGTCAATAATCATGTCGATGCCGTACTTCTGGGCGACGAGCTTGGCCCTGAAGCTCTTTCCGGTGCCGCTCTCCCCGATGAGGGCGAATACCCGGACTCCGCGCATGAGCCATAGCAGGTTCAG
>CAZNXK010000243.1:0-2768 GCA_964576835.1 uncultured Treponemataceae bacterium | reverse complement strand
TCGCCACCAGCCTCATCAGCCGCTCGTGGTCGATGCTCCCAAAGGAGTATACGACATACTACCCACATCCAGGATCTTCCGCCAAGGGTGCGTATCGTCCGCGAGAAGCATCCGCTCCAGGGGCAGAGTCTGAGAGTGCTCGGACATCAGCACCGGCAAGGGACGTTCTGCCTGACACTGGTGCTGCCCGAGGGCGGCACCTCACTGATCCCGGCTGCGTGGACCGACCTGGGCATTCCGCTCGGCGTGGTGACGAGCGAGAAGCGCACGAACCCCACGCTCGGATCGGTGGCGCAGTTGATACACGCACGCGGGGTTGTGGATGCTCTTCTCCGTCGTCTGGACTCGAACCGTCAGAGTCCAGCGGCGGAGGAGGCGTCCCATGCAACTGGAGCTTCTGCCCTCAACCCCGCGGGTGCCGGCGAGACCGCGGGCCTGGGAGTATCTGAGTCCAGAGCAGCGAGCAAGGCTCATTGCGGCCCTCGCACGGTTGATGAGGAAGGCTGTCCTTCCGGAGCCGAGGAGGGATGTCGATGAGCGATAAGGTCAGCTCCAGTCACCTCCGGCGCTTGGCGTACGTCTACATTCGCCAGTCTACCCTGACACAGATCGAACGCAATCGTGAATCCACGGCGCGTCAGTACGGGCTGGTCGAGCGAGCGAAACAACTGGGCTGGACATCCGATCGGGTCCAGACGATCGATGACGACCAAGGGCTCTCCGGTTCGGGCACGGCCCAGCGTAAGGGCTTCGAGCTCGTGGCCTCGGAGGTAGCCCTCGGTCGCGTGGGCCTCATCCTGGCAATCGAAGTCTCGCGACTCGCCCGCAACAACGCCGACTGGTACCGGCTGCTGGACTTCTGCGGCATGACGGACACCCTGATCGGTGACGAGGACGGCCTGTATCATCCCGGACTGTACAACGACCGGCTGCTCCTCGGTCTCAAGGGCACCATGTCCGAGGCCGAACTGCACGTCATCCGTGCGCGTCTGAACGGAGGAATCCGCAACAAGGCGGCACGGGGTGAGCTGCAGCGCGCGCTGCCGATCGGCTTCGTTTGGGGAGAGCAGCCAGGGCAGGTTCTCTTCGATCCTGACGAAGCGATCAGGCAAGCGATCCGTACCGTCTTTCAGAAGTTCGCCGAGACAGGCTCGGTGCGCCAGGTGTGGATCTGGTTCCACATGCAGAAGCTCCTCTTCCCCTCGCGACCACACCTTGGGGCCGATCTCCGATGGATCGCGCCGCGGTACAACGCGATCCACATGGTACTCGACAGTCCGGTCTACGCCGGAGTATACCGATACGGCAGCACCCGCCAGGAACGATACATCGACGACACCGGGAAGCTGCGCACCAGAGTACGGCGCCTTAGCCCTTCGGAATGGCAGGTCCTGATCCGCGATCACCACGAGGGGTACATCGACTGGGAGACCTACGAGATGAACCGGGCTCGTATCGGGCGCAACACTCGTCCCACAGCCCATGAGGCCGGAGGGGCTATCAGAGAGGGCACGGCGCTTCTGCAGGGACTGGCCACCTGTGGCAGATGTGGTCGGAAACTCAGAGTCTGCTACCAGGGACAGAACTCCTCACCGGCTTACTATTGCCCCGGAAGCGTTCTCGTCAACGGCAGAGCTCACTGGTGCCTGCGGATCGGCGGAGTCCGGATCGACCGTGCCGTCGCGGATGCGTTCTTGGATGCGATCACACCGGCGGGCATCGACGCCGCTGTGGTGGCCGAGCGCGAAATGGAAGCCGATCGAGACGCGGCGATCGCGCAGTGGGCTCTGCAGGTCGAGCGCGCGCAGTATGAGGCCGATCGAGCCGAGCGTCGCCACCGCACCGTCGAGCCGGAGAACCGCCTCGTGGCACGTACCCTGGAACTGGAGTGGGAGAAACGACTGAGCGAGCTTGCGTCAGCCAAGGCGGAACTCGAAGATCGCCGTCGGATGCATCCACGTCCGCTCACCGATGTCCAGCGCGCACAGCTACGGGAGCTGGCTACGGACCTCCGATCGGTGTGGGCGGCCCCAACCACAACGGACCGGGACCGCAAGGAGTTGCTGCACATGCTTCTGGAGGAGGTTTGCATCGCGGTGGAGCGGAGTGCCTCCACGGCACACCTGACGCTGCGCTGGCACGGTGGAGAGATCACGGAGATCGATGCGCTCGCTCGATCACCTCGCGTCCCGGCTCTGCGGACCGACGAAGAGACGATCCAACTGGCTCGGCGGCTTGCACCGCACTACTCTGATGCGCTGATCGCGGGCGTTCTCAATAGACAGGGCAGACGGACCGTGCACGGTGAGCGTTTCACCGCGACCAGTGTCAACAACCTTCGCCGCCACTGGAAGCTCCCGCGCTTCGAGCCCAAGGCCTCCTCAGCTGAGGGGGACCTTGCCACGGTCCGCGACGCCGCGAAGACCCTCGGCGTGGCCCACTCGACGCTCCATCGCTGCCTCAACGACGGCATCATCGTAGGCGAGCAACTCACCCCAGGGGCGCCCTGGCGCATCCGAATCACCGAGGAGCTCCGCGCACGCTTCGTCCATGAAGCGCCTGAGGGCTACGTGCCCATCCTGGATGCGATGCGCATCCTTGGCGTCTCACGTCAGACGGTGTTGCAGCGAGTAAAGCGCGGCGAGCTCCAGGCACTCCACGTCAGTCGTGGTCGGCGCAAAGGCTTACGCATCAACGTGTTAGACACTCCGATGCCTCTCTTCGAAGCAACCCCATCAGAGGAGGTGTAGTGTGAACATCGATCCAAG
>CAZNXK010000242.1:0-2774 GCA_964576835.1 uncultured Treponemataceae bacterium | reverse complement strand
TTTGGATCCGGCAGGACGACTTTCTCCCCCATATGGCCTATCACCTCGTCGGTGAGCACTATGACAGGTACCCTGTAATCCTCGGCGATGTTGAACGCCTTGATAGTGAGCTCGTAGCATTCCTTGACGTTGCCGGGGGCGAGCACCACGACAGGATGGTCGCCGTGGGTTCCCCAACGCGCCTGCATAACGTCGCCCTGGGCGAGCGATGTCGGCATTCCCGTTGAAGGACCTACGCGTTGTACGTCGATTATGACGATAGGTACCTCTGTCAGCGAGGCGTAGCCGAGGTTTTCCTGCATGAGCGAGAATCCAGGTCCGCTCGTCGCGGTCATCGCCTTGCGACCCGTCAGCGACGCGCCAATTATCGCGGCGATGGAGCCTATCTCGTCTTCCATCTGTATGAACTTGCCGCCGATCTTGGGTAGCTCCTCCGCACAGAGCTCGGCAATCTCGGTTGAAGGGGTAATGGGATAACCCGCGAAGAATTCCAGCCCCGCGGCCAAGGCACCGAGCGTGCACGCCTCGTTGCCCTGCATCAGCTTGGCGTTAGTCATGCTCTGCCTCCGGCGACACGTGGAAATCTATGCGCGACGCGTGCCTGCCCGCCGGTTCGCCCGATTTCTTCTCATGGACTTCTATCGCGAAGTCGGGGCAACGAAGCTCGCAGAGCCTGCACCCGATGCAGGCATCGGGATTTTCCACGAATACTATGCCGTCGCGAAGCGTCAGTACGTGCTTGGGGCAGAAGGCGACGCAAATATTGCATCCCTTGCACCACCGTTCACGGATGACATGCTCGTAAGTTTTCTTGTGTTGTTCTTCCATGATCCTACTCTCGTATAGTGCTGTGCGGCCAATTCTTCTTCCATCTGGTGGTATCGCTATTAATTTTTTCCATTTATTCACAATATATCCATGATAAGTTGTTGTCAATAGAGATATTTATGCTTGACTAAACCCTATAAACCATATTATTCCCATTCTACAATACTCTATTCCACGCTACAGCAATGGAGGAACGCGCATGGCAGTAAAAGACACGCCGGTCAGGGCAATTGAGCGGGCCTTGGACATCCTGGACTGTTTCGAACCCGGCAACCTCGAACTGACGCTTACCGATATCGCCGCAAGGATAGCCCTTTCGATGAGCACGACCTCCCGCATCGCGGCGACGCTGGAGAGACGGAAATTCCTCGCCCGGAATCCGGACACCCAGCGTTATTCGCTCGGCTCGAGGATAGCCCAGATAGGCGCCCTTGGCTTGTCGAACATGGAACTCCGCAAGGTAGCCCTGCCCTTCATGCGCGATCTCAATTCCCTTTACAACGAGGGAGTCAGCCTGTATGTGATACACGAGGATGAACGCATATGCGTCGAACGCGTCGAGAGCACCCTGCCCTTGCGCCGCGTCGTCAACGTCGGAGACCGCCACCCCCTGACGCGCGGCGCCGCGGGGCGCGTATTGCTGGCGTACCTTCCCAAGGAACGACGCGAGGCTATCCTTCTGAAAGATGCGTACACTACGGAGGAAGCCCTCGAGGAGCTGCGCCATGGCGGGTACACAGTAAGCCTCGGGGAGCGGGAGGACGGCGTAAGTTCGATAGCCGCCCCGATCGAGGACGCCAGGTGCGAGGTAGTCGCTGCCCTGTCGATGTCGGGTCCTTCGGTTCGCTTCGAAGGCTCCGGTTTTTCGGACAAGATCGCCAGGGTCAAGAAGACCGCCGAACAAATTTCCAAGGCGCTTGGGCGTTGATCGACTTGGCTAATACCGACCCAATCAATATACTTCGAAGTATCGCCGGTTTACCGGCTGCCAATCCTGTCCTTGATGGAGCAACCAGATGGCCAAGCGCCTCTTGATACGCGACCTTACCTTGCGCGACGGACAGCAATCCCAGTTCGCCACCCGGATGACCCAGGATCAGGTGGACCGCGTCCTGCCCCATTACAAGGTCGCGCACTTCTACGCGATGGAAGTCTGGGGCGGCGCCGTACCCGATTCGGTGATGCGCTACCTCAATGAAAACCCGTGGACCCGACTCGAAAGCATCCGCGACGGCATTGCCGGCACCTCGAAGCTCACCGCCCTGTCGCGCGGCCGCAACCTCTTCGGCTACAACCCTTACCCGGACTCGGTAATCGAAGGCTTCTGCCGTAACTCGGTCAAATCGGGGATCGATATAATGCGCGTGTTCGACGCCCTCAACGACATAGACAACATGACGAGCACCATACGCTTCGTCAAGGAAAACGGCGGCATGGCCGACTGCGCCGTCTGCTACACCGTCGACCCCAAGTTCACCTTCGGCGACCGGGTTTCGGCCTTTTTCAAAGGCAGGAAAATTCCCGGGACGCTGTTCGGCATTCCCTACTTCGTACGCAAGGCCAAGGAACTCGCCGCCGCCGGCGCCGATATGATCACGATCAAGGACATGGCGGGCCTCGTCGACCCGGCGACCAGCGCGCAGCTTATCCGGGCGCTCAAGTCGGAGATAGGCGTCCCGATCGACCTGCACACGCATTGCACCCCCGGCTTCGGCACCGCCAGCCTCTTGATGGCGATGGTCAACGGCGTCGACATCGTCGACACTGTGATAATGAACTTCTCCGGAGGACCGGCAGCCCCCGCGTACGAGATAATACAGCTCTTCGCGGACAGGCTGGGCCTCGACACCGGCGTCGACAGGGCCGCGGTCGCGGCAATCAACAGGGAACTGCGCGGCATCCGCACCGAACTCGCAAAGTTCGACCAGTACAAGCGCCTGCCGCCC
>CAZNXK010000241.1:0-2794 GCA_964576835.1 uncultured Treponemataceae bacterium | reverse complement strand
GGCAGTTCAGGCTTGACTACGCTTCCAAGCCATTCGTGCCCGGGGCTTTTCAACCTTGGCATGGAAATCGCCCGACAGGGTGCCCCGCGCCAGGATATAGAAGAAATCATCCAGATACTCCTAGCCTCAAGCGAGGAAGCCTACCGGCTCGACCCCCTCCCCCGCCTTGCCGTGGCGGTGCTGTGGCTCGTCCTGGACGGTGAGGCGCCGGGAACCTCGCACTTGGATCGCGGGAGGCTCCCTCAAGTATTTGCCGTATCGCCGGGTGGGGTCGAAACCCCGGTCGATTGGACGGGCGCGCAAGTCTCGAGCCTCCAGGACCTCGTCATCAGGGGGGACGTGCGCGATGGCCTGACAGTGAAAAGTTCAAGATCGATCCGGATAGCGGGACAGGTCGGGGCTGCGTACATCGAAGCTGGGGGCGGCATCGATGTGGAGGGCTGCGTCTTCGGCAAGGGCAAGGCCTCCCTGCGTTGCGGAGACGATTTCAGAGCTACGGCATTCGAGCGTGCCAGGCTATCAGCCGGCGGCGATGTGCGCGTTGGCGCCGTGGTCGAGGCGGTTGAACTTGCGTGCGGAGGCGACCTGTTCTGCGAGGGCGGATCGAGCGCAATCCTCGGCGGCGAGATAACCGCGGGCGGTTCGATCCGGGCGGGAACGGTAGGCGGACCGTTCTGCGTGCAAACCGACTTGACAGCCGGCGATCAGTCGCTCGCGGAGGGCCGGCGTTCAGAACGCCCAGGCGCCGCATCAGGAACCGCGGGCATCACCGTCCTCGGGACCATATACGAACGCGTACATCTCAAGGTCGGACAGTCGCGGATGTCGGTTGGCAGGCAATATTCCGGCGTGACGATACGGGAGAACGGTATGCTTCTCCGGATGGAGGCGTGCGATGCTCTTTAGCCCGGTCGAGATACAGTCGGCTGCCTGTTCCCCTGCGGAACGCCGGGAGGCGCTCCGTCTGGCGGACAGCTTGGCTGAGATGGCCGAGACAGCATCCAAGGAAGGCCTTTTTGCCCTATCCCGATATGAAAAAGATCAGCCTGCATTTCTCGCCGAAGGGATCACTGTGCTCATGGATGCGCCTGAGGAATCCAGGGACGCGCGCCTCCGGGAGTCGGCTCTCGCCGGCGGCAGGCGCGGCCGGGAATTGCTGGAGCGGCTCATGATCGCCCAGGGCCTGGCCGGGATAGCGGCCGGTGCCGACGCTGCCCTCGTACGGCTCAAGCTGAAGGTCTACGCGGGGCAGGAAATCTTTTTCGGGGAACGGCGGGAAGAGGCAATCCAGCAATTCATGAGCCTGGGCTTCGACCGCGGGACGGCCGAGCAGCTCGCGGCAACAGGCTGAGCATTCCGGGGCCGGCATTGTTGCATGCGGTGAAGTGCATAGCCGTCAGGCCATTGACGCTCTGGTAGTTGACGTTGGCTCCCGCGGAGAGCAATAGCTTCACTGTTTCCACGTGTCCTCCCCGGACCGCGTACATAAGCGGCGTGTATCCCCGATAATCCGGGTCATCGAGCGTCGGGCGATGCCGATTGGCAGCCTTGGGCAGTTCGGTGAACCTTGTATATAAGCACCGAACTCCCCGCGTCCCACGGGGCTTTTCTCATTGCCACAAGGACGGCTATCCTCAATCGTCAAGCGAGGTATGCCGTTTGCTTCCCACCCTATACCTGGCGCCACTCCATGGCGTGACGAACCGGATTTTCAGGAGAGCCTGGTTCAGGCATTTTAGCGGTTTCGACGCCGCGATGGCGCCGTTCATCCTCTCGGTCCAAAGCTCCAGGGCGACCGACCCGCACTACAAGGATCTGGTAACGGAACGCGACGCGAAGGTGCCGCTCGTACCCCAGGTCCTGAGTAACGATGCGGCAGGCTTCGTCGAGACGGCCACAGTGCTGTCCACGATGGGATACACCGAAGTCAACTGGAATCTCGGCTGTCCGTATCCCATGGTCACGAACAAACGCAGAGGGGCGGGCCTCCTTCCCCATCCGGGCTTGATCGAGGCATTCCTGGAACACGCCTGCGGGCACAGCCCTCTGCCTCTTTCGGTGAAGCTCCGGCTCGGTCTCGAGGATCCGAGGGAGATTCTGGGAGTCATTCCCGTTCTCAACCAATACCCGCTGAGCGGGGTTTTCATCCACCCTCGTATCGCTACCCAGATGTACGGCGGCTCCGTCGACCTGGAGGGCTTCGCCGAAGCTTCCCGCTTGTCGGTCCACGAGGTGGTGTACAATGGTGATATAAGCGATGTTCCTGCATTCGAAGCGCTACGCGCGCGGTTCCCGCGGGTGAGCGGATGGATGATCGGCCGGGCAGCCGTCTCAGATCCCTTCCTGCCGGTTTTGATAAAAGGCGGATCCCTGCCGCCCGATCCCGGAGCATCGATCAGGGCTTTCCACGACGGGCTGTATTTCGACTACCGCGAGGCCCTCGACGGCCAGCGGCACGTCCTCGACAAGATGAAGGAACTGTGGAGCTACCTGGGCCGGTCGTTTCCCGACTCCGGCGAAGCCCTCAAGAAAATCGCCAAATCGACGACCTTCCCCGGCTACGAAACCGTAGTGCGGCAGGTTTTTACCGGGAGCGAGTATCGCGGTTTGAGTTGAACATCGAGCGTCCTGACGCCGCGAACACCTCGCTTATTATTACATGCTTTTTTCACGTATCGAGGATGGGCGCAAGGAAGGACGCGCGATGGGCGGCGAAGGCATACTTTTGTATTCCGAGCCGAACATCGAGCGTCCTGACGCCGCGAACACCTCGCTTATTATTACATGCTTTTTT
>CAZNXK010000240.1:0-2795 GCA_964576835.1 uncultured Treponemataceae bacterium | reverse complement strand
CGACCGCCAGCGCTACCGCGGCCGCTCCCGCGTAGGAACGCGCCGGAGCTCTGTCTCCGAGAAAGACGCGCGCGAGGACCGGTACAGCCGCAAGGCCGATTGCGCCCAAGGCCGGAGGCAGGGTCGGCCCGATCGCCATGTACGCGGCCATGTTGAGGGGAGCGCCGATGGCGAAGGAAGCGGCAAAGCCCGCGAGCCAGAGCGGCGATCTGACGAGATTCCCGAAGAGCGGCGAATCGGTTCCTATCGCGTTGATGGCACGCTTCTGCGCTATCGATGAGACCGTGAATACGAGACCCGAAAGGATTCCCGCGAGGACTCCGAGCGCCTGGCGCAATTCAAGCCTCCAGCGCGCGCAAGAGCGCGTCGAGGTCGCTGCCTTCGTCTGCCAGAAGGGCCTTGGACGCGTAGTAACCCGAGGCGGCCGCGCCGGCGATGCCGAAGCCAGGGAAGACCCATTGGCCCGCGAAGAACAAGCCGGGCAGCGGACTTCTTTGAGGAAGAAAGCGGCCGTATTCCCCCGCGCCTATCGAGAAGCCCATGTATGAGCCGCCCGGGCTATTGGTGTACCGGGCGAACGAGAGGGGCGTCGAGGATGAGGTGAACTGGATAGCTTCGCGGAAGCCCCGCCCGAGCCTGGCTTCGAGCCGGTCGAGGATGACCGCCTCGGTCTCGTCCTTGACGCGCCGGTATGCGTCGGAGCGGCGATACGCTTCCGGAGCGCCCAGCCAGTCCGAGCCCGGCGAAGATTCAGCCCCATCGGCTGTTCCCCAATTCCCCGCATAATTCCAGCCGAGGGTGGCCGCCACGGTCATCGCGATTGGCCCCTCGTGTACCCGCCCAGCCCCCGCGACTACGCAGGCGAGGGGAGCGGTGGCCGAGTCGAGTTCCCGGCCCGCCCTCCGCGCCGCCCACAGTGAAGGCATCAGGCCACCGTCCGCCCAGTCGACCAGGACGTTGACGCCGTCCAGGTCGAAGGCTGGATCGAGGGCCACGAAGCTCATGAAGCAGGCGGGGAAAGCCTTCCTCCGCCTGATGCCGGCGCGCAGGGCATCGAAGCGCCCGTCCCAGCGGAAGAGGGTACAGGCCGCCCATGGCATGGGCGCGGCGACGATGACCTTTTTCGCGGCAAAGGTCCTGCCGTCGGCGCAATCCACCTCGTAGCCGGACGTCACCTGCCTGATCGCCCACGCTTCGGTAGATGGATGCACCTTCCCCCCGCGCGCGCGGACGGAGGCGGCTATCGCGTCCGGGAGGGCTCCTATGCCGCCCGCCGGATACATGATCTTGCCGCTCGCGAAGCTTTCCCAGCGATGCGCCACGCCCAGATAGACCATGTCCTCGAAGGTCTTGGAGCTGGCCACGCGGGCAAGATCCCCGTCATCGAACAGTTCCGGGATGACCTTCGAGCAATTGCGGAGTCCATGGCGCAACAGGTTCGGCCTCCTGGTCAACGAGCTTATTCCGAAGGCCATTTTTTCGAGGAATCCCATCTCGCCAGGAGGTTTTGGCGCCGGACCTCCCGTCATTTCAGCGAGAATCCTGGCGTTCAAGCCAAAAAAACGGTTTATCCCCCGCGCGGACGCGGGAAACGCGGCGAGCAGGTCATCCCTGGCCGCCTCCCCGCGAATCCTGTAGCTTCCCCTGTCCGTATTGACGACCATGACCTCATGGCGTTCTTCCAGCGGCAACTCGACGCCCCACCAGCGCAGGAAGGGCGGCAGGAAAGAATCTGGAGCGAGTTCCCGCACGCCTTCGATGCCGATATCGAAGCTGACTCCCCGGTGCTCGAACGAGGAGGCAAAGCCCCCGACCTTGTCGTGCTTTTCCAGAACGGCTACGGAGCGTCCCGCCAGCGACAGGAAGGCGGCCGATGACAGTCCCGCCATCCCGCCTCCCACGACGATCGCATCCAGTTTTTCCATGCGCTACTCCCTGCCCGCGGCGGCCAGTATCGTCGCTGAACGGCAGGCGAAATCGCCGTCAGACAGTCCGCATGCCTTCATGAGGGATGTCCCCAGAAGCAGGGCGAGGATGGCTTCGGCCCGCGCGTCGGCATCGCCCGGGGCAATGCCGCCTCCGGCCGCTGCGATGGAAGCCTTGAGGCCGAGTACGGTTTCCTTGGCCTCGGCGGCCAGATCTGACGGGACGCCGCGTTTGGTCAACGCCTCCACGATTATCGCGAAATACAGGGGAGAGGGATCGGCGAGCGCGAGGGCGACAAATGAGCCATAGGCCGCGGGAGACGAACCCTTCGGGAGCATCGTGACAAGCGATCCGGCCGCGCCGAGGGCCAGCTCTACGAGGGTCCTGAAGACCGCTTCCTTGGAGCTGAAGTAGTGGTATACCAAACCATAGCTCAGTTCGCAGCGGTCGGCGATTTCCTGCATTCTGGTTCCTTCGAAGCCTTTCTCGACAAAGACTATCAAGGCGGCATCCAGGATGGTCATACGTCGTTCCCCGTGAAGGAGCTCGTTGGCCTCGGCTGTCCGTGGTGACATTGCATCTCCTTATGATTGATATGTATGTCAATATAAAATATTTTCAGGTACTATGCAAGCCCTGGATTGGCGAGTTCGACAGCGGGCATGAGGTTGTTTCAGGGATTCGAGTTCATGGATCGTCTGACGACCCATTTGCCTCAGAGGCGGGTTGGAGCGAAAGCCATCGCCGTGGCGCGCAGGAAATGCGCCACGGCATTGGCCTCGATGGGGCTATTTCTCCGGGTATCTGATGGACAGGTGCAGTTCATCCAATTGTTTCTGGTCGACCTCGTTTGGGCAATCGTCCATCGG
>CAZNXK010000239.1:0-2826 GCA_964576835.1 uncultured Treponemataceae bacterium | reverse complement strand
AGATCGACCCTTCCACTCCCGGGAACGCCTACGCGATCAATTCCGTATACGCGCCTATCGCCGGCACCGTAATCTCATCGCCCATGCCTGTCGGCTCCACGGTCACCACCTCGTCCGCCATCATAGAACTTGGCGACGTCGCCGACATAGAGCTGGAGACGATGATACCGGAACGCTATGTCGGCGTGCTCAAGACGGGGCTCAAGGCGGCAGTCATCTTCAAAGCCTACCCTGGAGAGAGCTTCTCCGCGACGATCACCCGAGTATCCCCGGTCGTCGACGCCGCCTCCAGAACCAAGACGATACGGCTGGCCTTCGACAAGGCCGACCCGCGCATCGACGCCGGCATGTTCGCGAAGATCAGGCTCGACACCGTTAGCCATGCCAACCGCCTGACGGTCGCCGAGGGCGCGGTTCTTTCCGACGCCTCCGGCTCGTATGTATTCGTCGTCAATGGCGACAGCACCATATCCAGGCGAAGCGTCACGACAGGTGTCAGCGTAGACGAACTCGTCGAACTGAGCTCCGGCGTCGCCGAGGGCGAGCTCGTCGTCGTCGAAGGCGCGTCCGTACTCGTCAACGGTGCCACGATCAAGGACATCACGGCCAAGGCGGTCGAAACAGGAGCCTCGAAGTGAGCGTAGCTAAAAAAGTCGTCGACAGGCCTGTTCTCGCGGCCATAGTATTCGCGCTGGTCATGATAGTCGCGCTGTACACGCTATCGGATATCGCGCTCGACCTGATGCCTGACATGGACATACCGATGCTGATGGTCACCGCCTCCTACCCGGGCGCCGGCCCGGAGTCCGTGGAGAAAACGGTAACCGAGACTCTCGAAAGCGCGCTCATAAACGTCAGCGGCCTGGACGAGCTGACGTCGACTTCGAGCGAGGGGTACAGCATCATCCAAATGGAGCTTAATTACAACGTGGACCTGGATACGGCGACGAACGATATCAGGGACAAGCTGGACAGAGTACGCGACACGCTGCCGGACGGTTGCGACTCGCCGAGCATATTCAAATTTTCGATGGACGACATGCCCATCATCAAGATAGCGGTATCGGGCAAGCGATCCTCCGAGGAACTTAAGAGCATAGCCGAGGAGTATATCGAGCCGCGGCTTGAACAAGTCGACGGCATCGCGGAGGCGTCCGTCAACGGCGGCCGCGACAGGATAATACGCGTCGACATATCCCAGAACCGCTTGGACGCGTACGGCCTGACGATCACGGGCATCGCCTCGAGCCTCGCGGCAGCCAACGTGGAACTCGGCGGCGGCAGCATCGGCGAGGGAGCGAAGAATTACCTCATACGAACGACCGGCGAGTACAAGAACCTGGACGAGATCGCCGCGACCGTCATAGCGACCAAGAATAGCTACGGCGTTAAGCTGTCCGACGTTGGCGCCGTAACCGACAGCTTTGAGGACGAGAGCTCGATCGTCTACATTGACGGCGAGCCTGGCGTCTACGTATCGCTGACAAAGCGCTCCGGCGCCAATACGGTGAAGGCGGCTGATGCCGTCTACGAGAAGATGGCCGAGATTCGCAAGCTGTTGCCCTCAGATGTCACCATGGAAATAGTCTCGGACGACACCGAGACCACCCGAGGCACCCTGAATAGCCTGATCAATGCAGCGCTACAGGGAATCCTGCTCGCGATGATGGCAATTTTCCTGTTCCTCAGGAGCATCAAGGGCACGATCATCATCGGCATCTCCATTCCGTTCTCGATACTCGTCACGCTGCTCGCGATGTACTTCGCGGGCATCACCCTCAACATGATGACTATGACGGGCCTGATCCTCGGCGTCGGCATGATAGTCGACGCGTCGATTGTAATACTGGAGAATATCTACCAGTACAGGGAGCGGGGCGCCAAGCCAAACATCGCCGCTGCGCTCGGGACCCAGGAGATGATGTCGTCGATCATCTCCGGCAATCTGACGACCATATTCGTGTTCCTGCCGGTGCTGTTCTTCAAGGGCAAGCTCGGCATGCTCGGACAGCTCTTCGGCGACATCATCTTCACGATAGTCATTTCACTGCTTTCCAGCCTCGTCGTAGCCATTTTCCTCGTGCCGGTGCTGGCGAGCAAGTACCTTTCCCTGTCGACGAGGAAGGAGAAGCCGCTCAAGAACCGGGCGCTCATAGCCATCGATGGCGCAATAGCCGCGGGGCTCGCAGGCTTGAACCGCGGCTACGAAAAATTGCTGCGGGCAAGCATCGCCCATCGCCTGACCGTGATCATCATCGTGCTCGGTTGCTTCATCCTTTCCATAACATTCATACCGCACATGAACATTAGCCTCATGCCGTTCACCGAGGACTCCTCCGTTACACTCGAGGTCGAGCTGCCGATAGGCTCCAAACTATCCGAGACCAAGGCCGTGATGCTGAAGCTCGAGGAATACGCGATGGCGGAGATAAAAGGCGCCGAGACCATTATAACGACGGTTGGCAGTAGCAGCATGTTCGGCAGCTCATCAACCTATAAAGGGGAGTTATCGATCAATCTACCCGACTACGGCGAACGCATCGACGACGTGGAGACCATAAAAACAAAGCTCCGCACCCATTTCAGCGATTTCCCCAACGCGACCTTCGCCTACTCGATGGGCATGATGCGGCAGATGGCCGGCGGATCCGACGTCGACATCACGATCAATACGCAGGACCTGGACGCGGGTATCGCCATGGCTCACAGCCTGATGGACCTGATATCGGATAAAGTCCCGGACCTGGAAGACGTGGCGATGGACCTTACGGAGGGACTCCCCGAGGTGGAGGTGATAATTGACCGCGACCGCGCCTATGACTTCGG
>CAZNXK010000238.1:0-2847 GCA_964576835.1 uncultured Treponemataceae bacterium | reverse complement strand
GGGCCTGTATGTCCTTGCTCGTCACTACCCGGGACAGACCCGCCTGGGCGTCGGTTTTCCGGGGTTTCTTGCCCTCGACCACCAGGCCCTCGCCCTCGATCGTATCTCCTTCGAGGGACATCCTGAGTTCGATTCTCGCGACGCCAACCGGGATGGTCGCCGTGATGGGTTTGTACCCCAGAAGCCGTGCCGTGATCACGCTCCTGGCGCCTGGGTCAGGCAGTTGAATGGAGGCTTCGCCCTCCGCGTCGGTCGTGTAGGACCGATCCGAGCCCTGGACGCTTATACGGACGCCTTCCAGCGGGATATCGAGTTCCTTGTCGAGAACGAGCACAAGCACATCCGCGAAGGCACGGGAAGCGACGACAGCGAAGATCAAGGCCAGGATTTTCTTCATGACCCTTATCATTGAAGCACGCATCGAAGAAGGCGGTCAATTCTCCCTACCGACTTGTCGCTTCGCGCCCCCGCTGGCGCTTCCTTTTCCATTTATGGCATAATACCGATCCACGAACAGGTCAGCGATCGTAAGCAATGCGATAAGCCAGTCCTGGCACATCGTTCCCGAGGAGCACCCATGTACGAGAGCGTTGATCCGAAAGCGAGCTTCCCCGCGATGGAGGAAGCAGTCCTGGCGTTCTGGAAAGAGCACAAGGTCTTCGAGAAGTCCATCTCAGAGCGCGATGGAGCGCCTGAATACATATTCTACGATGGCCCGCCCTTCGCCACGGGACTTCCGCATTTCGGCCATTTCGTTCCGGGAACCATCAAGGACATCATTCCGCGCTACAAGACGATGAAGGGCTTCAGGGTCGACCGACGCTTCGGCTGGGACTGCCACGGGCTTCCGGTGGAGAATCTAATAGAGAAGGAACTCGGCCTCGATTCCAAGACCGATATAGAACGATTCGGCGTAGCGAATTTCAACGAAGCATGCCGCTCGTCGGTGCAGCGCTACGTCAAGGAATGGCGCACCATCATGACGCGCGCCGGCCGATGGGTGGACTTCGACAACGATTACAAGACGATGGATCCCGATTACATGGAGTCGATCTGGTGGGTCGTAAAGAGCCTCTGGGACAAGGGCCTCATCTACGAGGGCCACTACATCCTGCCCTACTGCCCCCGTTGCTCTACCGTGCTCTCCAATCACGAGCTCGCGATGGGCGGATACAAGGACGTGCACGACCCGGCCATAACGCTGAAGTTCAAGGTGAAGGCCGCCCCGAAGAGTCTCGACGGCCTCCCGGACGGGTCGACCTACCTCCTGGCCTGGACGACGACGCCGTGGACCCTGCCGTCGAACCTGGCCCTCTGCCTCGGGCCGGACATCGACTACGTCCTCGTCAACGACCGTGGAGCCGCAGGCTCCGTCCCGGAACGCTACATACTCGCCGAATCGCGACTGCACACGTACTACAAGGATAACGAGCGGCCGGAGATACTCTGGCGCAAGAAGGGATCGGAGCTCGTAGGCATCGAATACGAGCCACTATTCCCCTACTTCGCCGAGCTCGCCGGACAGAACGCCTTCCGCACGTACCCCGGCGGCCACGTCACTACCGAGGACGGCACCGGCATAGTCCACACAGCCCCCGGCTTCGGCGAGGAGGACCACGAGGTGCTGAAAGGCACCGGCGTACCGACGGTCTGCCCGATAGATGCCGAGTGTAAATTCACCTCCGAGGTGTCCGACTACGAAGGCCGCTTCGTCAAGGATTGCGACAAGGACATCATGGATCGGCTCAAGGCCGAGGGAAAGCTGGCCAAGCGCGAGCAGATACTCCACGCGTACCCGCACTGCTGGCGCTGCGAGCACCCGCTCATCTACCGCGCCGTCGGCAGCTGGTTCGTCAAGATAGATCCGATCAAGCCGAAATTCCTCGCGGCCAACCAGAAGATCCACTGGGAACCGGCCCATATAAAGAACGGGCGATTCGGCAAGTGGCTCGAAGGCGCCCGCGACTGGGCGATATCCCGGAGCCGCTACTGGGGCAACCCGTTGCCGATCTGGAAATGCCCCGATTGCGGCAAGACCGTCTGCGTCGGTTCGCGAGAGGAACTCGAGAAGCTGTCCGGCGCCAGGCTCACTGACCTGCACAAGCATTTCGTCGACGAGGTGACGATGCCGTGCTCCTGCGGATCGACGATGAGCCGCATACCCGAGGTGCTCGACTGCTGGTTCGAGTCCGGCTCGATGCCCTACGCGCAGGTCCACTATCCGTTCGAGAACAAGGAGCACTTCGAGAGCCATTTCCCGGCCGACTTCATATCGGAGAGCCTCGACCAGACCCGCGGATGGTTCTATTCGTTGACCGTGCTCGCGGCCGCCCTCTTCGACCGCCCCGCCTTCCAGAACTGCATCGTCTCCGGCATGGTGCTCGCGGCCGACGGCAAGAAGATGTCCAAGTCCCAGCGCAACTATACCGACCCGATGGAGGCCATAAACAAATTCGGTGCCGACGCGCTCAGGCTATACCTGATGGGCTCGCCGGTCCTCCGGGCGGACGACCTGTGCTTCATGGACGATGGCGTCCGCGAGATCGTAAAGAGCATACTGCTCCCGCTGTGGAGCGCCTACGGTTTCTTCGTTACCTACGCCAACATCGACGGCATAGGCCCGTCGGAGGCGTCTGTCAACGCGGTCAACCCCATGGACCGCTGGATACTGTCCAAGTGCGAGACGATGGTCAGGGACATCGGTGCCGGCCTCGAGGCCTACGACATGCAGAGGGCCATCGATCCGATGGTCGACTTCATCGACGCGCTCAACAACTGGTACATCCGCCGTTCGCGCAGGCGCTTCTGGCGCTCCGAGAACGACGGCGACAAGGTCGAGGCGTACTC
>CAZNXK010000237.1:0-2895 GCA_964576835.1 uncultured Treponemataceae bacterium | reverse complement strand
ACTTCGTTCACTTCTTGGGCTAAGCCCGATTCTGCTGTGAGATATCCGGGCTAGGGCCTGGCGAGGAGGGTCGCCAGCGGCCGTTTTGACATGCGCCCGCGGCGGGCGACCGTGGCCGCGAACAACAGACCGGCAGCGAGGCAAGCGAGCCCTGCCAGCGCATGGATTCCCTCGCCGCTCGATGGCCAAGCCGCGGCCGCTCCGAGGTAGCCCGAGAAAAACAATCCGATGGGTACCACCAGCAGCCACAGGGCTCCGGCGGCGTTCGCCGAATTGGGTACATCGAGGACGACCGGGTCGCCGACCGATATATGCTCTCCGGCGGCAGCCTCCGCCTGTATTTCCCTGCCCGCGACTCCGCAACCGTCGTGCGAGTTGCACGACGCGCAGCCTTCGCTCATTCCTATGAGTACGGTGACGGCGTTGCCGTCAACTTTGGTCGCTGTTCCCAGTTCCTTCATGGAATTCCTCCTTGCACGGTACACGCAGGGTTTCGATCGATACGGCGCGCCCGCCCGAGTCAAGCTCGATGATGCAACCCTGCAACTCTGGCGACTCGACGGCGTCCTTGGCCCATACTGGAACACCGCTCAGGTACTCGTTGATCCTCGTGGTAGCGTCCATGCCGCCGACCGACATTAGGCTGCCGGTCCTTCCGGCATCGGTGATGGAGGCGGTGCCGGCGGCGGAAACCCCGGCATCGGCAGTCAAGGCCCGGCCGTACGAACCGACTACGGCGCTGACGCGTCCATTGGCGTAGCGGATCATCGCCTGCTTCTCCGCCGTCGTCGCCGCGCGGAAATCGATCAACACAGCCGCCGCGTCTTCCTTGAATCTGGGCAGGGCCGCATCGAGCACATGGAACGGATTCTCGAGGTGAACGCGGGCGAAGCCCGACTGCCCGAGCAACTGAGCCACGACTACCGGCCCCTTGGGCGTCATGTATGAACGGAAACCCCTGCCAGGTACTCCAGGCGGATAGTTGAGCGGCCTCAATAGCCACGGACTCCTGGGAAACGCCTCGACGATGTCCTTCTTGTAGAAGGCCGCCTCGCCGGTCGTCAGCACATCGATGCCCAGCTTCCTCAGGTAGACCGAGTGGGCCTTGCCTATGCCTGCGCCGCCGGTAGCGCCGTTGGCGCATGCGACGACGAGATCGGCGCGAAGGTCGCGCTTCAAAGCGGGCAACAGCTTCTTGACGGAGAAAATGCCGACCCGTCCTATTATCTCGCCTATGTACAGTATTCGTATGCCCACGGACACAAGGTACCTGAAACGGGACCCGGGTTCAAGCCGAGTCCATCGCCATTGTCGGAATTACTGCCGGTCGTAGCGCTCCACTTCATCCTGGACGTATTCGACCGCTACGCCTGCCCGCCCGAACATCGTCTCGCTCTCCGCGCCGTCATGGTACTTCCGTTCGCATATGACGCGGACGATGCCGCAGTTGATGATCATCATCGCGCAGGCCCGGCACGGCGTCATCTTGCAGTACAGCGTCGCCCCCTGGATGGCAATGCCGCGGCGGGCCGCCTGGCATATGGCATTCTGTTCGGCATGCACGCTGCGCACGCAGTGGGTCGTCTCCGTCCCGTCTTCGTGGATGGTCTTCTTGAACTGGTGCCCGACTTCGTCGCAATGCTCCAGCCCCGCCGGCGCCCCGACATAACCAGTGGCCAGGATCTGGTTGTCACGCGCTATGACGCAGCCCGAGCGGCCGCGGTCGCAGGTTGCGCGCTTCGCTATCGCCCTGCAGACTTCCATGAAGTACTCGTCCCAGCTCGGCCTGTGATAGTCGCCTTCCGTCATCGCTCGCCTCCGCCCATATTCGCCTACTCGGCCGCTTCCTCTTCGAGTATGGCCCAGCGTCCTTCCTTCTGGACAAAACGGGACGCCATCGCCTCGATGTAGCGGCCATCCTCTCCAGAGAGGCGCAGACGGCCGGCCGGCACGTTCACCTCTGTGACCCTGAAGACGGTGCCGTCGTAGGGTATCCTGGCTCCCTCGCTGGGCATCGTGCGCCGCGCTTCCCGGTAGAACCCGAATTCGTAGGCCAGGCAGCACAGCAGGCGACCGCAGGGACCCGATATCTTGAGCGAGTTGAGCGACAGGTTCTGGTCCTTCGCCATCTTGATGGATACCGGCACGAGTTTGTCCGTGACGCCATGGCAGCACAGCACGCGGCCGCAGACGCCGCAGCCGCCGACGACCCTGGCTTCGTCCCGGACGCCTATCTGGCGAAGCTCTATCCTCATCTTGAATACTGAGACGAGATCCTTGACCAGGTTCCTGAAGTCGACGCGCGAATCGGCGGTGAAGAAGAACAGGACCTTGGGCTCGTCGAAAAGGTAGTGAGCGAATACCAGCTTCATCGGCAGGTTGTGCGACTTGATCTTCTCCTGGCACAGCTCGAAAGCCTTTTTCTCCTTCCCGAGGTCGGAAGCCCTGTGCTCCTCGTCAGCCTGGTTGGCCAGGCGTTCTATCTTGACCACGTCGTCCGCTCTCACGAAGCCCGGAGCCTTGACGGTGCCGAGCACGGTGCAGATGTCCTTGCCGTACCTAGTCGGCGCTATGACGCGCACCCCCGGCTCGAGGGGCTGGTCGCTGGCGGCATAGTATGACTCGTTGTACGGATCGGCCCTCAGCCGGTACAGCGGATCGGGGAGCTCCCCGACGTGGGCTCCGGAAGCCGCCGATTCGGCCATATCGTCCTCGAGGTGCTGAAGATCCTCGTCGCTCTGTTCGTATCTATTTTCCTCGTCCATCTTCGTTTCTCCTCTGGCCCGGCTCCTTTTGGTTCAAAGCCGGTTCTGGTTCCATGGACAGGTCAGCGCAGCAAATCCACCAGTAAACCGTGGATCTCGTCGAGGCGCCTCAGGATCTCGAGCTTGTCGC
>CAZNXK010000236.1:0-2962 GCA_964576835.1 uncultured Treponemataceae bacterium | reverse complement strand
CCCCGCCGCAACTGCCGCGACTGACGGGTTGATGGGCGTGGCCATAGTGTTGGCCGTCATGTTCGAGCTGGCCAAGCCGGCTCCCGAGGATACGGCGCTGGACGATTACACCACCATGGTCACCGCCTCGATCAAGCGCTTCATACCGACTGAATTCCTCAACCACCTGCAGAAGGCCGATTTCTTTGAACTGAAACTTGGCGATCACGTGAAGAAGAACATGACGGTTTTCTTCTCCGATATCCGGGCTTTCACCGAGCTTTCGGAGCAGTTGACTCCCGAAGAAAGCTTTGCCTTCGTCAATTCCTACCTGTCGCGGGTCGTTCCCATCATCAATGCCAACGGCGGCTTTATAGACAAATACATGGGCGATGGCATCATGGGCCTCTTTGCCGACAGCCGCGGAGCCGACCAGGCCGTGGAGAGCGCCGTCGAAATACAGAAACAGATGGTCATCTACAACGGGCACCGCGCCAACATGAATTACAGGCCCATTTCCATGGGCATCGGCATCCACACCGGTCCGTTGATGCTGGGTGTCGTCGGCGTCTCTGACCGGATGGAAGGTACCGTCATATCCGATGCGGTCAACCTGTCGTCGCGCCTGCAGCAGATAGCGAAAGTCTTCAACATTCCGCTGGTCATCAGCGAGCAGACGTTCATGCTGCTCGAGGACCCGGGCAAGTACAAGTATCGCTTCATCGGCAAGGTCAGGGTCAGGGGCAAGGACGCTCCGATATCCGCGTTCGAGATTTTCGATGGGCTTCCGGCCGAGCTGTTCGAACGGAAGATGCGTGCAAATACCTTCTTCGAGCAAGGGATGCTCGCCTATTACCAGAAGGACTACTCCCAGGGCGTCTTCTACTTCAAGCGCGCCCTCGAGGACGTCCACGAAGACGGCGCGTCGCGTTTCTACCTCGAGACATGCCTGCGGAAGACGATGGCTCCCAGGCCAGTGGAAAAGGCCGCGGAAAAAACGCTCGCAAAGTAAGCGAGCCTTATGGCCAGCCCAGTGCGCTCCGAGGGCGGCAATGTTGAAAAAAGAAGGCCGCCGGGGTTTCCGGCGGCCTTCTTGATTATGTGCGGAACAACTACGGCAGGTTGGCCATCAGGTCCTTGGCCACCGCGTCCCTGGCTACCTGGAGCATCGCGGAGCGGCGAGCGGAGGCCTCGTCGGAGGCGACGACTATGGCGGTCTTCTCGACGCTGTACAGTATCATGCCGGTGGCGAAGTCGACGCAGCGCACGGTCATCCGCGCCGTCGCCTGCCACATCGTGCCGTCGAGCGCGGCGCGCTCGACACGGGCAACGCCGTAGATGAGCCTGGAAAGACCCGAACCGTACTGGGCCTTGGCGGCCTTGAGCACCGCGGCGTCGTCGAGGGCCGCGACCATGTCAGCTCCTAGCGGAGCCAGCCCAGCCTTGAATTTTTCCTTGGCCAGCGTCTCGAACAGGCCGCCCTGGGCTATGGAGGTCGAGGCGGGCTTGCCGTCGTCCCCCAGGGCGATGACGACGACGCCGGTCGGAACGGTTTTGGCCATCGAGGCTATCACGTACTCGAAAGAAATCGCCCGGCGCGCCATGTCGTCGCCGATGGCTTCGACAAAGGCCGCGTATTTGGCCGGGATCTTGTCGAGCAGTTCCCGCGTCGAATCGAGGTTGAGGACGAATCCAAGCGTTGCCTTGCCGACGAAGTCGGGCGGCGGCGGGGCAAAGCCCGCGATGCCCCTGGCATCGGTCAGAACACGTTCAGTCCTGGTTACCACGCGTCCGGATGATTGCCTGCGCTGGTATGTCACGAAGACTTCCGCGCCCGGGATGCCCGGAGCCGTGTCGCCTTCTCCGTACGCTAGCCTTGCCTGGAACGGTTTTGCATAGTCCTTGCCGAGACCGGCGGTGGTCGGGGCGTCGACCTTGATGAACTGCAGCTTGCCGAGCACGGCGCGTGCCTTGTTGACATTCCGTTCCAGCTTGATGTCGGCGTTGGCGATGTCGGAGCCCGAAGCCGCTACGACAGCCTCGACATAGTTCTTGATGGCGTCGAAATAGCGTCCGGCCGACGCGGCGGAATCGCCGGCGGCTTCTGGCTTGGCGACGGCGTCCTCCTTTTCCTTGAACATAGCCGCTATGCGGGCTTTTTCCTTGTTGAGGTCGGCCGTAACATACTGCGCCAGAATGTAGACCGTTGCCATTGTCCCTTGCCGCACGACGTACCGGTCCTTGATGGAGAAGCCCGAGACCCTGCTGGCCCCCGACTGCTTGACGACGCTCGTCACGTCCGCCGTGTACGAGTCGAGCGTTCCCCTAGCCTCGCCGGTGGTCTCGACTGTTATTTCAACACCCATGTACCGGGTAATCTGCGAGATGAGCGCGATTGCCGCGTCTTCGGTGGCGAGCGCGACGTCGCCTTTGTCGTCGGAAGACGATCCTACGAAATAGGTGTACGAGGCGTCGGGTGCCGGAGTCGACAGGGTCCATTCGGGAGCCTTGGCGGTTTCAGGCGCAGAAACGCATGAAGCGCCCATCAACGCGGCCGCTACCGCCATTGCTGCATAGATCGATTTCTTCACAGGATCCTCCTCGTTTACTTTTAACATGCCGTACGATTGCCCCAATGCCGGTGAGGCGTTCCGGAAGGCGGCCTTCTGGCAGGCTGTCTTCCGCAAGGCTCCACGAGAAAAGGCATCCCCGGCTCGCAGCCGGGGATGCCTGGATGGTCAGACGTTCAGATCAGAAGCCTTCGTAGAAGGCGCTCTGGACCGCATCCATGGCCCGCTGCTTCTCGGGCGTCTTTGCCACCTGGGCTTCGGCGTCGTTGAGGTATTTGTCGAGCTGGGTCTGCAGGATGGTCGAATCGATGGAGTAGACCTTGATCACGCGGTAGATGCGGCGGTCAACTTCGGTCTTGGTCTTGGCACCCGGTTTGTAGTACTGGAGGTAGACCCACCAGTCCGGACCGGTC
>CAZNXK010000235.1:0-3000 GCA_964576835.1 uncultured Treponemataceae bacterium | reverse complement strand
TACCGGGCTTTGCCGCCGACGAATCTCCTTTTGCTGGTGCTCGGCATCCCGACGCTCGCGCTGGCATTCAAGGGGCCGATCGAGTTCGCCCTCCACGCCAGGCACTCGGGCAAGAGCTTCAGACCGGGAATGATCATGGACTTCATGATGGAGTGGATAGTCGAGATACTGGAAATATACTCGGGCTACCTTTCAAACACGCTGTCGTTCATGCGTGTCGCGGGATTGGGCATTGCCCACGTGAGCCTGATGGCGGCGTTCCTGCAGATTGCCAGGATGATCACCCCCGAAGGTCCCCTTTCACCGATGGCGGTGGCCATTCTCGTGCTGGGCAACGTCCTCGTGATAGCGCTCGAGGGTCTGTCGGCGGGCATCCAGTCGCTCCGTCTCAATTATTATGAATTCTTCTCGAAGTATTTCAACGGGACCGGCAAGGCTTACCGGCCCATATCATTCAACGGCGCACAATGAGCCAAGGAGACAATATTATGGTAGACGTCAAGAAACGCTTCGCGGGCAGGGTCCAGACGAGCCTCGTCGTCGTGGTCGCACTGATGGCCATTTTCGGCGCGCTGGGAACGGTCAACGCTTCAGCGCAGGAAACCGTCGCGCGCTCGATCTCGCCGGAGCAGGCGAAGGTAATGCAGTACGGCCTCATCGCCGCGGCCATCGCGTTCGGTCTTGGAGCAATCGGAGCGGGCATCGCGATCGCCAACGTAGGCGCGGCGGCCATGGGTGCCATAGGCGAGAAGCCGGAGATCGCCAGCCAGGCGCTTATCTTCATAGCACTCGCCGAGGGACTCGTGGTGTTCGGTTTCATAACGGCGCTGATGATCCTGGGCAAGATCTAAGGCTCGATGAAATACTACGTGATCGGCGACGAGGATACCGTCCTCGGTTTCGGCATGGTGGGCGTGGACGGCAGGGTAGCCGCGAATGTCGCCGAGGCCGAGGCCGCGTTCGACGCGGCCACGGCCGATCCCGGGATCGGCATCCTGGTGGTCACCGAGCGCGCCGCCGAGCTGATACGGCCCCGGGTCGACAGGATACTGTTCTCCGATACGTTTCCGCTGATAGTCGAGATTCCCGACAGACGCGGCCACATGGCCGGCCGGCCCTCGATCCGCGAGACGGTGAACCGGGCGATAGGCATCAAGCTTGGCTAGGTCAAAGGATTGTTGCAATGGAACTTAGTCTGAACGAAGTGAACGGCGACGTCCACACCGAGCGCATCGTGGCCGGCATATTTGCCGACGCTGACGCCGAAGCCGCGCGCATGGTGGCCGAGGCGGAGTCCTGGGCGGCCGCCACACTGGCCGGCGCCAGTGAACAGGTCCTGGCCATGGAGCGTGAAGCGAAGGCAAAGACCGATGCCCAGGCGGCGAGCATCGCCGCCGACGCCAAGGCGAAGGCCGCGATAGAACGCAGGAAGAATTCGCTGCTGCTCCAGGAGAGCCTTTCCCGCGATATCGTCGAGCGCGCGATACAGGTCATTGCCGACGGGGTGCGCAGACCCGGCTACCGGGAAGTACTGCGCGGCCTCCTGACCGAGGCGGCGATAGGCCTGTCCGCTGAATCGGCGTCGGTCAACGCCTCGATGGAAGAGCTTCCGCTGATGGACAAGGCGCTGCTTCGGCAGGTGGAGGCCGATGTCCTGGCGGCTACCGGCAAGCCAACCCGGCTATCCAAGGTGGCAGGCGACCCGCGGGTTGGCCAGGGAGTCTATCTGGTGGCCGAAGGCGGTCGGCTCGCGTACGACAACGGAATAGCGACGCGCCTGGAACGAGAGCGTACCGAAATACGGAAACGAATATACCAGGCTTTATTCGACTCGAGGATCGCATGAACGAACGGATTTTGGGACAGGTAAAACGGGTCAACGGCCCGGTCATCGAGGCCAAGGGAATCACCGATGCGCGCATGCTCGAGCTTGTCAGCGTGGGCGAATCCCGGCTGACCGGCGAGGTCATCAAGCTTTCCGGGAAAAGCGCCGTGATACAGGTCTACGAAGACACGACCGGCGTCGCCCCGAACGACAACATCTACGGCTCGGGCATGCCGCTGTCCCTCGAACTCGGGCCAGGACTGATCGGCACCATCTACGACGGAATACAGCGGCCCCTGAGCAGGCTGCTCGAGCTTTCCGGCCGCTTCATTGAGCGCGGAGTCTCCGCCGAGTCCCTGGACAGGCAGCGCGTCTGGGCCTTCGTGCCCAGGCTGAAGGCCGGCGTCCAGGTTTCCGGCGGCGTCATCCTGGGAACCGTGCAGGAGACGTCGAGGATCGAGCACCGCATTTGCGTGCCGCCTGACGTATCGGGCAGGCTCGTGTCGATAGCCCCGGCCGGCGACTACAGGGTCGACGGTGAGATAGCCGTCATAGCCACCGCCTCAGGCGAGCGCACTCTGACGATGATGCAGCGCTGGCCGATACGGGTACCCAGGCCGGTCGTCCAGCGCAGGCCGCTGGACATCCCGCTTATCACCGGCCAGCGCGTCATCGACACGCTGTTCCCGCTGGCCAAGGGCGGCACCGTCGCGATACCCGGAGGCTTCGGCACCGGCAAGACGATGACCCAGCACGCCATAGCCAAGTGGTGCGACGCCGACATCATCGTCTACATAGGCTGCGGCGAGCGCGGCAACGAGATGACCGACGTCCTGAACGAGTTTCCCAAGCTGATAGACCCGCGGACGGGGGTCAGCCTCATGGAGCGCACGATACTGATTGCCAACACGTCCAACATGCCGGTATCCGCCCGCGAGGCGAGCGTCTACACCGGCGTCACCCTGGCGGAGTACTACCGCGACCAAGGCTACCACGTGGCGGTGATGGCCGACTCCACGTCCCGCTGGGCCGAGGCCTTGCGCGAGCTGTCAGGCCGCATGGAGGAGATGCCGGCCGAGGAGGGTTTCCCCGCCTACCTGCCGACGAGGATAGCCGAGTTCTACGAACGTGCCGGCTACGTCGAGACGCTGTCAGGCTCGGACGGATCAGTGACG
>CAZNXK010000234.1:0-3060 GCA_964576835.1 uncultured Treponemataceae bacterium | reverse complement strand
GTTTCTGGAACTCTTCGACCCACAAGCAATGCGCGAGCCACTCCCTGTCGATGCAGGCGGCCTCGTCAAGATCCCGAGGTATCGTCAGGAGGAGAAGCCCGAGCAAGGCCGGTACGAGGAACAGGTATGCCATGACCGGGCTGTTGGATACGCTTCTTTTCTTCATCGTCGTATGGGGACCTCGCGAAGAATCGCCGGAAGTAATGACCCGGCGCCTCAGGGAGATTCAGACCGAGTGCGTGAATACGAGGCGCAGAACCGGGAGGTCATTGAATCGAGGCAGCCGCTCTTCATCGCCAAGCATCCGGGCCACCGCTTCGAAAAGAGCCCCGGCTGGTTCCAGACGACAAAAGTGCCGTATCGTCGTCCCGGGACGAAGAAAATAGCCTTGCTCGGCGTTACTGTCGACATCACAGACCTCAAGAACGCCGAGCAGGAACTCGAAGCGAGCGAGCGGCGCTATCGCCACCTCGCCCAGCATGACCAGCTGTCAGGACTCCCGAACCGTGCGCTGTTATTTGACCGGTTCGACCAGGCGCTGTCTCTATCCCGCCGGGAACACGCCGGCCTCGCTCTCCTGTTCATCGACCCCGACAAGTTCAAGAAAGTCAACGACTCGCTGGGGCACGACGCGGGCGACCAGGTCCTGCGCGAGACCGCGTCCAGGATGAATGCCTGCATACGGGAATCCGACAGCGCGGGCAGGACAGGCGGCGATGAATTCGTTGTATTCCTGCGGGGAGCAGAAAACATCCACGCGGCTGAACTCGCAGCCGAGAAACTGCGCTCAGCGCTTGATGCGCCTTTCCTGCTCTCTGGTCGCAAGGCCCACATCTCGGCGAGCATCGGCATAGCCCTGTTCCCCGAACACGGCTCCAGCAGCGTTGAACTGGCCCAGCGCGCCGACGCGGCCATGTACCGCTCGAAGGCTTGGGGCCGCAACCGCTTCAGCGTCTACGATCCTGCGCTCGATGGAGATGGCAACCCCGCTGTCAAGTCATGACCTCGTCACGTCTCGTATCGTCGCATCCTCAGTTCAGGCTTATCAAGGCAAGTCCGGCAAGGGAAAGCCCCAGGCCGATGCCCCTGGCAGGGGTGATACGCTCCTTGAATACGATTCTGGCCATCAGGACGGTAGGCACGGGGTAGAGAGACACGATCATAGCGACAATTGAAAGCATACCGGAACTGGAGGCAAGGACAAAGAGGATATTGGCAACCATGTCCAGAATGCCCGCAAGCATCGCAGGAATGAGGCTACCTTTGTTGAGGACCAGGTGTTCGCGCTTGGCCAGCATGACGACGAGTGCCATGGTTATAGAGGCGGAGCGGGCAGCCACGAGCGGCCAGAATCCGGAATGCACTCCAGGACGCGAAATAGCCACATAGAAGAGCCCAAAGAAGATGCCCGCTACAAACCCGTGAGACAAAGAGGATTTTGTACGCTGCTTGTCGGTTCCAGCATGTGAGGAACTTGAGGCGAGCAGGATGATGGCAGGCACGCATAGCCCCATCCCGATGAGCGACAGAAGCCCGGGTTTGTCCCCAAGGATCAAGCCCGCAACCAGGGGAATGACCGCGCTCAGCAAGGCGGCGGTCGGAGAAACGATTGCGACGATACCTTTTGCTATGCCGCGATAGAGCGTGACGATCCCGAAAGCTCCAGCGAGGCCACCGATGAGTCCCCACAGGAGGTCAGCGTGGCCAGGCGGCCCCGGCCACAGAGCGATCAATGCCGCAGACGCCGTCGCCAACCCAAATGCCTGGGATACAACAAGGACGGGAAGTACCCTGCTCTTGCTGGCGGCGTAACCACCGGAAAAATCCCCCAAGCCATAGAACATGGCTGATGCAATTGCGAAAATCAGAAACATCCAAGCCCTCCATTGTTGCTCCGATCGGCCAGCAAATAAACCATATCAAAATCAAGAATATTAGTACAATGAATACTTTTAATTATCAATTATCTGCGCTAATATATAGCATGATCGACAATAGATTGATGGAAGCTCTTGCGGCCGTTCTTGACCAGGGCGGATTCGATCGTGCTGCCTCCTGCCTAGGCATTACTCAGTCAGCGGTTTCACAGCGGATCCGCGCACTCGAGGATGAAATTGGCCGTATCCTCATCATCCGTGAGACCCCGCCACGTGCCACCGCTGCAGGCGAGCGCCTCCTCCGTCACTATCGCCAGGTCGCAGGACTGGAGGAAGAAACCATCGTCGACCTCGGCATACACGAAGAAGCGGAGTTCCGTCACCTTCCCGTCGCGGTGAACGCCGACTCTCTGTCGGTATGGTTTCTCGATGCCATCTCGCCCTTCCTCCTGGAGACCAAGATCACTCTCGAGATATTCGTGGACGATCAGGAAAAAACCACCAGGTTCCTGAGAGCCGGAACTGTAGCTGGATGCATCGCGTCCGAAAGGTTGAATGTGCAGGGCTTTACCTCTACTAAAATTGGCGTGATTCGTTACCTGCTGGCAGCCGCACCGGACTTTTCCCGACGCTGGTTCCCGGACGGCTTTGACCGTAGCTCCGCGGCGAAAGCACCGGTCATACATTTCAACCGCGATGACCAGCTTCAATACCGAGCGCTTGCCCAAATATTCGGCATGCCTCAGGTATCCCCACCGGCCCACTACATCCCATCCGCTGAGAAGCTCGCCGAGGCCGCGCTTCGGGGATTGGGTTATGCTATGATGCCGGAAATGCAGGCGGCAACGGAGATCAAGCTCGGGAGACTCGTTGAACTCGACCCGCGGGGCAGACTCGACACGGCGCTTTATTGGTATAGATGGAACCGACCGTCAGAGTTGCTCGAGCGCTTTTCCGAAGCCATCCTCACCCAGGGGAAACGGATTTTAGGCTAAGCGATGAAGGCATGGCTATCAGCGCTCGGTTCTCCAGCCTGTTTCCCGCTTGCTACCGCTCTGCCGCTCACCGGTTCGCGGCGAGGGTTCGAACCCGCGTAGCGGTTATCGCAAACGAAAAGGCCGTCCCGAAGGACTTTGTACTCCGGGGGATACCCCCGGACCCCTGCGCCGCTGCGAGTCTCGCG
>CAZNXK010000233.1:0-3062 GCA_964576835.1 uncultured Treponemataceae bacterium | reverse complement strand
TGTTTAATGACATGGATGCTGATCTACAGACAAGCCTCCGGCCCGGCTATCTTAGGGACGGTTTAGAAACTCGGCTGGCCAAGGATTTAAGCGGTCAATTGTAGCTGCATCTCGAGCCAGGAATTCCAATAGGGATACGATTCCGAGATGTGTACAACAATGCGTCTGGCGCTCACCGATACCTGCGCCCCTACTTTCAAATATCGTAGCCTTATCGTCGAAGCCTGTGCGGTAGCGATGTCTGGATCATCGTCATGTCCGAGGCGCAGGATGGCCATGAACAGATACGAGATCGTGGAAAAATATAGCCGAAGCTGGTTCGCCCTGAGCGTATGGGTGGACAAGCGATCCGCGAACATGAATAGCTTCTGCTCCTTGATCCGGTTCTCCATGTCGCCACGTGCACAGTAGAGATCTTCATAAAGACTCCGAGCATCCCCGTATTGTATCTCCAGGTTAGTAACGATGAACCGCGGATTTGCTCCCAGTGCCAAGTGCTCTGCCTTGCCAATAACTCGACGTGCTTTGTTCCAGGTCTTTTTTGTCTTGTAGCGGATATCGCGGAATATACGCTGTGGATCCCCTGTCTTCTTCCAGGCATCAGCTACCGCGCGAATAGAACCGCCAATGGCCCTCGTCAATCGCTTATTTTTTGGTAGACCAATGACATAGGAGATGTTCTCACGTTCACACCAGTCAAGGATGTCCGGGCGACAGAACCCGGAATCGCCACGGAGGATGATTCTGGTATTCTTCCAGCGCAAACGGATGGCTGGTATGATGCGCGACAGGGCCGGCACAACTCCCGTTGCAGGATCCTTGTCGGCTGTCAACAACTCCGCCCACACAGGGATGGAGCCGATGAACATGTACAAGGGAAGATAGCAGTACTCATCGTAGTATCCACTGAACACCCGGCCTTCCTGAGTGCCATGGAGCGGATCGTCTGTCGCATCGACATCGATGATTATCTCTTTCGGTGGTTTGCGGCCCAAGGGATGTAGCTTCAAGAATATTTCTACCAAAGCAGCGGATATTTTGTCGTCATGATATCGTATATTTTTATAACGAGCTTTTGTTTCAGATGGTGTTGCCCCAAGTTCAAGCCTGTTCAGTGTTCCCTTTCCGGCAAGCAGCTGTTTTTCAGGAACCTTGCCGCACGCTATGGCCAATAGCGGATCAGCACGCCAGGTATCGTGGTCGTTGATATCTTCATATCCTTGGCAAAGCCCGAAAATACGCTGTGTAAGAAGTGTCACAAGTTCATGGGAAACCATTTTAGGATTCCGCAGATCGGAAAACGCATCTGCAATACGCGAAATGATCTTATACTTCCGTTCAATCTTTGCAAGAAGAACGAGCCCACCATCCGATGAAATACTGGCAGCGTCATGCTTAACTATAACAGCTTTGCCCTCGATCCCTTGCAAATGGAATTCTTCTTGTATACACTGTGTTTTCACAGGGGTGCCTTCCTTTGTCGTATATCTTGTTTCTAGCAAAACAATTATACACGATATTGGGGCCCCCTGTGTTCTTTATGTGAGATATCCGGGTTAGGGACGGTTTAGAAACTCGGCTGGCCAAGGATTTAAGCGGTCAATTGTAGCTGCATCTCGAGCCAGGAATTCCAATAGGGATACGATTCCGAGATGTGTACAACAATGCGTCTGGCGCTCACCGATACCTGCGCCCCTACTTTCAAATATCGTAGCCTTATCGTCGAAGCCTGTGCGGTAGCGATGTCTGGATCATCGTCATGTCCGAGGCGCAGGATGGCCATGAACAGATACGAGATCGTGGAAAAATATAGCCGAAGCTGGTTCGCCCTGAGCGTATGGGTGGACAAGCGATCCGCGAACATGAATAGCTTCTGCTCCTTGATCCGGTTCTCCATGTCGCCACGTGCACAGTAGAGATCTTCATAAAGACTCCGAGCATCCCCGTATTGTATCTCCAGGTTAGTAACGATGAACCGCGGATTTGCTCCCAGTGCCAAGTGCTCTGCCTTGCCAATAACTCGACGTGCTTTGTTCCAGGTCTTTTTTGTCTTGTAGCGGATATCGCGGAATATACGCTGTGGATCCCCTGTCTTCTTCCAGGCATCAGCTACCGCGCGAATAGAACCGCCAATGGCCCTCGTCAATCGCTTATTTTTTGGTAGACCAATGACATAGGAGATGTTCTCACGTTCACACCAGTCAAGGATGTCCGGGCGACAGAACCCGGAATCGCCACGGAGGATGATTCTGGTATTCTTCCAGCGCAAACGGATGGCTGGTATGATGCGCGACAGGGCCGGCACAACTCCCGTTGCAGGATCCTTGTCGGCTGTCAACAACTCCGCCCACACAGGGATGGAGCCGATGAACATGTACAAGGGAAGATAGCAGTACTCATCGTAGTATCCACTGAACACCCGGCCTTCCTGAGTGCCATGGAGCGGATCGTCTGTCGCATCGACATCGATGATTATCTCTTTCGGTGGTTTGCGGCCCAAGGGATGTAGCTTCAAGAATATTTCTACCAAAGCAGCGGATATTTTGTCGTCATGATATCGTATATTTTTATAACGAGCTTTTGTTTCAGATGGTGTTGCCCCAAGTTCAAGCCTGTTCAGTGTTCCCTTTCCGGCAAGCAGCTGTTTTTCAGGAACCTTGCCGCACGCTATGGCCAATAGCGGATCAGCACGCCAGGTATCGTGGTCGTTGATATCTTCATATCCTTGGCAAAGCCCGAAAATACGCTGTGTAAGAAGTGTCACAAGTTCATGGGAAACCATTTTAGGATTCCGCAGATCGGAAAACGCATCTGCAATACGCGAAATGATCTTATACTTCCGTTCAATCTTTGCAAGAAGAACGAGCCCACCATCCGATGAAATACTGGCAGCGTCATGCTTAACTATAACAGCTTTGCCCTCGATCCCTTGCAAATGGAATTCTTCTTGTATACACTGTGTTTTCACAGGGGTGCCTTCCTTTGTCGTATATCTTGTTTCTAGCAAAACAATTATACACGATATTGGGGCCCCCTGTGTTCTTTATGTGAGATATCCGGGC
>CAZNXK010000232.1:0-3160 GCA_964576835.1 uncultured Treponemataceae bacterium | reverse complement strand
CGACGGGTACGCCGGCCTGGAAAAAGTGCTTTCGTCCATGAAGCCGGAAGAGGTTGTCGCCGAGCTCAAGGCTTCCGGATTGCGCGGCCGCGGCGGCGCGGGCTTCCCGACCTGGCGCAAGTGGGAGTTCTCCAAGGGCGTAGTAGCGGACCAGAAATATGTAGTATGCAACGCGGACGAGGGCGATCCTGGCGCCTACATGGACCGCTCGACAATAGAAGGCGATCCCCACTCGATCATCGAGGCGATGACAATCTGCGGCTACACAGTAGGAGCGACGAAAGGCTTCGTCTATATCCGCGCCGAGTATCCCCTGGCGATAGAACGGCTCAAAATAGGGCTTCGCCAGGCCAGGGAATACGGCTTGCTGGGCGACAAGATCCTCGGGACGGATTTCTCCTTCGACATAGACATACGGCTCGGAGCGGGCGCATTCGTCTGCGGCGAGGAAACGGCCCTGTTGCAGTCGATAGAAGGCAACCGCGGCATGCCGGTCCCGAGGCCTCCCTTCCCCGCGATCAAGGGCCTATGGGGAAAGCCCACGGTGATCAACAACGTCGAGACCTGGGCGAGCATCCCTGTAATCATTACCAAGGGTTCGGCCTGGTTCGCCAGCATAGGCACCGCGACGAGCAAGGGGACCAAGGTCTTCGCGCTCACCGGCAAGATAAACAACTCGGGCCTCGTCGAGGTGCCGATGGGTACGACGTTGCGCGAGATCATCTACGACATCGGCGGCGGCATCAGGGACGGCAAGAAATTCAAGGGCGCCCAGACCGGCGGACCGTCGGGCGGCATCATCACAGAGGAATTCCTCGACCTGCCTATCGACTACGAGAGCCTCACCTCGCTTGGGTCGATGATGGGCTCCGGCGGCCTCATCGTAATGGACGAGGACGACTGCGTGGTCGACGTATCAAGGTTCTACATGGAGTTCTGCGTCGACGAATCCTGCGGCAAGTGTTCGCCCTGCCGCATCGGCACCAACCAGATGCACTCGATACTCGTCAAGTTCACCAAGGGCCAGGGCAAGCTCGAAGACTTGGAAAAGCTGGAGAAGATAGGCCTCGCGATGAAGAAAGCCGCCTTGTGCGGGCTTGGCCAAACGGCACCCAACCCGACGCTCTCGACGATAAGGCGCTTCCGGGGCGAGTACCTCGAGCATATCACCGACCGCACGTGCCGCGCCGGCAAGTGCAAGGATCTGCTCGTATTCAGCATAGACAAGAACAAGTGCATCGGTTGCAGCCTCTGCGCACGCAAGTGCCCGGTCAACTGCATCTCGGGCGACAAGGTACAGAAATTCACCATCGACACGTCGAAGTGCATCAAGTGCGGCGAGTGCTTCAAAGCATGCAAATTCGGCGCCGTCCTCAGGAAGTAAGGAGCAGGCCATATGGTCAACGCCAGAATAAACGGAATACCCGTCCAGGTTGCCGAGGGCACCACGATACTCGACGCGGCCGAGAAGGTTAACATTCGCATCCCCAAGCTGTGTTACAACGACGACTTGCCGCCGTGGGCCGCGTGCGGGATATGCGTGGTAAAGGTCGAAAAGAACCCGAAAATGCTTCGTGCATGCTGCACTCCTCTCGAGGAGGGCATGAGCGTCATCACGCACGACCCGGAGATCGTCCAGATACGCAAGACTGTCATAGAGTTGATCCTGTCCACGCACCCGGACGATTGCCTCCAGTGCCCGCGGAACCAGTCGTGCGAACTGCAGACCCTCGCCCAGGAGTTCGGCATCCGGGAGCAGCCCTTCGAGAAGCGCCTCCGCGACTTGCCGATCGACAACTCGACCGGCTCGCTGATACTCAACCCGGACAAGTGCATCCGGTGCGGACGCTGCGTGACCGTGTGCCAGCAGATGCAGAACGTCTGGGCCATCGAGTTCCTCGGACGCGGCGAGAGCACGCGCATAGCGCCCGCCGCCGACGTGCTGCTGGTCGACGGCCCGTGCATCAAATGCGGCCAGTGCTCGGCCCACTGCCCGGTAGGCGCGATATACGAGAACGACCAGACCAAGCCGGTATGGGACGCCCTCATGAAAACAGGCGTCGATGATATTATGTGCGTCGTGCAGATAGCCCCGGCCGTCCGCGTCGCGCTCGGAGAGGAATTCGGCCTCGAACCGGGCACCGTCATCACGAAGAAAATCTACGCGGCGCTGCGCCGTCTTGGCTTCGACGTCATTTTCGACACGAACTTCTCAGCCGACCTTACCATAATGGAAGAAGGCACTGAGTTCGTGAAGCGTTTCACCGATCTCGCCGCCGGAAAGAACAGGGACCTCATGCCCCTGATCACCTCGTGCTGCCCTGCCTGGGTCGATTACATGGAGAAGTACTACGCGGACATGATACCGAACTTCTCCACGGCCAAGAGCCCGCAGCAGATGATGGGCGCGATGATCAAGACCTACTGGGCCGAGAAAGCCAAGGTCGATCCGAAGAAGATATTCTCGGTGGCGATCATGCCGTGCACGGCGAAGAAGTGGGAGAACGGCCGCAACAAGGATATGTGGAGCTCGGGCGAAAGGGATGTCGACATCACGCTGACGACCCGCGAACTCGCCCGCATGATAAAACAGGCCGGCATCGACTTGATCAACCTGCCCGACGAGGAAGCGGACAGCCCGATGGGCCCGTATACAGGCGCCGGTACCATATTCGGGGCGACCGGCGGCGTGATGGAGGCGGCGCTCCGCTCGGCGTACTACCTCGTCACCAAGGAAGACCTCAAGGACGTCAACTTCACAGGCGTCCGAGGCATTTCCGGCATCAAGGAAGCTCGCGTCCACATCAAGGGAATCGAAGTCCGCGTAGCCGTCGCCCACCAGATGGGAAACATAGCGACCGTACTCGAAGAGGTGCGCAAGGCCAAGGCCGAGGGCAAGGACGTACCATGGCACTTCATCGAGGTGATGGCGTGCAGGGGCGGTTGCATAGGCGGAGGCGGCCAGCCCTACGGCGCCACCGACGTCGTACGCCAGAAGCGGATGGCCGGAATCTACTCGGATGACGAGCACAGCACGTACCGCTGCTCCCACCACAACCCCAATATAGGGACTGTGTACAAGGAGTTCCTCGGCGAACCGAACGGCCACAAGGCCCACGAACTCCTGCATACGAAGTATGTGAAAAAGGACCTATACAAG
>CAZNXK010000231.1:0-3223 GCA_964576835.1 uncultured Treponemataceae bacterium | reverse complement strand
GACGAGGCCGCTCGCATCGACAGGGAGTGGCTCGCGCATTGCTTGTGGGTCGAAGAGTTCCAGAAACGGCTCGTCGCCTTTGATCCATGATGAAAGGACATCGATCGTACCGGACCACGCCGACTTGGAGACGGGCTTCCTCGTCACGCACTCCCGGACGACGCAGACTCGCCACCCCGCCTCGCGGAGGGCTAGGACGTCCTTCGCGTCGCGCTTGCGGTTCTGTGCCACCTTGGCCTTCCAGAATTCGGCATTGCCGGCGGGAATCCGGAAAAAGCGGCAATCGTGGCCGTGCCAGAAACAGCCGTGCACCAGGATAACGGCCCCGTGCTTCGTCAGCTTGAGGTAGGGTTTGCCCGGCAGGTCATGGATGTTCTTCCTGCAGCGGAAACCCCGGGCAAAGAGCGCTGAACGGACGAGGCGCTCCGGATTCGCGCATCGGGTACGACCATATCCATGAGGATAGTATCGCGAAAAAGGCCGGTTCGATCGAGCGGAAGTCAGACCCGGAGCGAGCCCCGGAATGCCCTGACGTTGTAGTACGACGGGGCACTGTTGTGGTAGACGAAGACCCTGTCGTAGCGACGGTCCGCAAAGAGGGCACCGCCCAGTTTTCGTATTTCAGGAGGTGTCTTCACCCAGCTCGAAGTCTTCGTATCGAAATTTCCAATTTTTTGCAAGTCTCGATATTGTTCTTCCGTCAGTATCCCGACACCCATGGAAGCGGCCATATCGATGGCGTTATCGCCCGGTTTGAATTCTTTCCTGGCTTCCAGTCCTTCACGGTCGTAACAAATACTTCTGCGGCCCTTGGGACTTTCAGCCGAACAATCAATAAAGATGTATTCGCCTGTCTCCTTGTCAAAACCGACGACATCGGGTTCGCCGCCAGTTCTTTCCATCTCGTTGAGGGACCACAGTTTTTCTGGATCAGCCTCCAACTTGGCCTGCACTCTGGCCCATTCAAGAGCGTCATGCCGGTCAAGGTGTTTCTCGAAACGGGCTTTCAGTGTCCTGAGTAGTTCTTCGCGCTGTTTTGTTTCCAGTCCTTCCGTGCTTTTCATCCCTGTCCCCGCCTTTCTGCGCTACTTCACTGGGCGTTGCTTGCCAGGTGTTCCAGACTCATGCGTCTCAAATATACTTAGGTTGCTTGGGGCAATCAATCTCAAGGATACTTTGGTGCCCGCAGTCAATTGCGGTGGCGCGGTAATCGCCACTCCGGACGGCAGGATATGGGCGGCTGACGCCAGCGGCTGCTTCTTCATTTTTGGCTCCGACGGGACCTTCATTGAAACGGGGGGTGATGCAGGCGAGGGCCCGGGTCAGTTCAAATTCGTCAATGACGACCACACAGGCAACATCAAGCGAAGCCACCAGGTCGATGCCGCCCGGCTGTTCATGCCCGATGGCGCTGTCTATGTCGCGGACACGCTGAACAAACGCATACAGAAGTTCATGCTGGAAGGACTATGACAGCCGTCCCGGTCCAGTGCCTTCATTGACCTGTCCGGGATTCGAATCCATCGACGTGATCATTCGTGTAGTAACATATCCGTCCCTTGACGCATTCGCTGACCGCCCCAATAATCTCGCCATGACTACCAACCCGTTATTGACCATCTGGGACACACCCTATGGGCTTCCCCCCTTCGACCTCATCAAGCCGGAAAATTTCGCCCCCGCATTCGAGTCATCCATGGCCGAGCACAGGGCCGAGGTGGACGCCATCGCCGCCAATCCGGAGGCTCCTACGTTCCAGAACACAGTTGCCGTCCTGGACCGCTCCGGCGAGGCCTTCGGCAAAGTGGCAGGCGTATTCTCCAACCTGACCGCCAGCGAAACGTGCGACGCGCTGCAGGCCGCGGAGCGCGAGCTGATGCCCAGAATTGCGGCTCACCAGAGCTGGCTGAGCCTGCACGAAGGCGTCTTCCGCCGCGTGGATGCCCTGCATCGGAAGCGCGCCGACCTGGGGCTTTCGCCCGAGGAGTTGCGCCTCCTTGAGCGGGTGCACTTCGACTTCGTCAGGGAAGGAGCCCTGCTCGTGGGCGAGGCGCGGATCCGCTACGCGGCGATAACCGAGGAGCTGGCGGGGCTATTCACCACCTTCAGCCAGTCGGTGCTCGGTGACGAGGCCGCGTTCTGCCTGGTTCTGGAAACGGAAGCCGATCGGGCGGGCCTGCCGGAGTTCGTGCTGGACGCCTCCAGGTCGGTAGCGGCGGACAAGGGCATCGAGGGTTACGCCATCAACCTGTCGCCGTCGCTCGTGGACCCGTTCCTGACCTATTCCACGCGCCGCGACCTCCGCGAGAAGGTGTGGCGGGCCTTCAAGGCCAGGGGAGAAAGCTGTCCCGAGCGCGATACCCGCCCCGTTGCAGAGCGTATCCTGCGCCTCCGAGCCGAACTTGCCGGCCTCATTGGCTACGGAAACTATGCCGACTACGCCCTGGTCGACCGCATGGCAAAGAAACCCGCCGCGGTGGATGACCTTCTTATGCGGGTGTGGGAACCTGCCCGCGCCAGGGCGCTGGCCGAGCAGAAAGACCTCGAGGCATTGGCGGCAGGGGAGGGATTCAAGGCTCCGCTTATGGGCTGGGACTGGAACTTCTACGCTGAGAAGCTCCGACAGGAGCGCTACAAGCTCGATGAGGCGGAACTCAAACCCTACTTTCAGCTTGACCGCATGACGGCAGCCATGTTCGACGCCGCCGGCAGGCTCTACGGAATCAGCTTCAAGGAAGTGAAGGGCGTACCCCTGTATCATCCTGACGCGCGGCTGTATGAGGTCCTTGATGCCGAGACCAAGGCCATCACGGGAATCTTCATCGCCGACAGTTTCGCGCGGTCCACCAAGCGCGGCGGCGCCTGGATGAACGATTTCCGGGGACAATCCAGAAACCGCCAGAGTGGGCTATTGTATCCAATCGTCATCAACAACAACAATTTCGCCAAGGCGCCTGACGGTAAACCTACGCTGCTGTCGCTTGATGACGTGCGGACCCTCTTCCATGAATTCGGCCACGGCCTGCACGGACTGCTGTCCGAGGTAACCTACAACCGCCTGTCGGGCACCAACGTGTTGCAGGACTTCGTGGAACTTCCTAGCCAGATAAACGAGCACTGGGCGCTGACGCCCGAGATCCTCAAGAAGCACGCCGTACACGCTCAGACCGGCAAACCGATAAGCGACAGCCTGATTGCCCTCATCAAGAAGAGCGAGCACTTC
>CAZNXK010000230.1:898-3244 GCA_964576835.1 uncultured Treponemataceae bacterium | reverse complement strand
GCGCCAGGTGAGCGCCGCCGAGAGCGGGCAGCATGCCGCCGAATATCGTATAGCCGTACTTGGCGCGGTTGACGTTGACGCCCATCGCGTCGGCCGTTCGGGGATTCTCGCCGATTGCGCGGAGCGACAGCCCGTTCCTCGTCCTGTACAGGTAGAACCACGCCAAGGGTATGAGGAGGTACGTCCCCCAGGTAAAAATGTCCTGGCCGAGCAGGGCGCCGAGAATCGGGACGTCGGCGAGGCCCCCGATGTCGAAGGGCGTGAAACGCGGGCCGGTCAGGCCGACGAGGTAGTAGCCGTTGGAGGCCGGTCCCAGTCGCTGGCCGAGGAAGCTGGCGAAACCGGTGCCGAACAGGGTGATCGACAGCCCTGAAACGACCTGGTTGGCCTTCATCGTCACCGACAGGAACGCGTGTATCAGCGCCATGAGTCCGCCGACGCCCAAGGCGACGACTATGGCCAGCGCGAGGTTGCCCGTGTAATAAGCAGTCGCGAAACTCGAGACGGCGCCCATCAGCATGATGCCTTCGAGCCCGAGGTTGAGTATGCCCGCTCGCTCCGCGTACGTTTCGCCTATGGTCGCGTAGACCAGGCTGGTACCGGCGCGCAGGGTTATGGCCAGAAGCGAAGTAATCAGGCCCATCACGCGCCTCCCCTGGCGGCTTCGCGGGTCTGCGTACCCGTCATCCGCTTGATCCTGTATTCGGTGAACAGCGAACCCGCGAGCATCGGGAACAGCATGAGGCCCTGCATGAGGAGACCCATCGACGACGGTAGTCCCATCACCATCTGCACCTGATCGCCCCCGACCAGGAGGCCACCCATGATCACGGCGACGAAGGGTATGGCCAGCGGGTTGAGCTGGGCCATCCACGCGACGATTATGGCGGTGTAGCCGTAGCCCAGGGACAGACCCTGCTGGAGCCGCCGCGATATGCCGGCCACCTCGCCGACGCCCGCCAGGCCGCAGAGCGCGCCGGACAGCAGCACCGCGAGGAGGATGTTGCGCTCCACCGAAATGCCCTGGTAACGCGCCGCCTTTGGGCTGTTGCCTATCACCTTGAGCTCGAAGCCCCAGCGCGTCCTCTGGAGGATGAACCACAGCACGGCCGCGGCGATCAGGGCGAAGTACAGGCCGACGTGCGCGCGGCCGGCGATCCTGGGGAACCAGGCGGCCTTCGGGAACATCTCCGTGCCCGGGAAGCCGAAGCCTTTGGGATCGCGCCACGGCCCGTAATACAGGAACTGCGATATGAGGATCGCGACGTAGTTGAGCATCAGCGTCACCAGGGTCTCGTCGACCTTGAGGCTGGTCTTGAGGAGGGCCGGGATTCCGGCCCACAACGCGCCAGCGGCGCAGCCGACCAGCACCAGCAGGGGCAGGAGCACGGGGGCCGGTAGCCAGGGGCTCCAGTATATCGCCACCCAGGTGGCCGCGACGCCGGCGAGCGTCAGCTGGCCTTCCGCGCCTATATTCCAGAACCTGAGCCTGAACGCCAGCGCCACGCCGAGCCCTGTCAGCATCAACGGGATGGCCTTGACCAGGGTCTCGGTCAGCGCGCGGCCAGAGCCGAAGGCTCCCCTGAACATGGCGGCGAAGGTGGCGAAGGGGTCGGCACCGAAGGCGACGAGGAGCGCGCCAGTCAGGACCAGCGATACGGCGAACGATATGAACGGCACGACGACTATGGCCGTCTTCGAGACGGTCTTGCGCTTCTCGAATACGAGGGTCATGGGCGGGATTCCTTTCCGGATGGACCGATGCCAGCCATGAGGAGACCTATCTCCTGGGGGTCAGCGCCTTCGGCCGGCATGATGCCTACGGCCTTGCCGTCGTACATCACCGCGATGGTGTCGGCGACGCTGAGTAGCTCGTCGATGTCCTCGGAGACGAGGAGCACTGCCTTGCCAGCGTCGCGCTGGGCTACCAGTTGCTTGCGCACCGACTCCGTCGCGCCGATGTCGAGTCCGCGCGACGGGTAGACAGCGACGAGGAGGCTGCCGCAGGCCTCGATCTCGCGGGCCAGGATGGTCTTCTGGATGTTGCCGCCGGACAGGAATTTGACCATTGTCTCGGGCGACGGAGTGGCTATGTTGAAGGCGTCTATCATCCTGCGGGCGAATTCGAGTATCCGCCGCGGAAGGAGGAGGAGGCCGCTGGCGATGGGCGCGGCGCGGTAGTCCTTCATCGCGAGGTTGTTAGCGACGCTCATGTCGCCTACCGCCCCGACGGCGATCCGGTCCTGCGGTATGTGGCTGACGCCGCTCCTGATTATCTGGAGGGGCGTGCGGTTTGTCGAATCGACGCAGTTGATGGAGATGCCGCCCGATTTGACCGGACGCAGC
>CAZNXK010000230.1:0-888 GCA_964576835.1 uncultured Treponemataceae bacterium | reverse complement strand
GGACAGTTCGCGCTGGCCGTTGCCGGCGACCCCTGCGATGCCGAGAATTTCGCCTACGCGCAGCTTCAGCGACAAATTACGCAACGCGGGCAGTCCCCGTTCGTCGTCGGCGCAGACATCGCTGAGCTCGAGGACGACCGCGCCGGGCGCGAAGGGCGCCTTTTCGATGTGGAAAAGGATCTCGCGTCCGACCATCATGCGGGCGAGGTCCGTGGGATCGGTTTCCCTGGTCGTCTTCTCGGCGACGACCTTGCCCTTGCGGAGCACCATGACGCGGTCGGAAAAGGCCATCACCTCGTCCATCTTGTGCGTGATGAAGACGGCGCTCTTGCCTTCGGCCTGCATCCGCTTGACGACGTCGTTGAGCTCGCGCGACTCCTGCGGCGTCAGCACGGCGGTAGGCTCGTCCAGCACCAGGATCTCCGCATTGCGGTACAGCTGCTTGAGGATCTCCACGCGCTGCTGCTCACCTACCGACAACTGCCAGATGAAGGCGTCGGGGTCGACTTTCATGTTGTAGCGCTCGCCGAGTTCGAGTATCGAGCGCTTGACCGCAGCCATGTCGGGCACGAAGGCAAGGCCGGCCATGCCGAGCACGACGTTCTCCGCGACGCTCATCGTGTCTACCAGCATGAAGTTCTGGTGGACCATGCCTACGCCCAGGCCAGCCGCGTCGCGGGGCGAACGGATGTCGACCTTGGAGCCGTGGATGTACACGTCGCCCGAGTCCTGCCGGTACAGGCCGGAGAGGATGTTCATCAGGGTGCTCTTGCCTGCGCCGTTCTCGCCCAGGAGGGCGAGCACCTCGCCGTGGCCAAGTCGCAGGTCGATGTTGTCCGAGGCCTGGACGCCGGGGAAACTCTTGCATATACCCCGCATCTCGACGAG
>CAZNXK010000229.1:0-3252 GCA_964576835.1 uncultured Treponemataceae bacterium | reverse complement strand
TTAGTATTCCCTCGTCTTATCGGGTTTCTTACGGAATTGAGAGGGAACCGTTTCGCGGATGGCGATTTTCGTTCATTCCGGAATTGTACCCGGCACTCACACCGTCGCGTAACAGGCCTTGTTGCCTGCGCTCCCGTCGAGTTCCGATCGTCCTATACGCACACTCTTCTCTTTACAGGAACATATTCGTGGAATCAAGAAATTCGTATCAATCGCCATCCCGCCGGGGTCCGGCCGAAGGCCGTTCGTCCTACGGTTCCAAGCCTTCGTACCAGGGCCGCTTCTCGTCACAGGGAGCGCCTCAGGGTGGTCGGGGCCGAGGTCCGGCTGGCCGCAGTGGCGGCGGATCGGCCCGCGCCAAACAGTTCATCCATCCCTCGCGCTTCATCCAGGAGGCCAGGATAACCGAGAAGGCAGACTACGTGCCTATCCACAGCTTCGAGGACTTCGCGGTGCACAAGAAGATCCTCGACAACATCGTCATCAAGGGATTCACGCAGCCTTCGGCCATCCAGGACCGGACAATACCTCTGGTGCTCGAGGGCAAGGATGTCGTCGGCATCGCCAACACCGGCACCGGCAAGACCGCTGCCTTCGCCATCCCGATGATCCACGACCTGATGACCCACATGGACCACCGGGCTCTCATCATGGCGCCGACGAGGGAACTCGCGCAGCAGATCATGGAGGAGTGTTTCAGCTTCGGCAAGGGCTGCGGGCTACGGAGCGCGCTGCTTATAGGAGGCGCCTCGATGTACCTCCAGAAGCGCGACCTGCGGACCAATCCCCGCGTCGTCATCGGCACTCCAGGACGCATCAAGGACCATGTCCAGCAGGGCACGCTGCCCCTGCCGCTTTTCAACTTCGTGGTCCTCGACGAGGTCGACCGCATGCTCGACATGGGCTTCATCAACGACATCTCCGGCCTCCTGGCCCGGGTCTCGCAGGACCGCCAGTCGCTGTTCTTCTCCGCCACGATGGAACCCAAGATAGCCAGGCTCATCGAGCAGTTCTCCAAAAACCCCGTGACCGTATCGACCAAGGAAGGCTCCACCGTCGACTCGGTAAGCCAGGACGTGGTCTACTATTCGGGCAGCAACGACAAGATGGACAAGCTGCACGACGTCCTTATAGCCGGCGATTGCGGAAGGACAATAATCTTCGACGACACCAAGCGGGCAGTCGAACGCCTTGGCCGCGAGCTTCACGCGCGCGGCTTCAAGGTCGACGAGATCCATGGCGACAAGAGCCAGGCCCAGCGTTCCAGGGCGCTCTCGCGCCTCAAGAGCGACGAGATAAACATCCTGGTCGCCACCGACGTGGCGGCCCGCGGCATCGACGTGACCGACATCACCCACGTGATCAACTTCTCGACGCCCAATTCCTACGACGACTACGTGCACCGCATCGGCCGCACAGGCCGGGCGGGCAAGGGCGGCATCGCGCTTACCTTCCTGCCAAGGTAAACAACAGGGGACGCGCCGCAATGGCGCGTCCCTGCTTTTTGCTCCATATCACTTTCCTGTCGCCGCTACACTTCGATTACACTTATTTTATCACCGCAATTCTCTTGCTCTCCTCGTTGACGGCGGAGCCGGTATGCCGATACCATATGAACCAGGTCCGGTATCGGACCCGACGACCAAATCCCGAGGAGGCGCACGTGAACACCAAGGCCACTGCAAGCGACGGGCGCCGGGTTACCGTTTTCTGAACATGTTCGACATCCGGTAAATTCCCTCCCGCCCGCGTCCACACAACAACCCGCAAGCGACTCACGGCATCGACCGGCACGGCGCAAGCTCACGGCCCGATGGATGGATGGACTTTTCATAGGGAAACAAGCGATGGATTTATTCAATGACACCGATGGCGACTCGGACCGGACGGGCAGCGATCCGCTCCTGAATCTGGGCTGGAATGACTTCTTCTCGAACGGCCTGTCAGAAATGCGCGGCAGGATGCAAGGCGACGCGACGCTTGAACCCGCCCGCGTACTGGAAGTACGGCGCGGCTCCTTCGTCGTGGCCGTCCGCGATGGCGAAGGAGGACTGGCGGAACTGGAAGCAAGGCCGTCGGGGCGCCTCTCAGGCGACTGCGTCACCGAGGCCCAGTGGCCGGCTACCGGCGACTGGGTAGCGCTCCGCGGGCGGAAACAAACCGGCGGACGCGCCTCCCCGGGTTCAGGGTCGGCAATCGTCGAGGCGGTGCTCCCCAGGAGCTCGGCGTTCTCCAGGAAGGCGGCCGGCGACTCGCGCTACGACAAGGTGGCCGAACAGGTTATCGCGGCCAACGTCGATACGGCGTTCATAGTCACGGCCGCGGGCAACGACTTCAGCGTCAGGCGCATCGAGCGCTACGCCGCTCTGGCGCTCGAGTCGGGAGTGTCGCCGGTGCTGGTCGTCACCAAGGCGGACATCGCGGGGGACGCGATCCAGGACCTGGTCGTGGCGGCCGGCCAGGCCTGCCCCTTCGCGCCGGCACTTGCCGTCTGCGCGCCGGAAGGCCGCGGGCTCGAGGCATTCGGCCGGTACCTGAAGCCCGGCTCCACCGCGGTGCTGCTCGGTTCGTCGGGCTCGGGCAAGTCCACGCTCCTCAACGCGCTGGCCGGCGTTGAGTTCAACTCCACGGGGCGGGTCAGGGACTACGACCAGCGAGGAAGGCACACGACGACGTCCAGGACGCTGTTCACGCTGCCTGGCGGCGCCATGGTCATCGACACGCCGGGCCTCCGCGAGGTTCAGTTGTGGCTTGGCGAGGATAGCCTCGGCGGCGTCTTCACGGAGATAGAGGAGGCCGCGGCCGCCTGCCGCTTCTCCGACTGTTCCCACGGCAACGAACCGGGCTGCGCCGTCAGGGCTGGACTGGAGAACGGCTCCATCACGGCAGACCGCTATGAAAGCTGGCAGGCTCTGGCAAGGGAAGCGCGTTTCCTCGAGACTAAAACGAATGTGACGGCAAGGCTCGCGCAGAGGGCAATCTGGAAGGAAAGGAGCAGGGCGTCAAAGAGGCTCAAGCGGATGAGGGGGAAAGCCTGACGTTGCGCTTTCATTCACGCTGCATATACTTGGGATGAATGAAGGTTCTCCGGAGGCCTGACGCAAAAACCTGGTTCAAAGGCCGGAATATAACCAACCCTGCGGTTTTCACCGGTTTGGCGTTTCTGATAGTGCTTTCAGGCATGTTATCCCTGTACCTCCAGGAGCAGAGCACCAGGAAACAAGCGGGGATGGAGATGGAGGTCGTCGCCAG
>CAZNXK010000228.1:0-3298 GCA_964576835.1 uncultured Treponemataceae bacterium | reverse complement strand
CCGACAAGCGCTTTGGCCGCGGCTTCGGCAAAACCGAAGCCCGGATCCTTCAGGACCGTGGCGCGCACTATCCTGCCGGACTTGTCGATATAGAGTTCGAGGTAGACGGTCGCCTCGATCCCCTGTTTTGCCGCGAGCGCTGGGTACTCAATCCTGGACAGCACTTCCTTGACGGGGATGACCGGCGCATCGGTAATCTTGAACTGCGGCACGTATTCCTCATCAGCGCCCGGAGAGCCGGTCGAAGCGAGGTTTTCCGTCACCTGGGCCTCGCTACCGTTTATCGACTCGGAGGGAAGGGGCTCCAGGGTAGGAGCAACCCGGGCCATGGAGGGTTCCGGCCTGGGGCGCTGTTCGGGTAGAGGCAGAATCGGGCGCGGTTCGGTGAGAGGTAGGGGCTCCGGAGCGCTTGCCTGCGGAAGGCTCTGCATCTTTACGCTCTGAAGACTGACGAAGGTAATGGCAGGGTCCGGGCGAGCCGGGGGCAGCGGGTCATGGCCGCCAGTCGCTACGAGCAATCCGATTACCGCGGCATGGATCAACACGGACACCGCTGCCGCGATCCTCCCATAAACGCGAAGAGAGCGCTCGTGGTCGCGGGAACCCGTGGTGTTTCCGTTCATCGCCTTTGCGGTTCCATGAAACAAGCGGGCACGCTCATTCCTTTTGCAGGACGATGGCTTGACCCGCGCATTCCCAAAAATCCGGCCATTCCAGGGCCAGGAGCCACAGGCCGGGGGACTCCTTATAATCACGGAGGAGAGTCCCGTTATCGCGCAACATCCGCAAAGGTTCGGTAAAATGCGCTTTGGTGTAATCCGTATTCCATACGGTACCCTCGGCCGTAACCTTCGCGTGGGCGGGATCGGGCCGAGTTTCGTATCCGTAGACTTCGGGAAAAAGGTACTTCCGCAGGCTGTCCGGATCGCGAAACGGCGGCGCGTCGGGGACTCGGGTCGAAAGGTCGCTTGCGACGGCTTTTATCCTGTCCCACCGGTGCGAGAACTCGCGCAGCCCCGCCTCTCCCCGCACGTAGGTATCGAAGTACCGGATGGAGGCCGATTCCACCATGTCGAGCTCCGGGGCCTTGATCATGGCGAGCATCCACCCTGCTTCCGTCCGTTGGAGCGCCGCCCTCCCGTCCAGGCGGAAGGAAGCATGGGTCCAGCCGTTCGGCCAATTGTTGAACCAGTCCAGTGTATCCAGATCGATACGCCAGCCTTCGCCGTCGGCTATCGCCTCGCCGTCGCAAACCGCGCCCGGGAGCTCCACGCACGACAAGCGGATTTTCGAAACGCCATCCCTTTGGGGATCGATTTCTATAGCCACTTCATGGGCTTGGGGCGTCTCCTGGCCTGTAAAAACCTCCAGCGGCTTGGCCCCTCCTGCGCAGCCCGCGAGGAGAATCAGCCCGAGCCCAAACGGCAGCCTTGTCAAAAGCTTCATGGCCTTCCCTCTCCTAGTAAGTGAGTTTATAACCCAGCGAGGGGATGGGATACCCCACGTCGAACGAGACGCCCGTTTCCGCCGTGTTCAATGGCACAGAGTAAAGAAGCGCGAAAACATCCTCGCACCCGACGTAGAATTCCCATCGAACCTTGGATCCAGGGTAGAAGCCATGCCAGTCAAACTTCACATTTACAGGGAAGCGCCAGTCCGACCACGTCCCCGACTCCGTCGGGCTGCCCGAAACGACATTCCCCTGAGCGAGGATGGCGAAGCTGTCGCCGGGCTTGAGCGTAAAATTGGCATAGATGGTATGAAAGGATTCGTAATAGGGAAAGTACCAGGCGCCAAGGGGAGCGGTCCAGCTCGTGGCGTGGAGTCCCGCTCCCCCGGGGTTGTGGAGCTTTGTATAGCTGAAGGAATAGCTCAGGGAGAGATCCCAGAATGTAGTCGGTTTAGTGAAGCCCACATTGAGGCCATACGCATAGCCTGTCCCGTCGTTCATCAATTCAACGCCCGAGGGCCCCGACGCGATATAGAAACGGCTCGTATAATGCTTGGCGTATCCCTGGACGCTGAAGGTTTCCCCGGCTGCGCCGTTCGCGTCGAACCCGAGCACGTTGATCCAGGCACGGGTAGGCCCGATGTCCAGGCTTGCCGCTCCGTACCGGGTGTCCATATGGGGATCGTCCGCGGGGAATTGGGAATAGAGGCCGGTTCCGCCGTTTAAGTCTATGGATTCAATGGGTCCAAGATCCTTGAGAAAACCATAGGTGAACCTCGCGCGGGGATTCGCCACGGGATAAGTTTCCAGCATTCCGCCGCCGCCAAAGACGACGGCATGATCGACCCGCAATCCCGCTTCCGCCGTCAGGACACCGGGGATGAGCGAAAACACGTCGTCGATATATGCGCCCGAGGCAAGGGTGTTTTTCCCTTCCAGGTCGTACCACGTCGTCCCGTTGTCGACGTCGCTTTTCGACCAATTCTCCCAGAGCTCGTCCAGACCGAAACTGACCACATGGTTCTCGGCCGGCGTCCAGTCGAAACGCGTGCTCGCCTGGTAGCGGCGCTCGTCCGCTATCGTCGACGCCCCGGACGAGGCTGGCTCGTCGAGACCGGTTTCGCTGTAGAAGCTATTGTAGCTGACCAGCTGATTCCACAGGAGGTTCTTGTCGACAAGGGTTTGCAGGGTCGCCGACAGGATAATCTGCTTTTCGTACAGGTGGGCGGTGAAGTCTTCGGTGCTGACCGAGACACCGTCCGTGTCGATATGCGCGTTCAACGCCCATTTGACCGTCGGCGCGGGGTTCCAGTAGAGTTTGGCGGTGCCGTTGCGGACATAGGGGTCGGCGTCGAACAAGTCCTGCTGGCCGATCATGGCCAGGGGCAGCTCCATCCAGGTGATCTTCCCCCCGAGGAGCACGCCGGCCTTGTCCCCGAACGCCTGTTGATAGAACAGGTCGAGGCCCGTGGTGGACAGCCCGAAGTCGAGGTGCGGATCCGAATCGGCGGTGGTCTTGGAACTCACCTCGAGAAGCCCCGACAGCACCTGCCCGTAAGGCGCGCCGATTATTCCCGTGGACAGCTTTATCGAATCCACCAGATGAGGGTCGAAGATGGTGTACGTGCCGGCCCATTGGTAGGGGAACAGGACATACACGCCGTCCAGGGTCGCTACCGTCTCGTCAGGATCGCCGCCATTGATCGACGGTTTTGAATTGAAGGAACCGGTATAGCCCACTCCCGGAAGGCTCTTGATGGCGGACAGGGCGTCTTCCATTATGCCGATCGTCCGGGCCTGTATGTCCTTGCTCGTCACTACCCGGGACAGACCCGCCTGGGCGTCGGT
>CAZNXK010000227.1:0-3327 GCA_964576835.1 uncultured Treponemataceae bacterium | reverse complement strand
CGAGGTAGGAGCGCAGTGAATCGAGCGTCATGGCCGTGTCGTCGAACCTGCCGTCGCGCAATGACTGCCGTGCCGCGGCGTACAGACCTACGAGCCTGTCCTCGACCGCCTTGACCCGCGCCGCATCCTGATTGAAACGCGCCAGCTCGGCCTGGGCGCTCCGCAGGCTGTCAGCCGCGCGGGCCCGCTCGGCCTCGAGGGCGCTGTTCCTCTCGTCGAGCTGCGACCGCAAGACCTGCTCCCGCTGCCTCGACTCGTCCTGGATGCGCTGGCGTTCGGTCGTGGCGGCGGAAAGGTTCGCCCTGTATTCGTCGCGCGCCTTGTCGAGCCTGGCCTGGAGCGCCAGTCTCTCTTCCTCGGCCTTCTTCGCGAAGCCATCCATCTGGGACCTGAACTCTTCGGTCTTGCGCTTCTCGAATTCGCGCATGCGCTCCTGGATGACCGCGGCGGAAAGGCCCTCGTCGATCAGGCGTTGCCGCTCCCTGTCGAGCTCGAGCCTGAGCTGGTCCTTGAGTTCGGCCTCCTTGGCCTTGATCCTGGCATCGACGCTCGAGAGCAGTTGCTCCCGCTCGCTGTCGAGGGAGGCCATCCGCTGCTGGATGGTGGCTATCTCCTTGTCCTTCTCCTGGATGCGGCCTTCCGCCTCCCGTTTTATCTCCTGGAGCAAGCGGCCCTCCGCCGACGACAACAGGACGGAACTCGATTCGACGGTCTCCCCGGAAGGGGCGAAGATACGTCCGAGTCCATAGAGTCCGCCCGCGAGCACGAGCGCGCCCACCAGGTTGACGACGAGCGGCATGGCTATGCCCCGATTCTTCGGCCTCACCTTCCAGGTTTCCGGTCCGGCGACGATGCGGCTGGACTTGGCCACCGTGTCGATGTGGAGAAGGATATCCTTCTGGTCTTCCTTGGAGATGCCGGAATCCTTGTCGAAGACGAAGTCGCCGCCCGAAGACAGTTCTGATCCGGCGGCCTTGGCAAATTGATTGGCTTTTTTAAGCAGGCTTTTTTCGGCCATCCAGGAATCCCTCCGGGCGCATGATCATGGAACAACGAGGCGCAACAACAAGTATATATGAAACGAAGCGATTTGGAAGAAGCAGACCGTTGTTTCCTGACCTGGCCTCCATCATGGAGCGAGGAGAAATCCGTGGCAGCATGCAGCTCGTCACTCCACCGACAGGACTCCATACATCACTGTAACGATGTGGCGAATCGTAGCGGCGGCATCATCGTCAAGCTGGTCAAGCTTTGCGCCGATACGGGATTTGTCAACCGTACGGATTTGATCCACGGCAACCTCTGAAACTTGCCCGCCAACGCTGGTTTGTACTCTGCTGGACCAGCGCGGGTGTACGCGCGAAGTGACGGGACAAACGACCACTGAGCCAAGAACGCGATTCATCGCATCATCGCTGATGATTGCGGCAGGTCGCGTTTTGGCGATTTCAGTTCCGACCACAGGGTCGAGGCGGACCCAGTACACTCCATAGCGATCAAGCATACAACCCGTCCCCGGCCACGGAATCCCAATCAGACCATTCATCGAGTTCGGCCGGTTCGGCGACCATCTCGCGATAGCTGGCTTCGAAGGACAACTTCATGGAGTCCGCCCGGCCAGGACGGACAAGAATCCCATCCCGCCGCTCTTCCAGTTCCAACTCGTCTCCCTCATCGATCTTGTATAGCGACAGCAATTTCTGGGGAAGTCTGATCCCTCGCGAGTTTCCAATCTTTACCAGTTGAGCCTTCATGTAATTACAGTACATACAATAGTAGACGCAGTCAATGCCAAACACACGCTGTCCACCGCGAAAAGCCCTGCCCATGATGTCATCTCAAGGCCGCACACGCTTCCGGTCCCTGGGGAACAGCGAAGCTTCCTTGACGTTCGCGAGTCCCATGATCTTCTGGGTCAGCCGCTCGCAGCCTATCGCGAATCCGCCGTGGGGCGGGCAGCCGTATTTGAACACGTTGAGATAATCGGTCAGATCCTCGGCCTTGAGGCCGAACTTCGGGAGCACGTCGAGGATGGCCCGGTAGTCGTTGTGGCGGCGGCCGCCGGTCGTGATCTCGAGCCCCCGGAAAATGGCGTCGAAGCTCATAGTGCGACTGGCGTCGAGCGGGAAGGTATAGAAGGGACGATACCGGCGTGGAAACTCGTTGATGAAGACGAGGTCGCTGCCATGCTCTCGGGCTGACCAGGCGCATATCAGGCGCTCGACTTCCGGGCTTATCTCGTAGGCCTTCTTCGCGGCAGAACCAGACTTTTCAAGTTCAGCCGCGGCTATCGCTATGGCGTCATCGTGCGCGACTATCGGCGAACGGGCGACCGACTCGGGGTCGGGGACGCTCGCGCCCCAGGCGGCCAGATCGTCGGCGTTGCGGCCGGAGACCGCCTCGAAGATGGCGGCGAGCAGTTCCTTCTCCAGGCTTATCAGGTCGCGCTCCGAATCGATGAAGGCCATCTCCACGTCCATGGACACATACTCGTTCAGGTGCCGCGGCGTATCGTGTTTCTCCGCGCGGTAGGCGGGAGCCACCTCGAAGACGCGCTCCATGCCGCTCGCGACCATCATCTGCTTGTAGAACTGCGGCGACTGGGCGAGGTAGACCTTGGTGTCGAAGTAGTCCACCTCGAAGAGTCCGGTGCCGCCCTCGGTACCGGAACCGATGAGCTTGCTCGTCTTCATCTCGGTAAAGCCATGACCGCGGAGGTACGATGAAAACGCGTCGATGATGGTGGCCTGCACCGAGAAGATGGACCGTATCCTGGGGTTGCGGAGCGACAACGGCCTCTGGTCGAGGATGATGTCGAGGCCTATCTTGGCAGGGTCGGCATTGACGGGGTACGGCAGGTCGGGCTCGGCCTTCGCGATCAGGTCTATGCGCGACGCGCGGAGTTCTACGCCGCCCGGTGCTTTTTCATTGGCCGCGGGCGTCCCGGTGACAACCACCACCGACTCTAGGTTCAGGTCGGCCTTGCCCTGGATGACCGCCTGGGCAATTCCAGAGCGGTCGCGGACCATCACGAACGAGACTCCGCCGAGTTCTCGGACGCGGTGGACCCATCCCTTGAGTTCGACCTCTCCGGCCGCTTCCAGCGCGCCTTCCGGGCCCGCTTTCAGCGCCTGCAATTCTTTTGCCAGAATCCTCATGACGATGCTCCTTGACTCGGTGTGCCGGCGGCAGCCAGCGAGCCCGCGGCGGCCTGGAGGCGGACGTCGACGGCGGCCCTGACCAGTCCAGGCTCGGCTTTTCCGCCCGATGCGGCTATCGCCTTGCCCGCGAGGAATGCCGACAGCGAACGGATTTTCCCCGCGTCGC
>CAZNXK010000226.1:2348-3355 GCA_964576835.1 uncultured Treponemataceae bacterium | reverse complement strand
AGGCGGCGGGGCCTGGAGCCGGGGATGGCGAGCCTCGGGGTAGCCGCGTCGTGCACCGTGGCCGCCCTCGAGAACGCCAGCTATGTCGCCGCCTTCCCGACGCTCGACGCGTACTGGCGCCTCGGCTACGCGGTACCGATACACGCAGGAGCGGCCGCGCTGTTCGCGCTGAGCACAGCCCTGCCGCTCCGGAAAGGACCAGGGTTCAGGATGGTCTTCGTCGCGGCCTCGTTCCTTCTGGCCTGGCTGTGGCACGCCGCCTTCAACCTGACCGCCGCACTCGCGCCTTTTCCCGCCCTGCCGCTCGTCGGTACGGCGCTCAATATGGCAGCACTCGCCTCGCTCGTCGTAGCGACGGCATTACGCTCGGGATATTGGAGCCTCCATGCAAGCAGACGAATTTGAACGATCGCTCGCATCGATCAAGGAACTGTACGATGATTACTCGGCTTTCGTCGGCACCCGCGTGCTCGGTTGCCCCGGCCTGCTTGAACGCCTCTTCATAGCCTTTCTGGCCGGCGGCAATGTCCTGCTCGAAGGAGCGCCTGGACTTGGCAAGACGACGCTCGCGAAAACCTGGGCGGAGTTTTTCGGCCTCGGCTTCAGCCGCGTCCAGTTCACCCCGGACCTGATGCCGCTGGACATCATAGGCTCCAACCTTCTCGAAGACGGTCCTGGAGGCAGGACGTTCCGTTTCTACCACGGGCCGATATTCTCCAACGTCGTGCTCGGAGACGAGATAAACCGCGCCACCCCCAAGACGCAGTCGGCCTTCCTCGAGGCGATGGAGGAAAAGCGCGTCACCTTCCTGGGAGAGGTCCATCCGCTGCCCGACCCGTTCTTCGTCATAGCGACGCAGAACCCGATAGAGCTCGAGGGCACCTATCCTCTGCCCGAGGCCCAGATAGACCGCTTTTTCATGAAGCTCCGCTTCTCGATGCCCGACTTCCACGCCCTCCTGGGGATAATGGACCTGGGTTCCTCGCCAAAGGCGGGCCTACCGGCGG
>CAZNXK010000226.1:1176-2338 GCA_964576835.1 uncultured Treponemataceae bacterium | reverse complement strand
AGCCGACCGTTCAAGGGCGGCGATAGGCCTCTGGCGTACGCTCCTTCCGCAGATTGCCTCTCCCGACGGCGCTCGTTCGTACATAGCCCGCATCGTGGAAAACAGCCATCCCGACCGTTCGCCTGTGGAGCTGGTCCGCAAGTATGTGCTCTATGGCGCATCCCCGCGTTCGGCAATAGCCCTCTATTCCGCGGCCAGGACCAGGGCTGCCATGGCAGGCAGGCCCAACGTATCGTATGACGACATCGACGACCTCCTCTTCGATGTCGCGGCGCACCGCGTGATACTCAATTTCGAGGCGGAAGCCGACGGGGTCCGCATAAGCGACGTGCTCGCCGCCGTGCGGCAGGAGGCCGCCAGGGAATTTTCCCGCGACCGAGCGGCCGGGAATGGCGTGCAGGGCCAGTCATGGCATTCATAGACCCCGAGTGCGCTGCCATCGCCGCCGCCTTCGCAAGGCGCGACCTCCGCGCCCGGCTCCCCGATTCGATAGCGGCCAAGGATCCGATGTACCGCCGCTCCGGGGCCAGCTACGACCTCAAGAGCATCCGCGAGTACCAGAGCTTCGACGACCCGCGCGCAATCGACTGGCGGCTCTATGGCCGCAGCGACCGCGCCTTCGTCAAGGAATTCTACGATGAGGCCGATGACGAGGTTGCGTTCCTCGTCGATTCGTCGGCAAGCATGGCGTGCGCTCCCGTGGACGAGTACCTGGCTTTCATCGGGTCGCTGGCCTACATCCTCCTGGCTCTTGGCCTCGGCGTGCGGCTCTGGACCTACTCGGCCAGCCTGTCGAGCCGGGGAGCGGCGGCCAGGAGCCGATCCGGACACGCGACGATAAGCGGCGTCCTGTCGGCCCTGTCTTTCGATGGCCAGACCGACACGGCCCGGGCATGGACCCAATGGCGGGCGCGGGGTCCGCAGCGCCGGGTCTTCGTCTTCTCCGACTTCCACGAGCCTGGACTGACTCTGCATGCGCCGCCGTCGGGTTCGCTTTTTTTGATCCGCTACCGGACGCCATTCTCCCGCCTGGCCGAGCGCGGCGGCGAGTCGGAAGTGACCGACCCCGAGACGGGAGCGGTCATCGTCGTGCCGTGGAGCCAGTCAGACGAGGCAGCCTGGCTCGTCGCGGAGGCTTCCCGCGACGCCAGGCTCGCTTCGG
>CAZNXK010000226.1:0-1166 GCA_964576835.1 uncultured Treponemataceae bacterium | reverse complement strand
GGGGACTACCCGGGCGCCGGTCTACTGGCAGATTCTGGAGCGGCTCTATGGCTGATCCCGCGGGTCTCTCCGCCGCTGTCGGGCCAGTCGCTGCTCTCCTCGCTCCTGTCGTCGCGATGCTGTTCGTGGCGCTGAGCCTTCGCAGGCGGGTGCGCTATCCCCACGGCCTTTTGTCGCCCCGGGACGGTCGATCGCCCGCCGCCTTGCTCTTCAGGACCCTGCGGCTGTACGGCGACGCGGCAATCGACGCGGCCTGCGCGGTCGTGGTCGGCCTCGCCATCGCGGGCTTTCCGAGACCCGCCGGGCACAGGGGACCGGCCGTGGTCATCGACGCGTCGCTGTCGATGCTCGCGGGCCTGCGCGGCGACAGGCCGCTGGACGAGGCCGCCAGGCTCGTGTTCTCGGACGATTCGCTGCGAGGCTCGACGCTTTTCGCGCTTGGCTTCGATCCCCTGGACGGCAAGCCCACCCTGCGCGACGAGACCGAGGTACTCAGAGAGGCTGCCAGCCCGCAGGAGTTCGCGGCGACGCTCGAATCGGCGGAGGCATTCCTGTCGGCCGACTTCTCCATCGTTTCTGACCTGGGCAGGCGAGGCTTCGGCCAGGTAACGCTCATCACCGACGACCAGTCGGTCGAAGGCATAGGCCTGGACGTGCGGCGGCTCTCGGCGCGGTCCGCTGGTTACCTCTACCCCGCATCGGCTGCCTGGGATGACGCGGGCGGACGGAGCGTCGTCCGTTTCGTGACGGCCGGCGGGGCTGCCATCATGGGGCTGTGGCGGGTGTCGGACTCAGGCGAGCTATCGCGGGCTAAACCCGAAGACTGGGCGATAGCCTCGACCCCGTCGGGCTTCGAGCTGTCTTTTCCCGGGCCAGGGCTCTGGGCCATACAGTGGTACGGCCATGTCCTGCCGTTCGAGGCTCCCGGCCGCCCCAGGCCGCTCGCCTTCAAGGGCAATTTCGCCTCGCTCATAGTCGCGGCTCTCGACCCCGGTTCCGAAGGCGCCGCCGCCAAGGTACCGGCGGGCGGCGGAGCCACGGTGCGCGAGCGCGGCGGAACCGATGCGCCCGGCTTCCTGTCGGTTGCGCGCACCGGGCGCGAGCAGTACGTGCTGCCGCCGCGGCTGACGCTTGGCGAGGTCGTCGCGGCAGGCCTCGACCGGCGG
>CAZNXK010000225.1:0-3377 GCA_964576835.1 uncultured Treponemataceae bacterium | reverse complement strand
CTCCGCAGGCCGGCCGCGAGCGAATTGCGCGTATAGCCGAGTTCCTTGATGGCGGCGTTGACCCTTTCATGTGATTTCGGGCTTACGGCTCCGCCCGTATCGGAGATGACTCGAGAAACCGTGCTCTTTGAGACGCCCGCGCGGCGGGCAACCTCGATGATGCTTATCTTCTGGTTCATATGTATTGGGAACGTTCCCAATACTGGTATAGCATGGATTTTAAAATTCCGCAAGCGAAAAGTGGGAACGTTCCCGCCCCGGGTTGCATGATCCGCAGCAGCTGGCTTGCCGGTTGCCCCAAGCGTACGCCCCCGCCTATACTCGCTCCATGATCCTCCTCTCCACCTCCGCCCATGACCTTGAACGGGCCGCTCTGGCGATACGCGGCGGCCTGCTCGTCGCCATTCCCACCGAGACGGTCTACGGGCTCGGCGCGGACGCCTGGAACCGGGTCGCGCTCGCGCGCGTCTTCGAAGCCAAGCGGCGGCCGAGCTTCGACCCCCTCATCGTCCATGTGGCCGAGCCCGACGGAGCGGCCGAGGTCGCCGACGTGTCGGTGCCGTACGCGGCGATACTCGCGGGGCGCTTCTGGCCAGGGCCGCTGACGATGGTCCTTCCCAAGCGCGAGCGCGTGCCCGACCTCGCGACGAGCGGCCTCCCGACGGTCGCCGTCCGCTGTCCGGCCAATACCTTCGCCAGGCAGATAATCCGCCGCTCGGGGGTTCCCATCGCCGCGCCCAGCGCCAACCCCTTCGGCTACCTGTCCCCGACCCGGGCGGCGCACGTCGTCGCCCAGCTCGGCGACCGCGTGGACTTCATCGTCGACGGCGGCCGCTGCCCGGTCGGCGTCGAGAGCACCGTGCTCGACCTGTGCTCAGACCCGCCGCTCGTGCTCCGCCCGGGCGGACTGCCTGTGGAATTGCTGGCCGCCATCATACCCGGCCTCGGAGTCTACGACAGGGCCACCACCAGCCCGACCGCGCCAGGCCAGCTGCCGAGCCATTACGCGCCGGCGCGGCCGCTTTTCCTGGTCAACGCCGGCGACCTTCCCGGGGCGAGGCCTTCCGGACGGGCTGCGGTGCTGTGTTTTGGTTCAGCGTCGGCGCGCGCGGCGGGCGACAGCGGCCGCTGGACGCGGGTCGTCGACCTGTCGCCCTCAGGCGATGCGCTCGAGGCGGCGGCAGCCTTGTTCGACGTCCTCCACGAGCTCGACGCCGCGGGCTTCGACGAACTATGGGCCGAACGGTTGCCCGACCTCGGGCTCGGACTGGCCGTCAACGACAGGCTGTTCAAGGCTTCGGTGAAGTAGGGGCGGGCTATAACGATGCCGCGATGTACATGCCCGTCCTGAGCATCAGCCCCGCGAGGAATCCCCTGAGTTGCTCGAGCTCCGCAACGGGCCTCTCCACGAAAAAGGCGAAGGAAACCGCGGCCGCAACCAGGAAGGAGGGGAGGAGGGCGTAGCCCAGGGCTGTCAAGGTCCAGGGCCGACTCTTGCCTGCGCCCTGGCCTGCCATGAGAATGACACCAAGCGGCAACAAGGATATGAGAAGGGCGAACACGAAGCCTATGACAAGTTCCTGGACGTCGTAACCAAGGCTGAGACCTTCGATACGGCTTCGTACATCGGAATCATAAAAGGCGAGTGAACCGACCAAACCGGCGAGCGAGTACATGACCTGGATGACGATGACCCTTTGCCTGCCTTCCGCAGGGGCCTGTCCGCCGCCACGGCGCCTCGACGCCATGACCGCAAGGATAATGGGTACGGCGACGGTGAGTCCCCAGAGGGCTGACGCAATTCCCCGGGGCTCCCTGCCCTCCCCACCCATATAGTAAGGCCAGTCGAGGAAGCGGTTGATTCCGTTCCAGAGGATTCCGCCGCCGAACACCGCCGTAAGCGCAAGGACCAGGTCCGTGAACGAAACAGTGCGGCTCCCCCATTGTTTGCGTTGCGGGGCCGCGGGTTTACCTGCCTATACTCGAGCCCTCAGGGAGGTTTTCATGAAATTCACCAGGACTGCGATTCTATTGTGCGTTCTCGCCTGCGTCACCTTGCCGCAAGCCCATGGGCAGGACGACGCGAAAGGCTAAAGGGGATGGCTCGCCTCAGGCTTGTATGCTGGCATCCGCGGACAGTACCGAATTCCGGAGCCGACGTACTCGGTAGGATATGACGGCGGGTGGTTCTCGATAATCGCCACGGGAGACAGGATCGACATACCAAAGCTCGGTCAGATGGTCGGCTATGGCGCATTCATAGGCTTCACGAGCTGCGAGAATAATCGGGAACCCGCGTATGTCATGAGCGCTGCATGGTCGATGGCCAAGGGCTCTGGCGACTCGAGCCTAGGCGTTCTTGACTACGTGGACCACGAGCTCGGTCTCGACATCGAAATGCTCTTTCCCGTTCGCAAGGGATTTGCCCTCACTGGTCAGCTGGGATGGGATTTTGAGCTATTCTCGGTCACGGACGGGTTCCTCCCGTTTGGCGGAAGCCGGGAGGAACTTCTCCTATGGTCATTCGTCGGGCTCGACGGCGGTTTTGGCCTGGCCTATGCCGTCGACCGACGCCTGCTGATCGAGGCGAAGGCGGTTGCCAGAATGTCCAGCGACAACATCGCTTCAGGGTCAAGCGCATCCGATTCCCTCGGTGGCGAGATAGGGAGGGGAGAGTATTCCTTCGAGTTTTCAATGGGCTGGATATTCTAGGGCGGAAATGCGCCTGAACCTTGCAAGACGGAATATCCGGGATGGTTTCGGCACTGGGCTTGACTTCAGAGCCCGGCGGTGCGGGCGCGTTTCGAAACACAACCAGCTTTCCTGATCCATGCCAATCCCTGGTCATTCTTCGCTGACGCTTATATTCCTTCCCCTCGATTCCGATACATAGAACAGAACGACAGGAATCGAATGTGGAGCGGAATCATGGATGTACGTATTTCTAACCAGCTTCCATTGGCGTACGCCTTCACGGCCGGATCGAGCGGCAAGGTTTCAATACCCGTGCCCCCGTCCCTGCTTCTGTACTCAAACTTCAAGAACGTGACGGGCACCCCGGTCACCGGGACAGCCTCCTACTCCCTTGACAAGCTCAAGATACTCGACACGCTGATAGAACGGCTCAGGACGACGAGAAATCAGCCGAAGCCTGGGCGCGAGTCCAAGGGCCTGTCCGACGAGCGCATAGACGCGCTCATCCAGCAGTACGGCAACGAACTCCATACGGCACTCGTGTCGAGCGCGTCGCCGTACACGAAGCCCGCGGGGGTCGTTCCCGGGATGCTCGTCTCCCTCGCCGCCTGATCCCTCGCTCCTTGGGCTAGCCCAGATATCTCACAGCAGAATCGGGCTTAGCCCAAGAAGTGAACGAAGTC
>CAZNXK010000224.1:0-3404 GCA_964576835.1 uncultured Treponemataceae bacterium | reverse complement strand
CCGAGCTGGCCCGGCTTCTTCAAGGCTGCGATGCCATAGTCTCCTGCCTTGGCCACAATATTTCGATCAAGGGGATGTTCGGCCAACCGCGGAACCTGGTATCCGATACGATGCGGAACATCGCCGAGGTGGCAGGCAAGAGCGCCGGTGCGAAGGTGAGGCTTGTCCTCATGAGCACCACCGCTTATACAAATACTTTGACCGGAGAGAAAAACTCGCCATGGGAGAGCATCATTTTCCCGATCATAAAACTGCTCCTGCCCCCGCATCGCGACAATGTCAGGGCTGCGGATTATCTGCAGGAAAGGATCGGGAAACACAATGAGAAGGTGGAGTGGGTTGCCGTGCGACCGGATACCTTGGTCAACGAAGATGAAGAGAGCGCATATGAAGTCCATCAAGCTCCGACACGAAGTCCCCTGTTCAACGCCGGTACGACCAGCAGGATAAATGTAAGCCGCTTCATGGCCGATCTGCTTTTGGATGAAGCGCTGTGGCGGGAATGGCTATTCAAAATGCCCGTGGTCTATAACAAAGGGGAGGACGGCATTGCCTGATTCAGGCTCAACCTGGCAGACGGGACGTAATCGGGGCGGGTGCTATGATTCCATTTTCGACAATTAGCCGTTTCCGGCGGGATAGAGGCAAGGCAGGAACCGATGCGCCTGCTGAGAAAAACGAAACCAGCACAAGTTTGAAAATTGTATCTGTTTCCTTTCTTATCGCCCCGGTCCTTGTGTTCCTCCACGAAGCCGTCCATTTTGCGGTTTTGAACTTGATAGGAATGAAAGCGGTCTTTCGTGGATTTTCATGTGCGGGAATTGCCGCAGCGGTTTCCTTGACCATTGGATATACCTGCATAGGAATTCTTTGCATGTAGTTGGGGAAAGGCAATCGTCAATTAGTTTCACGAGTGCGCACATATGGAGCAAACATGAATACAGCGACTGGAAAAGGAAAGACCGTAGACGGGGTTTCTCCGGATGGCAGGATAACCGCAATGCCTTATGGCGACTATCCATCGAACTGGACTCCAACTGCCAGAACGGCGAGGATGGCCGGGGTTCTGTGGATACTCATGAGCATATCCGGCGCATTTTCCATGATCTTTGTCCGGGGCAAATTGGTCGTAACCGGTGACATCCTTGCCACGGCAGGCAATATCGTGTCTCATGAACTGTTGCTGCGGTTTGGATTTATCTGCGACCTTGTGATGATGGTGCTTCTGCTGGCAACAGCGATCGTCCTGTATAGGCTCTTTTATACGATAGAAAAGAACTTGGCTGCCTTGATGGTTCTATTGGCAGCCTTGGGTTCGGCGATTGGCATGCTAAATTGTCTGAATGAGTTGGCCCCTCTTAGATTGCTTGGTATGAGCGAGGGCACGAACATCTTCGAAGCCGGTCAGCTGGAGGCTCAGGCCATGCTGTACCTGCAGGCTTACGAGGATGGATATGTAGTCGCACAGGTCTTCTTCGTGCTCTGGGTTCTGCCGCTGGGACTCCTGATATACAGATCGGGTTTCCTGCCTAAAGCATTCGGTGTCTTGTTTGTCATTGAAACCACCTTTGGCCTTGCAGGATCATTTGCTTATTTTCTGTTTCCGGGTTGGGGTATCGAAGAAATCATGCTTGCTCCAGGCGCGTTTGCCGAGATATCATTCATGTTCTGGTTGGCAATCAAGGGGATCGACGAGGCAAAGGTCAAGGATGTGTAGCATCCTCACATTCCTTTGCCGCCGATCCCACAATTCAATTTCCCAGCAGCTTGGCCAAGGTCTCGTGTCCGCGACGCCTGGCAACGTCCGAAGGCGTCTCGCCCGCGGCGTTGCGCAATGACGGATCGGCCCCGAGCGCGAGGAGCGATTGCGCCGCCTTCTCGAGGCCGGCCGCAGCCGCATAGTGCAGGGCGGTTTCACCCAGATAGTCGGCTATGCCGGGATTCGCCCCGAACATCGCCTTGATGGCTTCATCACTGCCTGAGTTGCCTTTGGCAAGAGCGATACCTGCCGGGGTCGAACCTTCCGCGTCCCTGACGAAGAGGTCCGCTCCGGCGGCTACGAGGCGGGTCACCAGTTCGTAATAGCCGCTCGCGGCGGCGGCGTGGAGGGGTGAGCGGCCGAACGCGTCCCTGTCGTTGGGCGAGGCTCCGGCGGCCAGAGCCAACTCGACGAATTCCACTGACGGCTTTGCCTCGATGATGACGCGCAACACCGAGCGGCCGTCGGCGTCCGCGCTCCGTGCCGTTTTCTCGTCGAGCAGGGACGCGAGCAGGTTGCCGCCCTTCTTGAGAGCGTAACTGAGGGGGCTTTCACCGGTGGAATCCCGGGCGTGGATAGATGCGCCAAGGGCGGCAAGCGCGCGGGCGGTTTTCGGCGTCTCGGCGTAGGCTGCCTCGAGGAGAGGCGTCGCCCCCGAGTCGTCGCGGACATCGATGCGCCTGGCCTTGGAGGCCAGGGCGCTCGCGAAACGCTCGTCGGCCTGGCGGGCCGCGGCGTGCAGCGGGGTCTCGCCGGAATTGTCGCGCGCCAGCGGATCGGCGCCGCGTTCGAGCAGGAAGGCCGTCGCGGAGACGTTCGCCTTGTCGACTGCGTCGCGGAGCGGAGTCTTGCCTGTGTAGTCGCGCTGGTCGATGTCCCTGGCAGAGCGGGCGAGGAGGCGCAGGCATTCAGTGGCGTTCCAGTAGACTGCGAGGTGGAGCGCCGTTGCGCCGGACGAGTCGCGCGCCTTGATGTCGGCTCCGAGCGACAGGAGCGCGTTGACGGTGCCGGTCGAGTCTTTCCTCAAAGCCAGCATCAGCGGGCTTTGGCCCTCGGCGTTCCTCGCGTCGATGTCGGCGCCTTTGGACGCGAGGAAGGCGGCGCCTTCCGCGAGTCCTGCCATCGCGGCGTAGTGCAGCGGGCCGTTGCCCGAAGAATCCCTGGATGCCATCACCGCTTCGGTGAAGAACCAGGCCAGGGGGCCAGCCTTCGGTGAAAGCGCCAGCGACAGCGGCGTCGCGCCGGCAGCATTGACGGAGAAAGGATCTGATCCCGCCTGGAGGAGCGCAAGGCCTTGGGCGGAAGCGTTGAACCTCGTCGCGAGATGGAGCGCCGTATCGCCTTCGTTGTTCCTGGCCGACGGGTCGAGGCCAAGGGTCTTCATCGCGGCGATTGTATCGGCTACCGAGAGGAGCCTCACCGCGTGGTGGTAGGGCGAATCGCCGGAATCGTCGCGCGCGTTGGCAGGGGACGCTCCGAGCAGCATGCTCGTCGATTCAGCCCCGTCAGTCAGCGCTATGGACAGGGGAGTCTCTCCTTTGACGTTCTTGACGAACATGCTCGCGCCTTTTCCGGGGAGGGTCGCTATGAGCTGCGCGTTTCTCCTGCGCACCGCCATGGACAGGGCAGTGTCACCTTCGACATT
>CAZNXK010000223.1:0-3463 GCA_964576835.1 uncultured Treponemataceae bacterium | reverse complement strand
ATACATGGTGGATGAAGCTTCTATAACAAGTTGTTATGATTATATCGAACCGACTGCGCGATTACGGTACGAGCCCCACGACCCCCTCCTCACCCTCCAGCCCGGCCAGACCGCGCAGGCTCGACAGGTACGACAGAAAGTCGTAGCGAGCGCCGATGAGGGCGGTGCGCCCGGCGCTGACCAGGGCCAGGGCCGCCGAAAGATCGGAGGCCGAGGCGGACGACAGCCTGAAGCGCTCGAGCACGTCGTCGTGGTTGCTCTCGGCGTATTCCAGGGCCTTGGCCGACGAGGCGATGGCCCGCGCCGCGCCGAGCAGCTCATTGACAGCGACCTCGATGTCAAGGGCGAGGACGCGTGCGGCCTCCGTCCCGTCGATGGCGGCGCCCGAGGCGGCCAGGCTCGCCGTAGCGACGTCGTTCGCCATTTTCCATACGTCCAGATCGAAACTCGCTGTCAGCGATACGCTGCCGGCGCCCAGGGACAGACCGCTCGCGGATTCCCAGCTCATCGCGTGCGACAGGCTCGCCGCGACCGTCGGCGCGTAGCCCGCGCGGGCGGCCTTCTCGGAAATCCTGGCCTTCTCGGCTGCCAGGGAGTACGCCGCGAGCGCCGGACTGTTCGCCGCCGCCAGCGAGATGACGCCAGAAGTCAGCTCGGCGGCCGCGCTGTCGTCCAACGCCTCCAATGCCTCCCTGAGCGCGTCGTAGCGCGAGAAATCGATGGCGGCCACGCCGGCCGAGACGGCCCTGCCGCTCAGCGAGGCGAGTTTCGCGGAGGCGGACGAGAGCGTCTTCCTGGCCTTGATTAAGGCCGTCCCATAACTGGCGGCTTCCGATTCCGCCTGAAGGTAATCCGAGCGCGCGATGACGCCGGCTTCTGCCTTGGCCTTGGCCAGGTTCAGGCGCAACAACGAGGCGGCTACGTCATCGGTCGCCGCGGCGACGGAAGCCTGGGCCTTGACGACCGCGTAAAACGCCGTGTCAGCCTGCCCGGTCAGGTCCACCCTGAGCGCGCGCAACTCCTGTCTGGCCGCCTCGACGGACAGCGCTGCGTTTTTGAGAAGCGCGGACTGCTTGCCGCCGTCGAAAACGGTCTGGCTCGCGGCAACCCGCAGGGAGGCTCCAACGCTGTCGGCGAGCGCGGCTTGGCTACCGTAGTCGAGGTTTCCGCTCGCGGAAGCCGAGACCGACGGCGCTCCGTCGTAGCGTTGCGCCTGCGCGGTCAACTCCGCAGAGTTGACCGCGAGCCGGGCCTTGGAGAGAGCGGCCGAGTTGGCGAGCACGAGTTCCCTCGCGGTCCGTATATCGAACGCGTCGTCGGCAGCGACCGGAGACGCCGCGGAGAGCGACATCAAGGCAGCCATCGCGAGAGCCAGTATCCAGGCGCCACGGGCGCGCGTCGCCCCGGCCGGAACGGCCTGTTCCATGGAATGCATCACAGTCTCCTTATTCATAACGCAGGGCGTCGATGGGGTACAGGCTGGCTGCCTTCCTCGCCGGGTAGTAGCCGAAGAATATGCCCACCGCCGCGGCGAAGCCGGCCGAGGCCGCGATGACCGTCGGGCTGACGATCGTCGGCATGCCCATGAACGCCTCCAGCGCCCAGGCCAGGGCCAGAGCCAGCACTATGCCCAGGAAGCCTCCCATCAGGCTCAGGATGACCGACTCGGACAGGAACTGAAGCAGGATATCCCGCCTGCGGGCGCCTACCGACATGCGTATGCCGATTTCCCTCGTCCGCTCGGTCACCGACACGAGCATAATGTTCATGATGCCGATGCCGCCAACGATGAGCGAGACGCCGGCGATCGCGGCCAGGAGCGACGTCAGGGTCTCCGAAGTCTGGGAGGCCGTCGCGATTATCTCCGACTGGTTCATCACGGTGAAATCCAGGTCGTCATCCGCGGTCAGCCGGTGAGCATCCATGAGGATGGACGTGATCTCGGCCTGCGCCTCGTCCATCAGGTCTTCCCTGATGATGCTCATTTCGATGGACTGGACGTTGCCGTCCCGCATGAGACGGTTGACGGCTGTGTCCAGGGGCACCATCACGATGTCGTCCTGGTCGGTGCCGTTGTTGCCTGCGCCCTTGCTCTCCAAAACGCCCAGTATGGTGAACGGCGTCGTCGAAATGCGAAGTGTCTTGCCTGCCGGGTCTTCGCCGGGAAACAGCTCGGAGGCCACGGTGGAACCGATGACGGCGACCTTGGTACGCCGCGCCAGGTCCCTGTCAGTGAAGAAATCGCCGGAGGCGAGCGTCCAGCTCTTGATCTCGAAGTAGCCGGGTTCGATGCCGTAGACAGAAGTTGACCAGTCGCCCGAGCCGCCCACCACCTTGGCGCTCGACATCCGCACCACGCCCGATATCGCGGCGAGGTAGCTCGCCTCCGTGCGGAGTTTCTTGACGTCGTCCATAGTCAGGCGGTTGGCTTCGCGGGGGCCCCGCGGCGGCATGACCATGATCAGGTTGGTGCCCATGGACTGGATCTGTTTCTTTATCTGGTCCTGGGAGCCCGAGCCCACGGCCACCATGACGATCACCGAGCCGACGCCGATGATGATGCCAAGCGAGGTGAGGAAGCTGCGCATCTTGTTGCGGAAAATGCTCTGCGTCGAGGCCCTGAGGAGTTTGCCGAAGGTCATGCCTCGCCTCCCGCCGCGGCGAACGAGGCGTTGCGCAGTTTCCATTCACGCAGGTCGTCGGCCGCCCTGCGGCGCTCCGCCACCGGCTCATCGGAGACAATGGCGCCATCCCGCATGGTGATCACCCGCTTCGTATACGCGGCGATCTCGGGCTCGTGCGTCACCATCACGATTGTCTTTCCGCGGTCGTTGAGTTCCTGGAACAGGCTCATGATCTCCATTGACATCTCGGTGTCCAGGTTGCCCGTCGGCTCGTCGGCCAGGATGAAGGCGGGATCCTTGACCATGGCCCGCGCTATGGCGACCCGCTGCTGCTGGCCGCCGGAGAGCTGGTTTGGCTTGTGGTCAAGCCGGTCGCCGAGGCCAACCTCGACGAGCGCGGACATTGCCCTCTTCCTGGGGTCTGTCCCCGCGCCTGAGCGGTCGTAGAAGAGCGGCAGTTCCACGTTCTCCAGCGCGCTCGTCCGCGACAGCAGGTTGAAGCCCTGGAAGACGAAACCGATCTTTTCGTTGCGGATGTCGGCGAACTCGTCCGATGTCGCCGTCGACGTGTCGAGGCCGTCGAGTACGTAGCTCCCCTCCGTCGGCTTGTCCAGGCAGCCCAGGGTGGTCATCAGCGTCGATTTTCCCGAGCCCGACGGCCCCATGACGGCGACGAACTCGCCTTCCCCGACATCCAGGTCCAGGCCCCGGAGCGCCTTGACGGTGATGTCGCCCACGACATAGTAACGCTTAATGCCTCGCAGTCCGATGATGGCCATCGCTACCGCACCTGCAGCTTGACGATGACCTTGTGGCCCTCGAGGCCCTCGGCTCCGAGG
>CAZNXK010000222.1:0-3489 GCA_964576835.1 uncultured Treponemataceae bacterium | reverse complement strand
CGTTCTCACCCCTGCGATCCTGCGCACTGCTCGGATCGCACCATGCGCGCCAAACCTCCCGAGGTTCCTATCATATCGCGTACTTCTCCGCAAAGGCGACGAGGGCGTCCCTGAACGCGTTCTCGGGAGGTTTGACCAGGCCTGCGCCTACCATGCCGATGCCGGGTTCCTTGTGTGCTATGCCGGTGTTGATGGCCGGCAGGATTCCCGTCTCCACTATCTTGCGCACGTCGAGGCCGGTGGGCGTGCCGCGGAAGTCGAGTACGGGGATCCTGTACGAGAGGCTTTCGGCGTTGGTTATTTCGTACATACGCATGGTCACGTCGATGGCGTCCTTGGGCGAGCCGCCGACGAACTTGACTATCGCCGGCGCAGCCGCCATCGCGAAGCCGCCAATACCGGAGGTCTCGGTTATGACCGAGTCACCGATGTCGAGCGCGGCGTGTTCGGGGCCGAAGCCTGGCAGGTACAGCCCGTCGACGACGCCGGCGGGGCCGGTGAACCAGCGGCCAGGCAAGCCTGAAAGCTTGATGCCGAACTCGGTGCCGTTGCGCGCCATCGTCGTGATGATTGTGCTGCCCTCTATCCCGGCCGCCGCGTCGACCGAGCACTTGGCGCTGGGCATGGTCAGGTTGAGGAAGAAGTGGTCGTTGGCGTTCATGAAAGCCAGGACCCTGGCCAGTTTTTCCTTTGGATAGTCCAGCATGACCAGGTGGGGCGCCAGTTCGCGGATGATGATGGAGGTGCCTGCGCGGTTGCGGTTGTGGCCCTCGTCACCCATCTGCAGAACCTGCGCGATGATGCTCTTCATGTCGATCGGGCCATGGAGCTCGAGCGCCGCGGTCAGTATCGGCGCGAGCTCGTCGCGCATCCACCGCAGTTTCTCGAGCACCTCGGCGGAGTAGGCGCCGTAGCGCAATACCTTGCCCAGGCCCTCGTTCAGCGTGCAGTACGCCTTGTTGCCGAAGGCTTTGTTCTCGATTATCCAGACGGGCATGCTCGCGGTCATGATTCCGGCCATCGGCCCGACCGAGTCGTGGTGGTGGCAGGGATCGAAACGGATCTTGCCAGAAGCGGCGAGCGTCGCGGCTTCCTCGGGATTGCCGGCGAGGCCCTCGTACATGAGTCCGCCGATGACGGCGCCCCTCATCGGGCCGCACATCTTTTCCCATTTTACCGGCGGACCGGCGTGGAGTATCAGGTTCTTGGCCATCCCGGGAACCACGTCGAGCGCGGTTCCTATGCCGATGACAGTCGGTTCGGCGGCCAGGATGCGCCTGACCGCCTCGGCGTTCGCCTTTTCCACGTCGACCGTGGTTCCGGCCGCTATGGCGTCGAGGGCGGCTATCGCCTTGGCGTTGCCGCCGGCCGGAGTGCGCCAGTCCACGTGGACAGCGTTGGCGCCTTCCCGGACGAGGTTGGCGGCGAATGACTCGAGGCCCAGGTTGATGACGTTGAGCTTGGTCTTGAAAAGGTCGAGTACCGGTTTTACGTTCATGCCCTTGCCTGTCGTCGCGCCGCGTATCATCGTGTCGCGTATCATCGCGAACCTCCCTTCGCCGCATTCCTGGCGATTTCTATGGCGACGAGAGCCGCCCGGTAATTCGATGGCATGACGACGACGCCCTCGGCCTCGAGCCTGGCGACCTGGCTCGAGTAACCCTGAGGGTCTGCCGGCGTTCCGGTGACCGAGGCGATGACCGGCAAGTAGCCGCCCCGTCCGACCGCGGCTGCCTTGGCCGCGCGGATGGCTTCTACGGTCGCTCCGGCTGGGTCTGCGTGCGATCCGTAGCCCAGCACGCAATCGATCAGTATGACAGCGGTAGACGGGTCGGCGCCTTCCCTGGCCAGCCGTTCGGCGCGGGCCGCGGGGTCGATCATCGGGTGCGGCTTGCCGGCGGTGAAGAAGTCGTCGCCCAGGTCGATGACGACGTGGCCTTCCGAGCGGAGTGGGTCGGCCATCGTCCACGCCGGATCGGGCTGGTTGTTGGAGCGTACGCCGCCGAGGGCCGCATGGGCCATGAACAGGGTCTCGTCGGTGAGGGTTCCGCCCGTGTACAGCCCGCGCAGCCATTTCTGTCCAGGGGCGAGCCTGGCCGCCTCGGCGGCGGCTATCTTCTCGATGCTCGCCTTGCTGGGCCTGTTGTAGCGATCGTTGCCCGAGTCCTCGAGGATTCGCGCCCTGGCGGACTCGACGGAGGTTTCTCCGGCGGCCAGCAGCGACGCCAGGAGCGACGCTTCCTCGAGGTCGGTTGCGAAGGCCAGGCCCTTTTCGTCGCTGGCGTAGGCGGCTCCGAGGAAATGGGCCACGCAGGGCTTGCCGCTGGCGCGCAACGCCGCGACTACTTTGGCCGCGACTTCTGGAGCGGGAGGCTTGCCGACCACCAGTATGACTTTCGTCGAGGCGTCGGCGGACAGCGCTTCTATGGCGAGCAGGCTGGTCATGCCGCCAACCGCGGCGTTCTTCATGTCCCTGCCGCCAGTGCCGATGGCCTGGCTGATGCCCTCTCCGTAGCGGTCTATAAGGCAGGTAACTTCCTGCAGGCCCGTGCCGGAAGCGGCGACGACGCCTATCGTACCGCTGCGGACGACATTGGCGAAGCACAGCGGCTTGCCGTTGATGATGGCGGAACCGCAGTCGGGACCCATCATGAGCAGTCCATTCGATACGGCGAGCTTCTTGAGGGCAATTTCGTCGTCGAGCGAGACATTGTCGGAGAACACCATCACGTGGAGGCCTGCCTCGAGGGCCTTGCGCGCCTCGCGCGCCGCGAAGGCGCCGGGAACCGAAATGATGGCTACGTTGGAGTCTGGGGACCGTGACATGGCCGCGCTGAAAGAGCCTACCGTGGTCACGCCGGCGGTGGCGGATTCTGTCTTCTTGCGGTCGAGCGACTCGAAGGCTTCCTTGACTGCCGCGTCGGCGGACTCGTCATTGGCGGTGTCCACTGCGACGACAAGGTCGTTCGGACCCAGTCCGTCCAGCTCGGCCGTCGGGAATCCCATGTCGCCGAGCAGGTCGACGTTCATCGGCGTCGCCATCGCGACTATCGCGTCACGGACTCCGTCCAGTCCCTTGAGGCTGCGGGTTGCGAGCATCAGGAATACCGAATCATAGTACGAGCCGCGCTTGACAGTAATTCGTTTCATCAAGGCACCGGATCCTTTCATCTCAAAATACATCTTCTATAGTAACGCAGTATCGGTTCCGCAGGCGAGCCTTTCAGCAAGGGCCCAGGCGAAACCGGTGATGGCATCCTCACCGGAAGTTGCGCCATGCCCGAGCGCGGCCAATACCGCCTCCCGCACGCGTCCTTCCGTTCGTTCCGTCGAAGCGACCGCAAGAGCCAGCTCGACGAGATACTCGGGCGGCGCGCCGGCAACGGCCCCCGACAGCAGCGCCCTGCCCGCCGGGGTCGTACGGCCCATAGAGCGGGCAAGTTCGGTCCGCAACGCGCGCGCTCCCCTTCCCGGGCCTCCGGCGGCCAG
>CAZNXK010000221.1:0-3576 GCA_964576835.1 uncultured Treponemataceae bacterium | reverse complement strand
TCCGACAAGATTGCCAAGGTAAAAAAGGCGGCGGAACTCATATCCAAGGCTCTCGGAAGATAATGCTTACGATATCTGCTTGGCTAACCGAGCCGCTTTCTTATATACTCCTGCTCATGGCCACCGTGTTAGTCTCGTGGCTATCCCGGCTACTATTGCATGGAGTTCGAAATGTCCAAGCGCATTCTTATCCGTGACCTGACCTTACGAGATGGCCAGCAATCCCAGTTTGCAACAAGAATGACGCAGGCCCAGGTTGACCGCGTCCTGCCCCATTACCGGAAAGCGCACTTCTACGCCATGGAGGTATGGGGAGGCGCGGTACCCGATTCGGTCATGCGCTACCTCAACGAAAGCCCGTGGACCAGGCTTGAGAGCATCCGCGACAGCATCGCTGGATCCTCGAAGCTGACTGCGCTGTCACGTGGGCGAAACCTCTTCGGCTACACTCCCTACCCCGACTCAGTCATCGAGGGTTTCTGCAGGAATTCCGTGAAGTCGGGCATCGACATCATGCGCGTCTTCGACGCGCTCAACGACATAGACAACATGACGAGCACCATACGCTTCGTCAAGGAAAACGGCGGCATCGCCGACTGCGCGGTATGCTACACCGTCGACCCGAAATTCACTTTCGGCGACCGCGCCCAGGCATTCTTCAGGGGCAAGAAAATTCCGGGCACGCTGTTCAACATCAAGTACTTCGTCCGCAAGGCCAAGGAACTGGCGGCAGCCGGCGCCGACATGATAACGATCAAGGACATGGCCGGCCTCATAGACCCGGCAAGGAGCGCCGAACTCATCAAGGCGCTCAAGGCAGAAGTCGGCATTCCCATCGACCTACACACGCACTGCACGCCCGGCTACGGAACGGCAAGCATACTCATGGCGATGGTAGGCGGCGTCGACATCGTCGACACTGCCATAATGAACTTCTCGGGCGGACCGGCTGCGCCTGCCTTCGAGATCATCCAGATGTTCGCTGACAGGCTGGGCATCGAAACCGGCGTCGACATAGCCGCCGTCGGTGACATCAACCGCGAGTTGCGCGGTATCCGTTCCGAGCTCGCCAAATTTGACCAGTACAAACGCTTGCCCCCTGATATCGACCTGACCGACTACCAGCCCGCCCCCGAGTTGCGCTCACTGCTCGATGGAGCGGTCGAGGCTGCCGCGGCTGGCAAGACCGACGAAACGCTCAGGCTGTGCCAGGCCATAGAGGCCGCCTTCAACTACCCCGAGCCCGACGCCATCGTCAAGCGGGCGCAGATACCCGGCGGCATGTACACGAACATGATGGCCCAGCTCAAGGAATACAAGCTTGAGCAACACCTCGACGAGGTCCTCGACATCGTACCCCAGGTCAGGCTGGACGCGGGTGTTCCGCCGCTCGTCACGCCGACCAGCCAGATTGTCGGCGTCCAGGCAGTCAACTGCATCGTCGACAAGGCGCAGGGCAAGCCATTCTACACAAATGTTTCCAAGAACTTCATAGAGCTGGTCGGGGGCTCGTACGGGCACACGCCCTTCCCCATCGACCCGGCGTTCCGCGAGAAGATAGCGGGCTTCCGCGATGAGACTCCCTACGACACGAGCAAGTACAAGAAGCAGGCCAATCCTGAGCTTGCCGATTGCGGTGGGCTCCGTCTGGCCAAGAACGAGAAGGAGGAACTCCTCCTCGAGCTCTTTCCGAGCGTCGCCGACAAATTCCTTCAGGGTTGCCGCAAGGCCGAATGGGAAGCACTGGAGACCGAGCGGGTAGCAAACCTCCCCCCGGAGCCGGAGGAAGCGCCACTCCGTTACTCGGCGCATTTCTGGGAAGAGGAGCTGATGCTGGCCATCGAAGGCTGACACCCCGTCCCCCTCGAATACGCATGACACCGCCCGAAGCCTGAGCCTCGGGCGGTGCGTCCCATTGTCAGACGTTTTCAGGCAAGCCGCTCAAATACAGCTGGATAGGTCGAGTTCCAACTCGGCAATCCGCCGTACAAACCGGCAAGCCTCAGCCAGAACCCGTCAGCATAGCTCCATCCGGAAGAGTCCTCACGAGGTCGATCAACCGGCGTGGACACAAGGTGCATGCTTTTTACGTGCGGATATGCGATCAGACTGACAGCACCTTGAACACGAGTTTTCCGATTTTTTTTCTTGACACCGTGGGCCAGGAGGCTATACTGGGTCATAGATGTTACGTAACACCTACAATACGGCATCGTGGCGATACGTAGCACGTAAACGTTATTGAAGGAGTGAAGAAATGAGAAAGACAGCGTTGAAAGCCTTGTCGCTCGGAATGATGGCCGTTGTCGCATTAGGCGCGCTATCCTGCGCAAAGGCCGAAAAAAAGCCGGAAAACGTAACGGTCAACATGTTCCAGCTCAAGGTAGAAATCAAGGACGCCCTTGACGCTTATGCCGCAGCGTATTCTGCGGCCCACCCTGGCGTAACCGTGAAAGTTGAAACCCTAGGGGGTGGCGGCGACTATGGTGGCGCCATGAAGGCCAAATCTCAGGCGGGACAGATGCCCGACATCTTCATGATCGAGGGTCGCGGCGGCTATGACATCTGGAAAGACTACATCGCCGATCTGAGCGCGGAGCCATGGGTCAAGGACACGGATCTGTCCTTCAAAGTTGACGGCAAGGTCGTCGGTTTCCCCGTAGCCATCGAAGGCTATGGACTAGCCTACAACGCCGGTATTCTGCAAAAAGCGGGAATCGATCCGGCCACGCTGACCACGCGCGCTGCGTACGAGAAGGCCCTGAAACTGCTTGATTCCAGGAAAAAAGAACTGGGTATCGACGCGCCGGTAGCCATGGCCGCTTCCGTTGCCGGTGGCATGTGGTGGGTGGCCGGCCAGCATAACCTTGCCGCGTATTGGGGCGGCGGTCTCGACTTCAACGACACCAGCGTCATCGAGAAGGCGCTCAAGGGAGAACTGGACGAGGCCCGTTTCATGCAATACGCGAAGTATCTGCAATTGCTTTTCAGGTACGCGGACAAGAAAATCCTGCTGAACGGAAGCTATGACGACCAGGTCGGCTCCTTTGCCCAGGGCAAGACCGCCTTCCTCCATCAGGGAAACTGGGTAGATCCCAACCTCAAGCAGCTCGGTGTTACCTTCCAGATCGGTTACGCTCCCCACGCCTTCCTCGATACTGAAGAAAAAGGCCTGTACCTGTTCGCTCCCAGCTGGTACTGCGTCAACAGCAAGAGCCCGAACGCGAAAGCCGCCATGGACTTCCTCAATTCAATTGCCGCGACTCCCGAGGGCCATGCCTACATGGTCAATCAGGCCGGTATGATTCCCGCTTTCAAATCGGTCACGCTCAAGCCCTCCGGCCAACTCAGCCAGGCGCTCATGAGCGCCAACGCGAAGGGCGGGAACTACGGCGTATTCTTCGGAATGCTTCCCGACGGTGCCGGGCAGAATGTATTTGGCCCGATTTTCGACTTGTTCGCGCAGAATCCCGATAAAATCGACCAGTTTATCGTAGACATGAAAAAAGCCGTAGCAAATCTTCCCAAGAAGTAATTCCATTTTTTAGAACTTCGGCAAGCACCGCGGCCGGCGGT
>CAZNXK010000220.1:311-3590 GCA_964576835.1 uncultured Treponemataceae bacterium | reverse complement strand
TTCTGGAAGATGTGCCTGATCTTCTCTTCCTTCTTTTGCGCAAGGACGGTTTCGAAGGCGTATTTCTTTATCTGCTCGTATGCCTTCTGCAGTTCGCCGAGCATGATGTTGAAGGTGTGCGACATCGTGCCTATCTCGTCGGGGAACTGCACCTCCACCCGCTCGGACATGTCGCCTGAGTCGATGATGCGCCGCATCGCCGTCACCATGGAAGACAGCGGCCCGGTCATGTACCTGACGAAGAGAAGCACGAGGATGGTCGCGAGTACGATTGAAGCTATCAGGATGACGAAGGTGCTCCTGGTGATGGCCTCGACGTCGCCGAAGAAGGTGCCCCGCTCCTCGGTGACGAGGACGTACCAGCCGAAGGGCCCGAACGGGAATCCGGCCGCGACCCGGTCCACGCCTCCCATGACGAGCGGCTGGAAACCCCTGGCGCCGGCCGCGAACAGCCCCGAAAGGCCGCTGGCCTCTTCGGGCTTCGCCTCTATCGCCGATGTCCGCGAAACGATGGAGCCGTCGGGGCCGATGGCCACGATAAGCTCGGTGCCGCTCCTTATGATAGACCTGGCGAACGATTCGACGCCGGCCTTGGCCGCCGCGACCATGTCGGGCCTGTCGGCCACGTCGTTTTCGACGAGGAGGTTCCACTGGCTTTCCGCGTACTTCTCGAACTCGGAAGCCTTGAAGTCGAGGAACTCGGTCGCTATCCGCGTCACGGCCCGCGTCGCGACCGTCTGGCTGGTCATGCCGGCCAGTATGATTGCGACGACGAGTATCGGCAGAATGACCAAAACTATCTTCCAACGTATGCTCACGCCTCAACTATACACGAAAGTTGGCACACTTCAAGATGGAACGCCCCGTAAGTTGACAAAAATGCCTATTTGAGAGCCCTCGTCGAGTTGAGCACAGCCAGCAACGCCACGCCGACGTCGGCCAGCACCGCCTCCCACATCGCGGCCAGACCGATGGCTCCCAGCCCGATGACAGCCAGCTTGATGCCGAGCGCGAATACGATGTTCTGCGTGACTATCGCCCTGGTCCTCTTGGCGCGCGAAATCGCCTCGGCGACGCGGGAAGGCTCGCCGCTCATCAGCACCACGTCGGCGCTCTCGATTGCCGCGTCCGAGCCCGCTCCCATCGCGATGCCGGCATCGGCGCGTGCCAGCACTGGCGCGTCGTTGACGCCGTCCCCGACGAAGATGACCGAGCCGCGGCCGCGTTCCTGCCCGAGGATGGCCTCGAGCCGCTCCAGCTTGCCTTCTGGCAGGAGGCCGTGGTGCACCTCGGTGATGCCCGCCTCCAGCGCGATCCTGTCAGCCGAGGCGCCCGAGTCTCCGGTCAGCATCGCGATGCGGCCGATGCCCAGTCCGCGCAGGCTGACGAGCGCCGCCCGGCCGTCCGCCTTGAGCTGGTCCCCGACACCGATGCGCCCGGCATAGAGTCCCGCAATCGCCACGTGGATCTCGGTGCCCGAAGCCGGCCTGCACTCGTGAGCGATGTCCTTGAGGTGGAGGAGCCTGTCGCCCCCGGCGAGCACCTCCAGTCCGCCGACCATGGCCACCGTCCCGTGCCCCTGAATCTCGCTGTAGCCCGAGTCGTCGCAGGCCGGAGCCGGCCTTCCGGTGCTGACCCAGGCCTGGCGTATGGCGACCGCCAGCGGGTGGTTGGAGTGGGTGCCTGCCGCCACCGCGCCGCCCAGGAGGGCTTCCTCGTCGAAACCGTTGGCGGGCTCGATCTCGCGCACGCTGAAACTGCCGTCGGTCAACGTGCCGGTCTTGTCGAAGACCACCGTTTTAGCGTCGGCCAGCGCGTCGAGGACCGATGCACCCTTGATGAGGATGCCGCGCCTTGCGGCGCCTCCAAGCCCGCCGAAGTAGCCCAGAGGCACGCTGATGACGAAAGCGCAGGGGCAGGAGATGACGAGCATCACGAGCGCGCGGTAGGCCCAGTCGGTAAAACGCTGGCCTGGTACCAGCAGCGGAGGGATGACGGCGACGAGTAGGGCTCCGACGACGACCGAGGGGGTGTACCACCTGGCGAAGCGGGTGATGAAAAGCTCCGTCTTCGCTTTCGCTTTCGACGCGTTCTCGACCAGTTCTACTATGCGGGCCGCCGACGATTCGGCCGCCGGCCGCTCGGCCCGTATCGTCAGCGCGGCTTCGAGCGCTATGTAGCCTGACAGCGCCTCGGCGCCCGCCGCCGAGGCCCTCGGGGCGCTCTCGCCGGTCATTGACGAGGTGTCGAACGAACCGTCGCCTTCGACGACCGTACCGTCAACCGGTACCCGCTCGCCGGGCCGCACCAGCACGAGGTCGCCGGGCGCCAAGTCTTCCGGCCGGCAGTCGACCCATAGCTCGCCCCGGCGGACACGCGCCTTGTCGGGCCGCAGCGCCAGCAGGCTCCGGATAGAGCGGCGGCTCTTGTTCGCGGCGGCCGCCTGCAGCATCTCGCCTACCTTATAGAAGACCATGACGCCTATCGCTTCCTCCATCGCGCCTATCGTGAAGGCGCCAAGCGAAGCGACCGCCATCAGGAACAGCTCGTCCAAGACCTGGCCGCGCGCGATGTTTCTTGCCGCCGACAGGAGCACGTCGTGCCCGGCCAGCAGGTAGGCCAGCGCGAAGACGAGCGTGGCGGCCATCGGCAGCCAGGCGGCGGCACCGGGCCGGACCGCGGCCGCCTGCACGAAGAATCCGGCCACCGCCAGCGCCGCGGCCGCCGCCAGCTCGGCGAGTTCCCGTCTGGCCGAGGCTGAGAGTTTCGATGCCATCTAGAATTCCTTCCTCTCGGCCAGGTGGGTGGAAGCTAGTCCGACCATCCCGCGGACATGCTCGTCGTCGAGCGTATAGAACATCGACTTGCCTTCACGCCGCGCGCGCACGAGCCTTGCTCCGCGCAGCACGGCCAGCTGGTGGCTGACGGCAGACTGGCTCATGTCCAGCGCCGTCGCCAGGTCGCAGACGCATAGCTCGGCCGCGCCGAGAGCCGTCAGTATCCTGAGCCTGGACGGGTCGCCGAGCATCTTGAACAGCTCCGCGAGCCCGAGAAGCCTTGCCACCGGCACTTCTGCCGACCTGGCTTCCGCCACCGGCCCCTCGTGCACGATGGTGCAGAGGCAACGGTCGTTGTCGTCACTCATCGAGGTTTTCCCTTACGAATGTAATAGTGAACATATGAACAAATGAACATACGTTATATATACCGCCGCCCCGCTGAATAATCAAGGGGCGGCGGCTTAAAAGCCTGTCAGTTCTCCAGGATGGTTATCTCGAC
>CAZNXK010000220.1:0-301 GCA_964576835.1 uncultured Treponemataceae bacterium | reverse complement strand
GGGCCATGCCGGCCTCGGTGGAATTGTCGGTGACGGGTTTTTCGGCGCCGTAGCCTATCACGGTGATCGCCTCGGGGGGCCTGGCGCCCAGCCGTATCAGCTCCTCGGCCACGGCCCGCGCTCGGTCGACCGACAGCTGCTGCCTGGCTGAGGCCGTGCCCGCGAGTGCCGTGTGGCCCGAGTCCTGTATGTCCCGGTCCTTGACGCCCGCGAGAATCCCTGCGATCTTTTCGATCTTGGCCAGCTCGGCCGGCAAAAGTCGCGCCGAATCGGCGGTGAACTGGATGTTCTCGATGCTTAT
>CAZNXK010000219.1:0-3709 GCA_964576835.1 uncultured Treponemataceae bacterium | reverse complement strand
GTTGAGCAGCGTGATGGTGCCGGCCGGATCCGTAGCCATGATTATCTCGGCAGACACGTTCAGAAGCCTCTCGGCGTAGCGCTTGCTTTCCTCGAGGTCGTCTGCCGCCTGCTTGCGCTCCGTGAAGTCTCGGCAAATCAGGATGAAGCGCGGCTCATCCCCCGGGCTGGCCATCCTGGAGACCGATACCTCGAACCACCTGGAACCGGCCGGCACGTCCAGACGATACTGCCTGCCCCTGGACAATCCGCTGCGGGATGCCTCGTCGATGGCGGCCATGATTACCCCGGATATATCCGGAGGAAGCACCTCGGAAACATTCCTGCCTATCAGTTCGGCAACGGGTAAAATCAAGAGCGAGTCGTCTTTGCAGTGGACATCGTGGTACGTGCCATCCAGCCCCAGCTCGAAAAGCATATCCGGCAGGGCGTCGAGCGTGGCTTCCAGCTTGACGTTTGTTCTCAGTATCCTGGCGTTTGCCTCGAACAGCTTGAACGCCATCTTTATCGAAGCGTCGAGGACCGTTGCGCTCGAACTCTTGACAATATAGCCGTATGAAGTGATGTTCTCGGTCTTCTCGACCACCTCGGGTTCGGTATGGCTCGAAAGGAATACCACCGGCAGGTCCCGGTTACCCAGAATGATCCTGGCGGCTTCCGTGCCGTCCATGCCGGCTCCAAGGTCGATATCAATGAGGACCAGATCGATGGAAAGGTTTGCTTTGAAGGCTTCCACCGCCTGCTCTCCTGAATATGCAGGGACGATGGTATATCCGTGCCTTTCCAGCGCCTTTTTTTCCTGCATCGCGATGATGGCTTCGTCCTCGACGAGGAGGATCGTCTTGCGTGCCTCACCCTTCATCGAGTCCGCCTGTCAATTTCGCCGCTAACCATACCGCAAGTATAGATGACGCTAGAATATTATGAAAGATGAGTGGCACCTGGGTACCCAGCATTCAGCGCGACTCTTGCATTCAATTAGTATTTATTATATTATTTATAAACACTTCACTTAAAGGAATACACATGGCCAAGTCACCCAGTCCGTTTGTCCAGATCTCGAAGAAGCTGGCTTCGCTCCAAGCCAAGTCAGCCAAGATCAACGAGGAAATCAATTCGCTCGTCGGCTTCGTATCCGCCGCGATGAAAAAGGAAACGGAAACCGCGTCGGTCGTCCCCGCAAAGGTTGCGCCAGCCAAGGCTCCTGCCGCGGCAACGAAGAAGCCGGCAATTCAGCCAAAAACCTCGACGCCGTCCGCGGCTCCCAAAAAGAGGGGAAGACCCGCCAGGAAATAGTCTGGAAGGCGGGTGAAAGCCCGCCAATCATGTATCCCTCAGACTTCAAAAACTATCTTTGTTTCGTTTCCTCGTTCTATCTGCATCGTGCCATGTAGCTGTTGCGTAAGAGCCTGCACGAGCCGAAGCCATAGACCAGCCGAGCCTTCGAAGCCGACTGATTCGGATATTCCCGTACCGCTGTCCTGGACAGCCCTTGAGACCAATAATCAAGCCGGCTTTGCCGTGATAGTTCTTCATCGCCATACTACTCGACGACAGCAAAACTTCCACCGTTCAAGGCTCTGTCAATATTTTCCTTTCGCTTATATGCCATCTTCATGACAGCCGAAACTATAGACGGTAATCACCGAGATGCCTGGAATTTTGGCCGTCTGCATGGATCACTGGCTGGACTCCGCGATGACAGGGGCAATCTTATAAACACCTCAATTTGCAGAAACACATTCATTGAATTTCTTGATCGAACTTTCCTCCATAAAACCTTTCGAGATTGCAATTTCTCCAAACTTGCGAGTATCCCCGTCTTTCTGCAATTGCATGACCAGGTTGACCTGAGCTTCTGTCAACACACCGATAGAGACAAGGTAATCGCCCATCTTCATTGCCATGGCTGTCCTCCCGAATCACATGGATGCAAGTTTATTCCACTCGATGCAAGAAATCCAGTTAATGAACACTTGCACTATTCCCATTCATATTTCATAATCATCATATCTTTTTCCAAAGGAACAACTATGCCCAAAGCCAACCCTTTGTCCCAGATCGCAAAGAAGCTCGCCTCCCTTCAGGCAAAATCTGCCAAGATAAACGAGGAAATCAAATCCCTTGCTGGAATTGTGGGGGTAGAAGTTAAAAAGCAAACCAATGCTCCTGCCCCTGTCAAAGCGGCTCCAGTCAAGAAGGCTCTGCCCAACTCCGCTGTGGCTCCCAATAAAAAGGGAAGACCTGCAAAGAAGTAGGCTGGCAGGCGGGTGAAGGTCCGCCTGCTGCAGCGGGAACCCCAATACAACCCTGGTCCCGTTTACTCGTTCTATCCGTATCGTTCCATCCAACTGTTGGGTCAAGGCTTGCGCAAGCTGAAAACCAAATCCAGTCGAGTTTTCAAAACTGACGGATTCTGGCATACCAACTCCATCATCTTGAACAGAGACAGTGGCATGCCCATCAGCATTTTTGGCCATTACGGATATCAAGCCATTATTTCGGCCGAAGAAAGCATACTTCATGATATTGGTCAGTAGTTCATTGAGAATGATTCCAAGTGGCTGCAAGCGTTTGGCGTCCAATACAAAATCATGAACCGTCTTTTCAACCTCCACTATTCTACTGTTTGGAAAATTGCCGATGATTTCATCAATTAAAGCAGGTATATATTTGTCGCGGCCCATCGCTCATTTCGTCTGATCTTGGCGGTTTTCAAGTTCCAATCCCATTCACCGAGTCCGCTTCCTTCAAGAGCAAATTCAAGGCGTTCTTGGCTATCACGCAGAGCCATCTCATTCCGCTTGCGTTCGGTGATGTCCAATAATGACATCACGGCACCAATGGGTTTTCCGTCTTGAAGTTGTGGATCTGACCAGTATTCCGCATGAAAGAATGTGCATCGGAACGTAGGAATTCTTAATCATCAATATGTATGTTTTTACCTTTTTTGACAGCCTGAGTAACTGGACAATCTTCTATTGGAAATACCGATCCATCAGAATGCTTCCCATGAATCTGCCAATGCATGTTCTTCCCAAGAAGTTCCGCCTGATGCGGTATCCAAGCAATTTGAGGCATGAATCGTTACAGAAAAGGTACAACACTCGTGCTCATCGACACCGTACATGCTTTCCGCCATCGAATTCAACAAAAGATGAAATTTATCCACGCTATCTCGTAGAGTCAGCTCTGACTTTTTTTGCTCGGTAATGTCTTGAATAATACTAAAAAAACAGCATCCGTTTTCTTGTCGAGTGCAGCTACAGAATGAATGTCTACTACTTTCCCATCGCTTTGTCGTTTTATCTTGAATTCCAGATCATAGGGAATACTCTTCGAGACAAGATCGGAAAGAGCTTTATCCAAGATTGGTCGATAATCGGTCAGTGCTACCTTCTGCAAGTCAGCCAATGAAACTTTCTGAAAGTCCATGCCATATATGGCGCGTGCTCCATCAGAGGCGACTATGGTCCTGGAATGGAGCTGCAGAGTCCAGTTGCCAATCATCGCGACTCTCTCGGCTTGAATCAGCCGAGTTTCGCTTTGTCGCAACAACTCTTTCGATACGATCAACTCCTTGTTCTGTATCTGCAGTTCTTCTGTAATGCCCTCCTGTCGCGCGCATCCTGCGCGCTTTCCGCCGCATACGCGGCGCGGGCGCTCCGGATTCAAGTCCCCCTACGGGCTTATTAAAAAGGACAGACCGC
>CAZNXK010000218.1:0-3731 GCA_964576835.1 uncultured Treponemataceae bacterium | reverse complement strand
TGACCGATGTAAATGAAAGAGAAGTCAGCAGACTCCGTATATTCAGTATTCCGGAATTACTTGAGTTCATGACAAATGCACAACGCATTATTGAAATTAACGTTGAAAGCGTGAAGATAAAAGAAATCGTATATAAAAGAGGATCCAGAAACTATACTCCTTTAGAGCATCTGGAAATTGTATCAAGACATATAAAAGGACATCTGGATGACTTGAGGAAAATTGATTAAGAAGAGTTCGAACAATCGCTTCAGGCCGGGAAAGGTGTCAGTCACGGTTCGTGCTGCTCGCTATCGCTCGGGCGCACGAATCGCGCCGATTCGCCTTTACAGGTTACGCATTTGATATTCCCGCGGTTCAGGCAAAGGATTCCGGTATTGTGCTGGAACTTGATGGTACCCGCGCTTTCCTCCTCAAACAAGGAGCGGGAGAGAGACAAGGATGATCACAAGGAGAATCGATTGGCAAAGTTCAAGGTCGTCATACTCGAAGACAGGTACGCGCACCATGATTACGAGAAGGCGGTACTGGAAAACATCGACGCCGAGGTCATCGAAAGCAGGGCGCTGACGAAGGAAGACATCCTGAAGGTCGCTTCGGACGCGGACGGGATCACCGTCAACCTGGCGCCCATGACCGCGGAGGTCATCGCGGGTCTCGGGAGGTGCAAGGTCATCGCGCGCTACGGCGTTGGTTTTGACAGCGTGGACATCAAAGCCGCGGGGGAAAAGGGCATCATGGTCGTGAATGTACCCGATTACTGCGACGAGGATGTGTCGGACCAGGCGCTGGCCTTGATTGCCGGCTGCGTGCGTCAAATTCCCCTGCATGATCGCGAGGTGCGCAAAGGCAACTGGAATATCCGTTCCGCGGGACCAGTATACCGCAACAAGGGCAAGGTCTTCGGGCTGGCCGGTTACGGTCGCATCGGCCAATGCCTGCATCGCAAAATAAAGGGTTTTGGCTTTGCCCGTGTACTCGTGTCCGATCCCTTTATTTCAAGGGATATCGTCGAAATGAACGGCGCGGAACTGGTCGACCTCGACACGCTTCTGCGCGAATGCGATATCCTCTCCGTGCACGTGCCCCTGTCAGACGCGACGAAGCACATGTTCGGCAAGGCGGAGTTCGGCAAGATGAAGAAGACGGCCGTCTTCGTGAATACGGCGCGCGGCGGCATCGTGGACACTCCGGCGCTGTACGAAGCGCTGAAGAACAAGACTATCGCATGGGCCGGCATAGACGTTCACGAACAGGAACCGGTGCCTAAAGACTACCCGCTTTTCCGTCTCGATAATTGCGTGCTCTCCGACCATATGGGCTGGTATTCGGAGGAGTCGCAGGTCGACTTGCAGACCAAAGCCGCGCAGGCCGTAGCGGATGCGCTTTCAGGAAAAATGCCGGCGAGCGTTGTGAACAAGCAGTTTCTCGGGACGTGATGCACGTTCTCGCGACCGGTCCATGTTCGACAGGCTCATCGAGCCTGTCAGCGTGGAATTTCCTCTCATCCCCTCCTGAACAGCCGCGCTATCAGGGTTGTCATCGACTTGGTGAAAGTGGTGCCGTACTTCATGGCGAAATCCCTGGCGGCGTCGGAAGCGGTATAGTGGATGCCGTATCGCTTCTTGAGCTCGTCCCAGTGCTTGACGATGTACAGGTACAGGTCGCTGGCAGTGCGCCCGGGGAACCTGTCGGCCAGCCGTTCCCTGCGGATGGTGTCCGCTATCGGCGCGTAGACCGACCGGTACCACGAGTCCGTCGCGTTGATGAAGTCCATTTCACGGTCGGAGCCCTGGTTCATGTAATACTTGTGCACGAGGATGTGCTCGACCACCTGGTCGTAGGCACCGGGCGTGGTGAAGTCGAGGTCGGGATCTTCGGTTACCTGGCCAAAGAGGGTCTGCGCGTAGAACTCTTTTTTTTCGTAGTCGATGAGCGCCTTCCTGATCTCGTCCATGCCCATGTCCTTGTCGATCTTGATCGCCGAGCTGAGCGACACGACCTCGGCGTCGATGTCGATCACGCCCTGCATCCTGGCCACCGAAACGCGGTGGTTGCCGTCTCGGACAAAATAGGCGCCTCCCAGCTCGTAGAGGCGGACGGGCGGCAGGATGACGTCGTGGTAGTGCGCCGAGTCGACCCGCACCCACCGGTCGCGGAGGTAGCCGTGTCGGGGCAGGAACCCCCTGGCGAAATCCCGGTACCGGCCTTCCGAGCCGATGATCATGTCTACCGGCACGGCCAGCACGCCCCGGTATTCCTCGCCCCTGATCTTGAGTATTGACCGTACTTCGTCCAGGGCCAGGAGCCGGCGCCGCCTTGGCGACATGAAGCTGGCAATGGTTGAAAAGGCCTCGTGAAGCCGCGCCTTGGAAAAATCCATGTCGGCCATGTCGTCGAAACTATCGGGCATGTTCGTCTCCGGTATCGATCAGGTGGTGCCCGTAGGCGTTGCACACGATTGTCCCGCCGTAGGTCGTCACCCTGCTGTCGCGGGCGTCGTAGAGGTGTACATGCCCGTGCACCAGGTACCTGGGCTTCCAGACGCGCATCAGCCAGAGGAAGGAATCGAAGCCCCTGTGGCAGCGGTCGTCGTAGTCGTGGATGCCGCGGGGCGGGGCGTGGGTCAGCACGATGTCGACCGCGCGTCCGCGGAACAGGCGGTTGAACAGCATGGCGGGTATTCGCGCGAAGACCCGCAGCCACATCTGGGTCTGGGTGAACTGGTTCAGGCCGTCGTTGTACCTGAGCGACCCGCCCAGCCCCATGACTATCAGCCCTGCCTCGCTGTGCGTCCGGAAGCCGACGTAGGTCGCTCCGCCGTCGCGCTGGAAATCATGCAGCGGAAACGGATTCGGGCCGCCGCCTTGCCTGTAATACGGCAGGTCACCGAGGTTGTGGTTGCCGAAGACGAAGAGCACCGGCCTGTCGATGGCGCTCGCGATGTACGACAGGTAGTCCATGGGCAGGTCGCCCGCGCTTAGCACGAGATCCACGTCGCCAAACCGCTTCTTTATCGACGCCGAATCGACGAGCGGATCGACGGTATCGGCCACGCAGAGGATCTTCATCGCCTGCCGTTGTAGCCGCTTTATGCGTCTCGGTCAAGCTTCATGAATCAGGCGATGGTCGTGGAAAATCAGGCGGGCTGCCTGCCGGGACCGGTGACGAGCTCCGCTCCGCTTTCCGCGAGGAACAGGACGGACGCAGCGACCGCTTCCGGCGGGCAATCCTCGAGCACCAGGTCGCAGCGCAGGCCCAGGGCGGACGAGCGCGCGAAGAATTCTGCGAAGGGAAAGAGCCCGCGGCCCGGCGGCACCACGGCGAGGCCACGCTGGCCAGGCATGAAGTCCTTGACATGAAGGGCGCGGATGCGCGGGCCGAAGAGCTCGACGCACTCGAGGGCCGGCTCGAGCGCGCGTTCCGGCGCCCGCGGGTCGACGAGGTTCACCGGGTCGAGGATGACGTACAGCTGCCCCGAACCCAGGCGCTCCAGCAGGTAGTCCATGCGCCGTGGCGTCGAGACGAGGTGCGACGATACCGGTTCGACGGCGAAGTCGACCCCGAGTTCGGCCGCGCCCAGGGCTATGGGTTCTAGCGCCTCGAGGAAGGGGACGAGGCTTTTTGTGCCCGGTTGACCCGCGGCTAAAGGACCCCCGAAGCTCTCGGTGCCGACGATTCCCGCGCCTAGGCAGGGTGCCCGTCCGAGGGACTCGAGGAAGCGCGCGCGG
>CAZNXK010000217.1:0-3790 GCA_964576835.1 uncultured Treponemataceae bacterium | reverse complement strand
TACCTAGAGATACGTCAGCCAGAATACTGGATGCGCAGGCGCGCCTGGAGCCTGGTATTCCCGCTTGTCGAACTCGCGCTCGCCGCGATCGTCTTCTTCGTCCGGGGCCTCGTCGTACGCAATGCCGAGTACAGGCGCCGGATCGAGGAACAGAAGAACCTGGTGGTGCTGGGTACGGCCGCGAGCACGCTGGCGCACGAGATTAAGAACCCGCTTCTGTCCATACGGCTGCAGGCCCGCATCCTCGAACGGACCTGTTCCGGGTCCGCCAGGCGGGAGCTGGATATCATCAACGACGAGGTGGAGCGGCTCTCCGCCCTGAGCCACCGCGTCGGCGACTACCTCCGCGATCCCGCGGGCAGCCCGTGTCCCGTCGATCCTTGCGTCATAGCCGCCGAGGTCGGGCGGCGGCTGTGCGGCCGCGACATACTCGTCCCCTCCGGAGGACAATCGATTTTGGTAATCATCGATCCCGAACGGCTGCGCTCGGTGCTCGAGAACCTCGTGCGCAACGCGCTGGAGAGCGGCGCAGCCGACGGCGAAGCCGATGAACCGGCAATTGAAATCGGTCCCAGGGACGGAGGCGTGGGCGTGGACGTTCTCGACCGTGGCCAGGGGCTGACCGCCGAGTCCGCGGCGAAGGCGTTCGACCCGTTCTTTACGACGAAGAGCCGCGGCACCGGAATAGGCCTGGCCGTGTGCCGGCGCTTCGTCGAGGCGGCCGGCGGCTCGATACGCCTCGAAGCGCGACCGGGAGGCGGTTGCGTGGCCAGGCTTGTCCTGCCCGCCGCGGAAGCCGCGACATGAAGGTATTGATAGTAGACGACGAGCGGAACATCCGCGAGTCGCTCCAGCGTCTGCTCGGCTTCGAGGCAATCGAGTCTGAGAGCGCTCAAGACGGACGGCAAGCGCTGGAACTCCTCGGGGCCAAGGCATTCGACGCCGTCGTGACCGACCTTCGGATGCCGGTCATGGGTGGCCAGGAGCTGATGGAGCGCATGCGCAGGGAAGGCGTGCGTTGCCCGGTGATCATGATATCCGCGCTCGGAGAGATACACGACGCCGTCAGGGCCCTCAAGTCCGGGGCGACCGACTACCTGATCAAGCCGTTCGACCCCGACGAACTCGTCCTCAAGCTCCGCGCCGCAGTGGCGACGAGGAGGCTCGAGGACAGGCTCGAGGCGGGGACCAGGACCGGGGCTCCGGCCTCGGGCTTCGTGGGCGACGGGCAGGCGGCGCGGGCGCTCAGGAGGGCCATCGACAAGCTGGCCTCCACCGACTCGACGGTGCTCATTACGGGCGAGTCTGGCTCGGGCAAGGAGGTCGTCGCCCGGGAGTTGCACACCCGATCCCCCCGTTCGGCCGAGCCCTTCGTCGCTGTCAACGTAGGCGGAGTCCACGAGGCCCTGATGGAGAGCGAACTGTTCGGCCACGAGAAGGGAGCCTTCACCGGGGCGGAGACACGGAAGGTGGGTCTATTCGAACTCGCCGGCGCGGGTTCCCTCTTCCTCGACGAGATCGGCGAGATGCCCCTGCCCCTCCAGGTCAAGCTGCTGCGCGTCCTCCAGGAGCGCAAGATCAGGCGGCTCGGAGGCACCGTGGACATGCTGGTGGCGGCGCGCATCCTGTCTGCGACCAACAAGGACATAGTGGCCCTGGTGCGCGACGGGCGTTTCAGGGAAGACCTCTACTACCGGCTCGACGTCGTCCGCATCGCCGTCCCGCCCCTGCGGGAACGCCGGGAAGACATCCCCCTGCTCGCCGGGTTTCTCCTTGGTAAACTTGGCGCGCGCATGGGGAAGGTCGATGCGAGGCTGTCGGCGGGCGCCCTCGAGGCGCTCTCGGCGTATTCCTACCCGGGCAACGTCCGCGAACTCGAGAACATCCTCGAGCGCGCCCTCATCTACTTCGATGGCGCCGAGATACTGGCTTCCGACCTGGGGCTTGCGCCATCACGAACAAGGCTCGCCGCGGCAGGCTCTGCCTGGCAGGCACCGTCGTCCCTCGAAGCCATAGAGCGCCAGGCGATAGAGCGCGCCCTGTCGGATTGCGGCGGCAACCGCACCAGGGCCGCTGCGGCGCTCGGCATCGGCCGGCGGACGATACTCTACCGCATCAAGCGCTATGGCCTGGGCTGACAGCGCCGGCGAGCTTCCTGCTATACTCCGTTCATGGAACAAACCATAGAGAACGATTCCGGCTGCTTCTGCTGCGGAACGAAAAACGAACGCGGTCTCCACCTGGAATTCTCGTATCCCGCCGCCGGCGAAGCGGAAGCCTCGCTCGTAGTGCCCGGGTACTTTTCAGGCTGGAAGAACATGACGCACGGGGGCTTCCTGTCGATGCTCCTGGACGAGGCGATGGCCCACGCCTGCATACGCTCGGCCGGTCCGGCATCAGACCGGACCGCGGTCACCGCGGAGATGACCGTACGGTTCAAGAAACCGGTCGAAACGGGAAGCAGGGTGCGTATCGTGGGCAAGCTCATCGAGGCGAAGGGACGGATACTCTCGACGCAGGGCTGGGTGTACGACGAATCCGGGGCCGTCGCCGCGGAAGGCCAGGCCAGGTTCCTGGTATCCAGACAGGCATAGTCGCCGTTTCGCCGGTACCGATTTTCCGCACCGTCAACGGGTTCCCCGGACCTCCCTGATCACGTCGATGATGGTTCCGTTCCTCCATTCGACCAAGGCTACGACACGGTCGCCGAAACTCGGCGGCTCCGGTACGCCTGTGAACGAGCGTACCTCGCCCATGATCCCTTCGAGGGTGACGAGGGGAAGGCCCGCGCTCCTGGCGCGGTCGGCCAGGTCAGGGCGCCGCGGGTTTACCGCGATGCCGCGCTCCGTCACGACGACGTCGACGACCTCACCAGGGCACGACGCCGTGGTTACCCGCTCGCGTATTATCGGAATGCGCTTGCGAAAGCTCGGTACGGTGATGATGGTGCACGCGGCCGACGCGGCCGCGTCGGTATGGCCGCCGATACCGTGCAGGAGTTGGCCGTCGGAGTGGGTGTTCACGTTGACGTTGAAGTCCAGGTCGATCTCGGTAGCCCCGAGTATGGCCACGTCGAGCATGCTCGCCGCGCACCCGGCGGACCGCGGCCCGTACGAGTCGAAAGGCGTCGACTCGATGTGGCGCGGATTGTCCCTGCAGGAGCGGACCGCTTCCAGGTCGAAGCTTTGCAGGTCGATGATCGACCCTATCAGTCCTTCCTCGAGAAGCCCGACCAGGATGCCCGTGGCGCCGCCGTGGGCGAACGACGCCTTGAGCCCGCGCCTGCGCATCCTGTCCGCGAGGAATACGGTGGACGCCAGTGAAATGCCCCCTGCGCCAGCCTGGAAAGAAAAGCCTTCGCGCATGATGCCGGTTTCCTCGATGAATCGCGCGGTCAGGCCGGCGATGAGGAGCTGCGTCGGACTGCGCGTCAGGCGCGTCGAGCCAGAGACTATTTTGGCGCTGTCGCCTATCGAATCGACCGCGAGCACGTGATCGACGTTGCCCCCCGATATGGACCGCGGGGCGCATGGGTACGGGATCAAGCCGTCGGTGATGACGGCGACGCGGTCGGCGTACAGCGAGTCGGGCACGGGGTAGGACAGCGGGCCGCACGCGGACCTGCCGTAGAGCCCGTTGGCGTTCCCGAACGGGTCCGCGCAGGGCGCGGCTATGAAGGCCGCGTCGATCCGCAACCCACCGTCCGCTATCGCGCGCTGCCTTCCGCCGTGCGAGCGCAGTACCGAAAGCCCGCGCATCGATCCTTTGGAACACGCTACGCCGACAGCTC
>CAZNXK010000216.1:123-3851 GCA_964576835.1 uncultured Treponemataceae bacterium | reverse complement strand
CCAGGGACGGCATACTGATACTCGACGCTGACTCGGGAACGATAGTCGATGTCAATCCTTTCCTGACGGCGCTGACGGGACACGCGAAGAAGGATTTCGTGGGCAAGCATCTTTGGGAGGTCGGCGCGTTCAAGGATATCGATGCGTCAAAGGCCAGATTCGAGGAACTGCTGACAAACAAGTATGTCCGCTACGATGATATGCCGCTTATGTCCCATGACGGACGGATGATCGATGTCGAATTCGTAAGCAATACGTATAGCGTGGATCATCGCGACGTGATCCAGTGCAATATACGGGACATCAGCGAGCGCAAGCGGACCCAGGAGGACATGATCAAAGCCGCCAGGGAGTGGCAACAGACATTCGATTCCATTACCGATGTCATCTGGATTCTCGACGACGATAACCGTATCCTGCGGTCCAACAAGGTCGCGGAAGGATTCTTCGACCGCCCTATCGCTGACTTGATAGGGAAAGACTGCTGGGAGGCCGTTCTCGGCTCCGCTGACGCCATTCCCGAGCACGTAAGCCTTCCGTCGAAGAAGAGCCTGAAGCGGGAGACAACGATTGTCCGCCGCGGAGAACAGTGGCTGGAAATCACGGTGAACCCCCTTCTGAGGGCTGATGGCCGATACGAAGGCGCGCTGTTCATCCTGAGCGACATCACGGAACGAAAGCGGATAGAGGAAGATCACGAACGTCTCGCGGAGCAGCTGCGGGCGTCGCAGAAGCTGGAGGCCATAGGCAGCCTCGCGGGCGGCATCGCGCACGACTTCAACAACCTGCTGACCGTCATCCTGAGCTATTCGCGCTTCGTCATAAACGCCATGCCGGACGGCGATCCAATGAAAGAGGATCTGCTGGAGGTGAAGAACGCCGCCGACCGCGCGACAGCGCTCACGCGTCAACTCCTCGCGTTCAGCCGGAAGCAGATCCTGCAGGTCTCCCTGCTCAATCTGAACGAAGTTGTCGCGGGGATAGACAAGATGCTTAAGAGGGTGCTCGGCGAGGATATTGAATTGAACGAATCGCTTGGGCCGGATCTGGGTATGACGCTGGTCGATCCGAGCCAGGTCGAGCAGGTGCTCATGAACCTCGTGGTCAACGCCCGCGACTCGATGCTCGAGGGGGGCAAGCTTACGATAGAAACGCGCAACGCCGTCCTTGACGACGATTACGCGTCGACCCATAGCGGTGTCAAGCCCGGCCAGTATGTTCAGTTGTCTATCTCCGACACCGGCTGCGGCATGGACGAACAGACCAAGGCCAGGATATTCGAGCCGTTTTTCACCACCAAGGGATTGGGCAAGGGTACGGGCCTCGGCCTCTCGACTGTCTACGGCATCGTCAAGCAGAGCGGCGGCAACATCTGGGTCTACAGCGAGCTGGGCAAAGGGACAACGTTCAAGGTGTACCTGCCGCGGGAATCGGGAACCGCTACCGCGGAGGTCTCCGTGTCCACGACGGGTTCGAGGATTATGTCCGGGACCGAGACGATACTCGTGGTCGAGGACGAGGAAGCACTCCGGAAGATAGCCATCAGGACGCTGGAAGCGGTCGGTTACACGGTATTGGTGGCGTCCGACGGCGAAGACGCGCTCAGGATAAGCGCCCAGTATTCGAACAATATACATCTCCTTCTGACCGACGTGGTGATGCCGAGGATGGGCGGAAGGCTGCTGGTCCAGGGACTCATGAAAAAACGCCCGGAGATCAAGGTCATTTTCATGTCCGGCTACACCGACGACGCGATAGTCAAACATGGCGTTCTCGATGTTGGGACTAATTTCCTTGGAAAGCCGTTCAGCTCAGAAGCCCTGCAGAACAAGGTTCGCGAAGTGCTTGATCAGGAGACCGGTACCATTGCGGCCGGGAATGAACGCGATGCCAATACTGAAGATGAAGCAGGCACGCGGCCGCTCGACGAAGGAAAGCTTCGGGCCCTTCCTCCAGCTACCCTGGCGAACCTGCGCGAGGCGTCGATAGCCGCGCGCTACGACGAGCTCGTCCAGATCATCGGAACCATACGGATCGCCTCGCCCGACCTGGCCGACGGGCTCAAGGAACTGGCGGATGCTTTCGACTACCAGGGCATACTCAATTCCATAGGTCGTCAAGATGGCGAAGGATGAAATAATGAATGCCCAACGAGGCGAGAGCGTCCTTATAGTAGACGATGCGCCCGACAACCTTCGCCTGTTGTCGATAATCCTCAAGCGGAACGGCTTGACCCCCCGGCCCGTCACGAGCGGGAGGCTCGCCATCGAGGCCGCGGTCGTAGACCCTCCCGGCCTGATCATCCTGGATCTCCTCATGCCGGAGATGTCGGGCATGGACGTCTGCCGGTGGTTCAAGCAGGATGAACGACTGAATCATATCCCCATCATATTCATCAGCGGGCACCATGAGGCCGACATCATCGTCGAAGCCTTCCGCGTCGGAGGCGTCGATTACATCTCCAAGCCGTTCCAGGAAGAGGAAGTGATCGCCCGCATCAAGACGCATTTGCGGCTCAGCCTTTTAAACGTGAGCCTGGAGTCGCACAACATGCGGCTCGAGAAGATAATCGAAGAACAGGTGAAGGCGGCTACCTCGTCACAACTGGCTACCATCTTCGCGCTGGCCAAGATCGCCGAGACGCGCGACTCCGATACCGGACAGCACATAGAACGGGTGCAGACCTTCAGCAGGACGCTGGCGGAACAGATGCGTACGATGAGGATATATGCGACGCAATTGACGTTGACCTTCATCGACACCCTGTACCAGACGGCGGCCCTGCACGATATCGGCAAGGTCGGGACCCCGGACTCTGTCCTCCTGAAGCCCGGAAAACTGACTGAGGAAGAATTTACCGTGATGAAGCGGCATTGCGCGCTGGGCGCCGATACGCTCTCCGCGGTGAAGGAGCGGTACCCTGACAATCAATTCCTGCGGATGGGCGTCGAGGTGGCCAGGTCCCATCAGGAGAAATGGGACGGCAGCGGATATCCCGACGGCCTCACGGGGCAGCGCATACCGTTGGCGGCTCGCATCGTATCCCTTGCCGACGTCTACGACGCGCTTACGTCCAATCGGTGCTACAGGAAGGCGCTGACCCATCCAGCTGCGTGCCGGATAATCCGTGACGAGAGCGGGACGCATTTCGATCCGGAAATCGTCACCGCCTTCGGAGCCATCGAACATCGATACAGGCAAATCCGTATGGAGTTGCAGGATTGATATCTATCCATCGCGGAGGCGAGCCTCCGGACTACGGCATCCTGCCACTCCCTCTGCGGCTATTATGCCTGGGTTAAAAGCCTTCCCGTCGTCAGCTCTACCATGATAGCGAAGTGGACGAAGGCAACATAAAGAATTCCGTCTACTGTAATCCCGTGACTGTTCACTCGACCAGATCGTCCCCAGCCCGTGCCGCGCCTCGAGCGCGCACACCTGAGACAAGCTCCCCCACGCAAAGCCGCAGCGCCTTCGGGCGCGCACCTCGGTCAGGCCTCACGCCTACCCGTGCCGCGCCTCAAGCGCGCACACCTGAGCCAAGCTCCCCCCACAAAGCCGCAGCGCCTTCGGGCGCGCACCTCGGTCAGGCCCCACACCCAGCCCGTGCCGCGCCTCGAGCGCGCACCTGAGCCAAGCTTCCCCCCGCAAAGCCGCAGCGCCTTCGGGCGCACACCTGAGCCAAGCTTCCCCCCGCAAAGCCGCAGCGCCTTCGGGCGCACACCTGA
>CAZNXK010000215.1:0-3865 GCA_964576835.1 uncultured Treponemataceae bacterium | reverse complement strand
CGGTATGCGCCAAGGACGAGAAGCGCCGTCAACGAGGCGGCACGGACTAGCGTCCGCTTTGTGGTGAGATGCATGGTGTCCCCTTTCCGATGCCCTATGACCGCTGCGTCCGCTTGGCGGACGGCATCGATCGGGCGGGAGGCCGCGCGGTTTCCTGCGTGGCCTATCGACCTTCCGACCCTGGGACCGACGATGCCGGTTGCCGTTAGGTATGGGAGGTTCGGAGATATGGTGATGATGGATGGGACGGCCAGACCGGCCGTACCCGGCGCTCCGACGAATCGGTCAGCGGGCGTCAGATGATAGCCGACAAATCAGGAATCGTCAAGAAAATGGAGATTTCAATCTTCCATGTCGAATACCCGGATGTCGAACCAGAATCCGGAGCCGGTCACCGAATCGAGTTCCGCCCGGACGATGGCGGTATGCCCGTCCTCGATTTCCTGGAGCCTCCTGAACGCGGCGGTTTCCGGCTCCGGCAGGCTCGCCACGAGGCGGCGATAGAAGGCGCTGGTCTCCACTTCCGCGCGGAGGGCGTTCTCGAGGGCGGCGAGCTGGCCGCCGTCCTGGCTCGAGCGGAAAGCGGCCTTGGCCTTGGCCACCGAGGAGGGGATGTCGCTTGGAAGCGAATTTTTTACGAGGGTAGCGTCGGGATTCCGGCCCTTCCTGGCGCCTTCCTTGGCCGCTTCGATGAAGGCCACGTGCCGCGCCTCGTCCGCCGCCATGAAGTCGAAGAATGCCTTGGCCTCGGGCATCGTCGAGTCCGCCGCCGCCACCCGGTACAGATCCGCTATCCTCGTCTCGAAGCCCAGGGCTTCTTCCAGCGCTTCTTGAAGGGTCATCGCATCAACCTCCGTCGGCCATTCTAGCATGAGTCTTCTAAGGAGCAAACGCAAATGGTATACTGGCGTGTCGCATTAAGGAGAACAACCCTATCATGGCAGAGAGAAGAATAGTCGAATGCGTTCCCAATTTCAGCGAAGGACGGGACAAGTCCGTGATCGACGCGATCGCCAAGTCGATTCAGGCGGTTTCCGGCGTATCGCTTCTGGACGTAGATCCCGGAGCCGACACCAACCGTACCGTCTACACATTCGTCGGCGAACCCGAGGCGGTGCTCGAGGCCGCGGCGCGGTCGGCGGTCGCGGCCTTCAGCCTCATCGACATGTCAGCGCACAAAGGCGCCCATCCGAGGATGGGCGCGCTCGACGTCTGCCCCTTCGTGCCTGTTTCCGGGGTGACGATGGACGATTGCGTCGCTATCGCCAGGCGGGCCGCCGGGCGCATCGCCTCGGAACTCTCCGTTCCAGTTTACCTTTACGAGAGCGCGGCCAGCCGGCCCGAGCGCCGGAGCCTCGCGGACATACGCTCGGGCGAGTACGAGGCATTGCCCGACAAGCTGGCCAAGCCGGAATGGAAGCCTGATTTCGGTCCGGCCACCTTCGTGCCATCGTGGGGCGCCACCGTCGTCGGCGCGCGCGATTTCCTCATCGCCTACAACGTGAACCTGAATACCCGTGACAGGAAGCTGGCAAACGAGGTCGCCCTGGCCGTCCGCGAGGGCGGACGCGCGGCCCGCGACCATGCAGGCAATATGCTCAAGGACGCCAGCGGCGAAAAGGTGATGGTGCCCGGGCGACTCAGGCACGTCCGCGCCATTGGATGGTACATCGACGCCTACCGCAAGGCGCAGGTTTCCATAAATCTGACCAACTACCGTGAGACTCCCCTGCACGTCGTCTACGAGACGGTGAAGGAGGAGGCCGAGAAGCTCGGGTTGTCGGTCTGCGGCAGCGAGCTCGTCGGACTCGTTCCGCTGGAGCCTCTCGCGGAGGCGGGGCGCTGGTACCTCGGGCGCATGGGCAAGAGCGCCGGAGCGCCAGAGGCGGAACTCGTCGAGCTGGCCGCTGCGACCCTAGGGCTCGACTCGGTAGCGCCGTTCGACCCGGCGAAAAAGATAATCGACTACGTGGCGACTCCCGACTCGCCGCTGGTGGCCATGACCGTCGAGCGCTTCGTCGACGAGGTGTCGAGCGACTCGCCGGCGCCTGGTGGCGGCTCGGTGGCCGCGCTCGCCGGGTCGCTCGCGGCGGCCCTGTCGGCGATGGTAGCCAACCTGACTGTCGGCAAGAAAGGCTATGAGAATGCCTGGGAGGCCATGTCGGACCTTGCCGTCAAGGCGCAGGCGGTGAAGGCCAGGCTGGCAGGAGCGGTCGACGAGGACACGAACGCTTTCAATTCGGTCATGGAGGCCATGAAGCTGCCGAAGGCAAGTCCGGACGAGAAGGCCGCCAGGGATGCGGCGCTCCAGACGGGCTACAAGGCCGCGGTTGCGGTGCCGCTTTCCACCGCCCAGGCCTGCGTCGAGGCGCTGAAGCTGGCGCTGGAATCGGCGGCAGGCAACAGGAACTCCGCGTCGGACGCGGGCGTAGCCGCCTTGATGGCGCGGGCCGGCGCACACGGCGCGGCTCTCAACGTCCTCATCAACCTGGGTTCGATAAACGACGACAACTACGTTTTAGGCATGAAGACGGCCGTGGCCGAACTCCGCGCCCAGGCCGACGTACTCTGCGACAAGGCCCTTGCCGCCGTGGAATCAACCTTCGCTTAAGGCCATGTATACGTTTTTAATAAAGAGAAGATGAAGAATACCAAGTAAGGAATACCACCGAGACACGGAGTCACGGAGTCACGGAGAAGAGGGAGGAAGAAAGTACAAGAAGGAAAAAGAGATGCAAACCTCTTTTCTCTCCTACTCTCTCTCATCTTCCTCCGTGTCTCCGTGCGAGGTATTCGTCAAACAGGGCGGGATCAGAACCCCGGCATGTCGTAGAGCCCGCCGGCGTTGACGACTTTCTTGAAGCCGGCCATCGACAGCATCCTCGCTGCGTAGGCGCTTCTCGAGCCCGACGCGCAGTACAGCACCAGAGGCGCAGTCTTCTCGCCCAGTTCGCCGAGCCTGGCGTTGATCATGTTGACCGGGATGTTGACGGCGTTGGGGAAATGTTCGTCCTCGAACTCCTCGGGGGACCGCACGTCGATGATTTTCGCCCCGCCCTTGATCATGTCCAGAATTGGGTCAGCCATTCAATTTCTCCTTGTGTATTCTCGGTGTATCTGCCGCAATGAACCAGTTACAGGGCGGTTTCCGTGAAGCCGGGCACCAAAGCCAGGCTCAGCGACCCGCCTGAAATATTCTTGACATCTGTCCTGCCGGTGTTCATCAGCTTCCGCAGGGCGATGTGGCTCTCGTATCCGGCTCGCGACAGGAGGAGGAGGGGACCTGCGGGAAGCTCTTCCATCCGCCAGTCCAGCTCGTCGAGCGGTATGTGCGCGTCGGTCGGCACGGGCGCCTTGCGCCGTTCGCCGTTCGTCCGCACGTCGACTATCGTAGCCGCTCCCGTTGCCGCGAGCGCCCAGGCCTCGGTCGCCGATACTGTCGGGGCGTATCCCGATTCGGCGTTCTGCGCGGCAAAGGCCGCCATGTTGATGGGGTCGTTCGCCGAGCCGTATGGAGGCGCGTAGGCCAGGTCGAGCTCGGCCAGGTCGTCGATGGACATGTCCGCGACCAGGGCAGTGGCCAGAACATCGATGCGCTTGTCGACTCCTCCCTTTCCGAAGGCCTGCGCGCCGAGCAATTTTCCCGTGCCGCGTTCGTAGACTATCTTGAGGCTCACTTCTTCGGCGCCCGGGAAATAGTTCACGTGGTGGTAGCGGTGCACCGTGATATTGGCAGCGTCAAGTCCCAGTCCCTTCGCCGCCTTTTCCGAGAGGCCGGTCATCGCGAAGGTATGATCGAGGGCCTTGAAGACGCTCGTTCCGGCCGCGCCCGAGTATTTCATCGAGCCGCCAAGCGCGTTGGTCG
>CAZNXK010000214.1:0-3897 GCA_964576835.1 uncultured Treponemataceae bacterium | reverse complement strand
CAAGGCATTGCTGGAATACGCGCTTGACCCGTTCTGGAAGAACCACAAGAGCTGGCGGGACGTCTTCGACGTCGTCATCACCCTGGCCGACAAGCCGCGCTTCTTCGAGGTACCCAACCGTTTCCTCTGGATCGACCCCGAAAGCGGCCTCATGAGCAACCACGAGGGGTCGGTCGCCTCGGGCTTTTTCCAGGGCGGCTGGTTCCAGCCGCTGCAGAAGGACCTGGGACTGGACGGCCGCCAGATCCTGTACGTCGGCGACCATATCTACGGCGATGTCGTATCGATAAAGAAGCGCTGCGACTGGCGGACCGCCCTGGTCCTCGACGACCTGACCAGGGAACTGGCTAGCCTCAAGGCCGCCGAAGGCCTGCAACGTGAAATCGACAGCCTGATGGAGCGCAAGGAAAGCATCGAGGACCAGGTAAACCGCATGGAACTCGACCGCTACGAGGGCCGTCGGTCCGCCCGCCCGCTGCTCGAATCGCTTTTCGAGGAATCCGACCGTATCAACCTGGAAATTTCAGAGAAACTCACGGCCCACCGCCGGCATTTCAACCCGTATTGGGGCGAGGTTCTGCGCGCCGGCCAGGAGGAGAGCCGTTACGCCGGCCAGATCGACGGCTACGCGTGCATCTACATGACCAAGGTCTCGGACCTGTACGACTACTCCGCCAAGACGTATTTCCGGCCACGGCGCCGGCTGATGCCGCACGAGCTGTCTTGACGGTCGGGCCCCGGAGACCGTTGGCCTCAACCTGGCATACCGAGGAAATCGAAACCGATACGCTTCTGGAGGATTGCCGCCTGCGAAAGGGCAGCCCGGAGGATCGTCTCGTTGAGCCTGCCCGTCAACATGGGCGGAGCCTCCGGCGCCATGCCGGGCAGGATGGGGCGCGCGAGACCCATGCACAGCCGGGCGCGGAGAAGGATCTCGCAGGCCTCCGAGGATTCGCTGGCTGTCTCGGCCCAGAGCGCACCAGACGCCGCGAGCGCCTCGAGGCGGGAAAAGGTACCTGTCGCGCGGAGTCCTGCCCTGAGGGCATAGACCCGGGCGAAGGACGGGAAGAGCCCCGCGGCCTCCTTGGCGCCTTTCGAGTCGGCGATCGGCATGGCCGGGATCCGCAGGTTGCGCGCGCCGTTGGCCAGGTGGACGAGGAAGGAGGGCGCGGCCTCGACGGCGCGCCCCAGGTATCCGCGGATCGAGGCGACGATGCGATCGTCGCCCGCTACCGTTCTCATGTCGATCAAGGCGTTCATGTTGATCACGAGTTCCGGTTCGGGTTCGAGGATCCAGCGATCGTACCGTTCCTCGTACGCTGTCCGGGGGGCGCACCATTCACGCTCCATCGCCATGAGCCCGTGAGGACAGAGGGGCAGGCCCGTCGTCTCGAGCGAGCGGCACAGGAGTTCGCCCAGCCTGAGGAACCAGGCACGATCCGATTCATCCGTTCCCGCCGATGGTTCGAATACGATGGCGTTGTCCTGGTCGGAGTCGGGGAGGAGTTCCCCCCGTCCGGCGCTCCCGAGCGCGACGAAGGCCCACGGGCATGGAGCCTGCCCGAACCGCTCGACGGCAAGGTCGACGATGCGGCAGACGGTCCGATCGTGAGCCTCGGTGATCAGGTTCACCGCCTGCCTGGACCGTGCGCCAGCATCGACGACACGTTTGACTTCCTCGAGGATGGAGCGCCTCATGTCGGACAATTCATCGACCGAACGGGCGCGCGCCATCTCGCCGAACAGCGGTGTCAGGCGGTCGCCGGGCCCGGTTTCCAGGTCCCCTCGGCGCACGATGCCCGAGACCGAGCCGTCGGCGCCCTCGAGCGCAGCCCAGCCCGGTCCCGGCCGGCGCAGGATCGCGAGGGCTGACGGGATAGGCGTCGATCCAGGCATCAAGGGGAGCGGCGAGCTCATGATGCGGTACACCGGCGTGGCCGGATCCACGCCGTCGGCTATGACGCGCCGAGCCAGGTCGCCCTCGGATACATAGCCGAGGGCCCTGTCCGAGCCATCGATGACCAGCACCGCCCCGGCGCCTGAGCGCTTCATCCGCAACGCGGCCTCGCTGGCGGCCAGCTCGGGGCCGCAGGTGGTCGGGGGAGACGCGACGGCGGACACCGGTTCCGTGGCGCAGAGCCGTCTGGCTTCGAGGGATGCGGCGGATTCCCTCCGCGCTTCCTCGGCGCGCCGTTCCAGCGTAATGTCCTCGACGATGCCCTCGATGCGCGCCTGGTCCCCTCGCTCCGCGCCGGTCAGGAAAGCCGTGACCAGGACGTCCCGCGAGGTAGAGGCCCGGGGTTCGAGCCGCGCGCTGAAACGGGTCGCGACGCCGTAGAGCTCAAGGCGGCGATGCAGTTCCTCCCCCCTGTCGGGGAAAAGCGGGAACAGGCCTATGCGGGACAGGTCCGCGTCCGGCTCGATGCCGAAAATTTCCCTGAAGCTGCCGTTGGCGCGGAGCAATCCCGCCCGCCTGCTCCATCGCGCGGAGAAGGCTCCCGCCTCGGCATTGGCCCATCCCGCCGCCGAATCCGCTCCATCGTCGGCTTGTCCCCTGACGTCTTCCTTCCGCATCGCCAGAATGACGCCCTTTCTCCCGCCTGGCCCGAACCCGGTGGCTGTCACGAGCACCTCGAGGGGCGGGCCGGATTTCGGAGCGAGCGCGCAGGCGAAGGGGGCGGGTATCGTGGCCGCCGGTGATGAACCGCGCGATAGGGAGTGGATGAACAGCGCCGATTCTTCAGGCTCGTCGGGGAAGGGCACGAGCACCTCGCCCGCCGTGAGGAGGAAAAACTCGTATTCAGTGTACCCGGTCATCTCCAGAAGGGACGCGTTGGCGAAGGTGAAGGCTCCATTCATCACGATGGCCATGCCCTCGCGGGATACCTCGACGAGGACGCGGTACCGTTCGCGGGATTCCTGGACAGCGGACTCCGCCGCTTGCCTGGCGAGCTCGATCACGTGGCTCTGCTGGACCATGAAGGCGAGTACCACGGTCAACAGCGCCGCCACGGCAAGCGATATCAGCCCCGTCTTGCCTGTCAGCGCCGATATTTCCTGGTTCACGTCCTCGAGGTAGACGCCGGTGCCGATTATCCAGCCCCAGGGTTCGAAGCGGGTCACGTAGGACAGCTTAGGGACGATACGGCTCGTTTCGTCCTCCCATTGCCACAGGTACTCGACGTACCCGCCCTTCTCGGAGCTGGCGGCGCGGACGAATTCGACGAACACGGCGACGCCTTCCCCATCCCGGAAATCGCGGAGGTCTTCCCCGTCGAGTTCCGGCCGGTAGGGGTGCATCACCATCCTGGGCAGAAGGTCGGTTATCCAGAGATAGTCCTTCTTGGCCGGTCCATACCTGACGTCCCTGATCCGGGCTGCCGCGTCGCGTTGGGCGGATCCGAGGTCGCGCAGGCCGCTGCCGACCTCGCGATCGTATTCTGCGAGAATGCTGACCGCCGATTCGGTGATGTCCCGTATCGTCTCCTTCTTGTGCTCGAGCAGCATACCCCGGACCTGGGGGATGATGACGGCGAAAAGGGCGACGGCGAAGAGGGCGACTACCGCGAAGGCGGGAAGCGCCACACGCTTCGCGAAATGACGGGGAGCGAGCCCCGTGCCGCGCGCGTAAGGATGGATTGGCCTGCCGGCGACGGAATCCGGCGACATGGCGGATGCGGGGACGGAACGTTCGAAGATGCTGTTCCTGAAGGCATGCCACTGGTCCTCGTCCATCTCCCCTGCGTCATCTGACCCCTCCTGGCCGGGCCCGTGGAAGTCGCTGCCGGCGCAGACTGCCAGGCCGCGGCGCGACGCGAGCTCCAGGAGGGTTTTCCTCTCGGACGCGCCGTACGCGCCGTAGATCGCCTCGAGGCCGTCGAGGCCGGCGGGCACGAG
>CAZNXK010000213.1:0-3954 GCA_964576835.1 uncultured Treponemataceae bacterium | reverse complement strand
TCCCTTTGGTCGGCGGGGGCTTGGTTCGAATCCCCCTGGATCAAAGGCATTTTTCTAATCTACTCAATATCTATCAATGAACACGGTCTATTGCAGCGTCCTTACGGAGCAGGGGGGATTCGAACCCCCGGTACCTTTCGGTACAACGGTTTTCAAGACCGCCTCCTTAAACCGCTCGGACACCGCTCCAACTCGTGGAACCGAATACTAAATAAACAAGGCCTTAATGTCAAGGTACCGGGTTCTTCCGGAAACCCAGCCATGGTATCAGCCTATGAGGTACCGCCCGAGCTCGGCCAGTTCCGGGAATCGCGTGTAGATGGCCGGTCGGCCGCTGGAATTGTCCTTGTCGATCTCGACGACCTTTACATACAGCTTGTTGACCGAATCAGCGAGTATGTTGAGGTTCGACGAGAAATTGTTCACCACCATGTCGCGAAGCACCCGGTCCTGGCTGGTAAGGCGATCGATGTTGCCGTAGCGCAGGGTCTGGGCTGCCTGTTTCCTTGCGGCGGAGACGAAACGCGCCATGGCGAGTATCAAGCCATAGAGTTCGTCCAGGTGGTAGCCCTGGTAGCGGTAGTTGTCCGACTTCTCCGTCAGTTCTTCGATCTGGTTCCAGGTGGCGTTGTCGAGCACCAGCAGGGACAGCGCGCCGCGGGTGAACCTGTTCGAGATGTTCGTCTTGAAGTGATGCCCAATCGCCTCGATCATCGAGTAGATTTCAGGCGTCTTTATCTGCATTGCATCAGTATACTGATATACAGCGATTGACGCCATACTCGACCGCTGGCAATTTTGGCTTGAGCAAGCATCCGTTTTGAGCTAATCTTGGCCAATGACGAAGGCAAGAAGGTACCGTCCTGGGCATGTTCTGGCGATATTCGCCTCGGTCCTCGCGGCATCCGCATCCTGCGGCATCATCGAAGCGCCGGTAGCCGAACTCAGGACGGACGTCCCCCAGATGGCTCTCTACGCGGCTGCGTTCAACACGTCGCAGAACCGGTACAGGATCAACGTTACCTGGGACGAACATGTCGCGTCGTCCATCTCCAAACCCGGCGTCAAACCCGCCCTGGTCATTGGTCGGTACCTCAAGAATTCACAGACGAAATCCACACTCCAGTCGCTCGACCACCTGTTCTCGGACTTGGTCATCAACCAAAGCTCCTTCTATCCCGGACTGCTTGAACTGGGCAATTCTGAAGGCAGGCAGATGCTCCTGCCGGTTTCGTTCAACTTGCCGCTGGTCGTTTTCAGGCGGGAACTCGACGACTCGATGAGCGACGGATTCATTCTCGATCTCGCGGAACTCGAGCGGCTCGGCGCGGCCCAGAACAAGGCCACCAAGACATCGTTCACGAACATGGGTTTCGGTCCGCGTTGGTCACCCGACTTCCTCTACTCGACGATCAGGCTTCTTGGAGCTGAATTCAAGGAAGGAGCTCCCCTCAAGTGGAACCGGGCCGGTCTCGAGCAAGGCATAGCCTACATTCGTGCATGGGCCGAGCGATCCAACGAATCGGCGACCAAGGAAGACGAGTTCCAGTTCAAGTACCTGTACCTGCCAGGCTACAAGTCGGTGGAGGAAGGGCGGACCGGCTACTCCGCGATGGTCTCGTCGTCGTATTTCGTAGTCTCCGAGGAACGCCGCTCGTCGCTGTCATTCCGGTGGCTGGCAAAGGATGGTGTCGTTCCGGTCGACGAGGACATCGTCTACGCGGGCATATGCCGCGGTGGCTCGGGCAAACAAGCCGCGGAGGCTTTCCTCAAGTGGTTCTACTCTGAGGAGACCCAGCGTTCCATCCTCGACGAAGCGAAGCGGTATCGATCGATGGAGTCGTCGTTCGGCATCGCCGGAGGATTCTCGTCGATCCGTACGGTAAACGAGAAGCTCTTTCCGTTGTATTACCCCTCGCTGCTCGGCAAGATGCCGCCTGCGCACTATCTAAAACCGCCCGATATCCTGCCGTCGAAGTGGCCGGAGCTGAGGAAGGACATCGTGCTGCCGCTGCTCCTCGAGGCGACCGGACCGAATCCTCCCGTCGATCCCAATGCCACGCTCGAAGCGCGGATTCAAGCCTGGCTCAAGAAAATGCCTGCCACCCAGTAGCCGCGACGCGCTCGGCCACCCTTTCCCAGGCTGTGAAGAACACCTCCCAGTCTGCAACGCCGCGGCACGACACCGCCATCTTCCGCAGTTCCGCGCCGCCGGGGGTGCCCTTGAGCCAAGCGCAGGCCTGCTTCCTGAACTCGACGCACGCCACGCGCTCGCCATAAGCTCGGACAGAAATGGACAGATGGCGGCGGGCTGCCGCGATCCGTGTGGCCGCGCTCGTCACCGGCTCCGCGAGGCCCTGGAGCGCGGCCTTTGCCCTGGTGAATATGAACGGATCACCCATCGCGCCCCTGGCGAACATGACGCCCGACACATGACTCGCGCCGGACAGCAGCTCCACCGCCGCCGCCGCCGAGAACAGGTCGCCCGACGCGAACACCGGCACGGGTATAGCGTCGGCGAGACGGAAGAACGCCGAGCTGTCCGCCTTGCCCGCGTAGCCCTGCGCCTTGGTCCGCGCGTGCAAGGTCACCGCGGCCGCGCCGCCTTGCACGGCCGCGGCGGCCGCCTCCAGATAATTGATGGTCGAATCGTCCCAGCCTAGCCGTATCTTGACGGTTACCGGTGTTGCGACCGCTTCCGCCATCGCTCCCACGATGGCTCTGATCCGCCCGGGGTCGCGCATCAAGGCCGAACCGGCTCCTGTCCTGACGATCTTGGGGACGGGGCAGCCGCAGTTGACGTCGATGATGGCCGGTTTCCACCGTTCGGCCACGATGGCGGCAGCCTTGGCCATCACCTCCGGTGACGAGCCGAAAAGCTGGACCGCGTAGTCCAGCTCGTTGTCCTCTCTGCCGAGCAGTACCTCGGTTTTGAGGTGGCCCCGCGTCAGCGCTTCTGAGCTGACCATTTCGGTGAAAGCCAGGTCGCAACCCGCGTCGATGCAGACGGATCGGAACGCGGCATCGGAATAACCGGCCACAGGCGCGAGGAACAGGTTGCCGCGCGTCGTATAGCTCCCGACGCGGACCGGAACGTGAAGGTTCATCGATTCTCCCTTGGATTCGACCAAAGCTGACAAAAAAGGCGCCCGTTGTCGCGGGCGCCCCGTTGTCAGGCCGGAAGGCGGAACAACCTACAGGCGTTCTGCCAGGTCGCTTCGGCGACTTCCTCGACCGGCAAGTCCATCAACATGGCCAGGTCGTCGACCGTGGCCGGCAGGAATTCGGGTTTGTTGCGCTTGCCACGGTACTTGGATGGCACCATGAACGGCGCTTCGGACTCGACGAGGATGCGGTCCAGCGGCAGGACGCGGACGGTCTCGTGGAGGTTCTTTGCGTTGCGGTACGTCAGGTTTCCCGCGAACGAAAAGTACAGGTTCAGGTCCAGCGCGCGCAACGCGTACTCGGCATTCTCGGAATAACAGTGAAGTACGCCGCCGGCAGGAGGCAGGCGGTCACGGAGCACATCCAGCACATCTTTTCCCGCCTCGCGGTTGTGGATGATCACCGGCAGGTCATGCCGCGCCGCGATGTCGAGCTGGTCGATGAACAGCTCGATCTGGCTGTCCTTGTCCCCATATCTATGGAAATAGTCCAGCCCTATCTCGCCGACGGCTATCACCCGCGCCAGCTTCAGGGCGTCGTCGAGCCTTGCACGCCATTCCTTGCCGGGAGACGCCACCTCCGACGGCGAAACGCCCGCCGCATGGAAGACGTGTTCGGATGTCTTCAGGTTATCGTACACCTGGAAGAAATCGATGAGGCTGTTGCAAATGCTGACGATCCTCTGGACGCCGTACTGCTTCGCTTCTTGGCAGGCGAGCAGCTGCTCTATTGGGTCATCGTAAATAAGCCCGATGTGGGCATGAGTGTCGAAGTATCGCATCTGTCTTC
>CAZNXK010000212.1:0-4127 GCA_964576835.1 uncultured Treponemataceae bacterium | reverse complement strand
CGTCGGCGGCGCTCGGCCTCTGCCTCGGCTGCGCGGCCCACGCCCGCGTCGAAGCCTTTGCCGCTCGTTGCAGCCCGGGATTCCCGCCTGGCGGCGCGAGGATCAGCGCGTGCGAAGGCGCTCTGGTCTCCGACCCGCGCCGTACCGCGACCGGACTCGCGGGCTATGAAATCGAGGTGTCGGCTGTCCGCTGTGCCGACGGGGCGCGGGTCACCGCGGCGGGTCGCCTGACCGTCTACGCGCGCCGGACAGGCAAGCGTGGATACGGAGGGGTTTCCCCGGAACCCCTGCGCGGCCAGATGGTCCTGGTCGCGCTGCACGGGGTGCCCCTTCCGCCGAGGACCGGAGGCGGCGCATGGCCCGACGCACTGGCAATGCCGGTTGTTTTCGTCGACTCAGGCGACGTGAGCACGCTCGGGCCTCCGGCGGCTTTCGAGACCGCCCGCGCCTATGCGCGGAGGAGCCTGCTTGGCGCTCTGTCCGGGGCGTCGGGCAGGGCCGGGCCGCTCCTCGAGGCTTTGGTGGTGGGCGTACGCGACGACCTGGACGCGAAGCTCTCGGAAAATTTCAGGGACGCCGGCTGCTCCCACATCCTGGCCCTCTCCGGCCAGCATGTCGGCATACTCGCCGCGTTCGTCTCGCTGATGCTTTCCTTTGCCATCGGCCCGTACCGGGCGCGCGCGCTCGCCTGCGTCCTGGCCGGCCTGTACCTGTACGTCGTGGGGCCCTTGCCGTCGGTGGCGCGCGCCGTGACGATGTTCTGGATATCGAGCGCTGCCGCGGCAAGCGACAGACCGCAGCCGCCGCTGGCCGTCCTGTCCATCGCCTTCGCCATGGCCCTGGCGCTGCAGCCGCAGACCGCTCACGCGCTGTCGTTCAAGCTGTCATACATCGCCGTCGCGGGCATAGCCGTCTACGGCCCCGTCTACGAATTCGGCCTGCGCCGCTGGCTCCCGCCTCCGGTTTCGGGAGCGCTCGCCACGGGACTGGCCGCGCTTGCAGCCACCGCCGGCCTGTCCATAGTCACATTCGGCAGGCTCAACCCCTTCTCTCCGATAACGAGCGCGGCGGCAGGCCTCCTCGTGGCCGCGTTGATGTGGAGCGGCATCGCCGGGGCCGCCATCGTCGCCGCCCTGCCGATCGCCGCTCCGGCGACGGCGGCGCTCATAAGCCTGCCCTACGATGCGCTGGCAGCCGTCATGGCCCTGGCCGCGAGGCTCCCCTCGATCGAGGCGGCCAGAGGCCGCGTCGTTCTGGGCCTCGTCGTTGCCCTCGGAGCCGCCTTCGTGTATGCTGTCCCCCATGTCGCCTTCAAAGCCGGTTCACGGCGCGCCGGATACCGGCGCGGTTCCCCTGCCGGTCAATTACGATTCACCCACCGAACTCTCCGTCATGCTCGATGGCCTTGGGCTGGGCATGAGGAAGAAATACGGACAGAACTTCCTCATAAGCGGCAATTCCAGGCGCCGCATCTCCGCCCTCTTCGGCGTGGAGCCGGGAACGAGGGCGTGGGAGATAGGGCCGGGAGCCGGCTCGATGACCCGCGAGGCCCTCATGGCGGGCCTGGCGATATCCGCCTTCGAGATCGATAAGGGATTCGCCGAGTTCATCCGTTCGTCGTACGGCGCCATGCCGGGCTTCGAGCTGTACGAAGGAGACTTCGTGAGGACCTGGCCGGATGCGCTCGCCGCCTCGGGCAAGCCTGGACTCGCGTTCGGCAACCTGCCGTACAACGCCGCGGGCGCCATCATCGTCTCCCTCATCGAAGACGGCGTCAGACCGGAACGCATGGTGTTCACCGTCCAGAAGGAGGCCGCACAGCGCATGTGCGCGTCTCCCGGAACCAAGAATTACGCGGCGTTCACAGTGCTCTGCCGGTCCGCCTATACCGTGAAGGCCGCCTTCGACCTGTCGCCCGGCTGCTTCTGGCCCCAGCCCCGCGTCATTTCATCGGTCGTCGTCATGGAATCGCGCAGGGACGCCGTGCCGTTCGCCGGAGAAAAGGCCTTTACCGGCTTCACCCGCGCCTGCTTCAGCTCGAGGCGCAAGACGCTCCGAAACAACCTCAAGGCGGCCGGATTTTCCGAGGACGCGCTTGCTGCGGCCTGCGGCTCGGTCGGCGTATCTCCCGATGCCCGGGCCGAGACCATGAGCCCGGAGCTTTTCTCCGCGCTGTACGTCGCCATCAAGCCTGCCTGATATATCCCCTGCACCGGAACATGGAAAGCGGCTCACTTGCCAGGCGGGGCTCTTTGCCGTATCATCGCCGATCATGACAGACGTTCAACTCAGCACCGTAGATGAAGATACAATCGATACGATCCTCGCGGCCGACGTCGAATTCGCCGGCACGATGGTTTTCAAGGAACCGTTGATGATTAAAGGCCGCGTCTCGGGGTCGATATCCACGGAGAACGACCTGCACATCGACGAGAATGCAGTCGTCGAGGCCGACATCACCGCCCGCAACGTCACCGTCAGGGGCACCCTCAAGGGCAACATCCAGGCTTCCGGCAGGGTGGAACTGTTCGCCAGTTGCCGGGTGGACGGCGACGTCAGGGCGGCGGAGGTGACGATGGAGCCGGGCTGCCGCTTCAACGGCATCTGCTCGATGACCGGTCCCTCCAATGCAGCCCAGAGCTGAGACCGTCGCCATCGCTTTGGCGATCATGGTCGCCATGACGCCGGCCTTTGCCCAGGGAAAACCCGATGCGCTCAAAATGTATACCGAAGGCCGCTGGGACGAAGCCAGGGCGACTTGCCTCGCCGAACTCTCGGCCGACCCGTCAAGCATCGAATCGTACGTCGTTCTTGTCTGGAGCCTTCTGTCGCTCGAGCGCTGGGCCGACGCCGAACTGTACGCGACCAGGGCCTATGCCACCGTGCGCAAGGATCCGCGCATCGTCGAGTCGCTCGGCGAGGCAGCCTACCACCAGGGCAAGAACGAAAAGGCCCTCGAGCACTTCAGGGACTACATCAACCTCCTGCCGGACGGCTCGAGGATAGGCACCGTCTACTACCTGATGGGCGAAACCTACCTGCGGATCGAAGGCCTGCAGCACGCCGACATCGCGATGCGCACGGCGCTGCAATACGAGCCGGGCAACGCCCGCTGGTGGGCCAGGCTCGGCTACGTTCGCGAGCGGGCCTCCGACTGGACGTTCGCGTTGGAGGCCTATGAAGCCGCGCTGGCCATCAATCCGGGGCTGACCGATGCCGTACTCGGCAAGGAACGCGTCGGTCCCCGCGTCAGAAGGTAGCCGGTCACCATGACGTTGCGCGTATCCTTCCGCACCTTCGGCTGCAAGCTCAACCAGACCGAGACCGAGTCGATAGCCGACAGCTTCGCCGCCGCCGGCGCAACCGTGGTCCACGCCGGGGAGCCTGCCGACGTCGTCGTTTTCAATACCTGCACCGTCACGAGCAAGGCCGAACAGAAGGCCCGCCGCGAGATGCGACTTGCCCTCAGGCTCAACCCGGAAGCCGTCGCCTTGGTCACCGGCTGCTACGCCGAGCTGGAACCGGACGCCCTCTCGGCCGTCGCGCCCCGCACCGTCGTCATTCCCGGCTCGCGCAAGGACGCCCTGCGGCTCATGGCGGCCGACCTCGCCTCCGCCCGCCTGGCGGGCCTGGATCTCCTGTCCGAGGCCCGGCTGCTGGCCTCGCTGGCCGCAGGCAGGACTCCCGACCCCTTCGCCTTCGTGCCGGGTGACGTGCGCTTCCATTCACGCGTCCAGCTCAAGGTGCAGGACGGCTGCGACAACCGATGCGCCTACTGCCGCGTCTGCCTGGCGCGCGGCCATTCCGTCAGCCTCTCCCCCGGCGAGGCGCTTGCCCGCGCGGCCGCCCTCGAATCTTCCGGCATCCGGGAAATCGTCCTGACCGGCGTCAACCTCTCCCAGTACCGCTCGGGCGGCCTCGGTTTCCCCGGTCTCCTCGAGCTCCTTGTCGGCGGCACCCGGCGGGTGGCCTTCCGCGTGTCGTCCTGGGAACCCGACCGGGTGGACGACGATTTCATCCGCGCCTTTGCCCTGCCCAGGGTCAGACCCCACCTCCATCTGTCGGTCCAGTCGGGCTCTGACCGCGTCCTGGCCGCGATGGGCCGGCGCTACGGCCGCGACGCCGTG